>JALHPV010000013.1 GCA_022842285.1 Kofleriaceae bacterium
TGCGGTCGTCGGGCGTGGCCGTCGCCGGAACGACGACCGGGGCGATGATCCCGCGTGCGAGGCCGACGAGCACGAGCGCGACCGGGATGGCGGCCACCCGCATCGCTGCGATCCGCCACGCGCCGAGCATCGCCAGGCCGCCGAGCGCATAGAGCCGCGTGGCCTCGCCGCCGAGCGCCGCGTCCACCGGGTCGATGCGGCCGGTCGCCGCAGTGCCGAGTGCGACCCCGCCGGCCAGCAGCGCCGCGGCCGTCAGCGGCGTGAGCGGACGGAACCCGAGCGCGACCGACATGGGGCTGCCTATCGCCGCCTTCCGACCGGGGTTGCTCACTATCGCCGGGGCGGACGTTGTGTTGGTGCGACGGGGGTTTTACGCTTCCGTCCCATGGGGTTGCCGCCTCGGGTCATTGCACCCGCGTACCTGGTTCTCGCGCTCGGAGCGGGCACGGCGATGGCCGGTGGAGTCGCGGGGAAGGTCGAAGTACCGGCCGCTCCCGCACGCGCCGCCGTGTCGAACAAGGGGTTCCTCGACCGCGTCGAGAATCCACTCGCTCCCGTGAAGCCGGTGGCGACCACCCCGCAGATGCTGGTCGTGCTCGAGGGGCCCCCGCCCGCAGGAGGCACGCCCGTGCAGGTCGTGTGGGAACTCGTCGGTGAGTCGTTCGCGAAGCCGGTCATCGGCGCGCAGGTCGGTGCGAAGGTCGAGATCAAGAACACATCGCGAACGCCGCGGAGCCTGGTGGCCAAGGGCCAGCCGAAGCTGATCGAGGGCGGGCCGCTCAATCCCAGTGGCGTGCGGTCGTTCCGGGTGGATGCGGCGGGCCTCATCGAGGTGGGCGACAGCGATGCGCCGCACCTGAAGGGGACGGTCGTGGTGGTGGCGTCGCCGTACTTCGCGACGGTGGATGCGGCCGGGAAGTTCGATCTGGGCGAGGTGCCGGAGGGGACCTACAAGCTGCAGGTGTTCTACGGCACCGGCTGGATCGATCAGCCGGAGCAGCAGGTCGTCGTGCCGGCGAAGGGCAAGGCGGAGGTCACCGTGAAGATCCCGGCGGGCTACCCGCTGAAGAAGTGAGGCAGCGGTGTTCTGGTCCAAGATCTGGTTCTTTCTCATCGCGCTCGCGGCCACGGCGGCGCTGGCGCTCGCGCTTGCGTTGCCGCGTCCCGCGGCCCGGGCCCAGGCGACCGAGGAGCAGCGCCGCCTCGGCGTGGCGTGCGACGTCGTCGACATTCTGTTGACCGACGACGCGCGCAATCGCGTCGAGGTGACCGGGGCATTCGCGCGCACCGGCACCGTGGTCTCGGCGCTGGAGACCGCGTCGGCGGCCGAGAAGCTGGACGACGTGCGCATGAAGCAAGTGCGCTCGGTCGGCGAGGAGGTCGTGAAGACGATCGAGGGCCGCAAGCCCGACTTCGCGATCCTGCTCGACCGACGGGGCCGCGTGGTCGCGAACGTGAACATCGACCAGGACGAGTACGGCGACACGCTTGCGGGCCGTCCGCTCGTCGACGATGCGCTCGCGGGCTACCTCCGCGACGACATCTGGGTCTTCAACAACTCGATGTACTTCGTGGCCGCGTCGCCGGTGATCAAGCGCGATGCGACGGTCGAGTATGTCGGCGCCGTGCTGCTCGGTCACAAGGTGACGAACGAGCTCGCGCAGAAGCTCGCCGGGTCGGTGGGCGTCGACGTGGGCTTCTACCTCGCGGGCGAGCCCGTCGCGCAGAGCCGCTCGGTGTCGTTCGACAAGGCGACGATGCAGAAGGCGATCGGCGCGCTCTCGAGCGGCGACCCGGCGCGTGACTGTCAGGCGAGCAAGCCGACGCCCGTGCGCGCCGGCAAGGAGAACATCACCGCGATCGTGGCGCGGCTCCCCGGCGAGGCGGCGACCAAGCAGGGCTACTTCACGATCTTCGCGGCCCAGCCGGTCGACCCGGGGTTCCTCGGCACGTTCAAGCGCCTGACCAAGGACGACCTGACGGGCGACTTCCCGTGGGTGCTCGTCGGGGGCGGCTTCGTGCTCGCGCTGGCGATCGGCATCGGACTCATGCTCGTCGAGACGGACCGGCCGCTGCGTCGCCTCACGGCGGACGTCGTCAAGCTCGCGAAGGGCGAGACGGAGCGGCTCGCCGAGGACGCGCATCCGGGCAAGTTCGGATCGATCGCGCGCAGCGTGAACATTCACATCGACAAGCTCGGCCGCGAGGCGAAGACGGCCAAGAAGGATCTCGATCAGCTCCTGGGCCCCGCGCCCGAGGGCAGCCTCGGCACGATCGACCTCCTCGCGACCGCGTTGCCGAGCGTGCGCCCGGGGGGCGCGGGCCCAGCCACGCCGCCGCCACCGAGCGAGTTCCGCTTCGGTGATTCGGGGAGCAGTCCCGCTCGTGGCACGCCCGTCGTGCCGCCCGCCGCCACCGCCAAGACCCCGCCACCGGTCTCGTTCAAGAACATCGGTACGCAGCCAGGCGTCGGTGGGGGGGCTGCGCCCGTCGCGGCCCCGCCGCCGCCCAAGCCGCCGCTACCGCCGCCACCGCAGACGGGGCCGATGGCCGTGCAGAAGGCGCCGCCGCCGCTGCGCCTCGACGACGACATCCTCGGTGGCAACGCCGAGCCATCGACCGTCGGCGCGGCGCCCACGCCGCCGCCTCCGGCTGGGGGCTACGATCCGTACTTCAAAGAGGTCTACGACCAGTTCATCGCGATGAAGCAGGCCTGCAACGAGCAGACGTCGGGCCTGACCTTCGAGAAGTTCGCCGACAAGCTCGTGCGCAACCGCGATGACCTCAAGGCCAAGACCGGCTGCACCGAGGTGAAGTTCACCGTCTACGTGAAGGACGGCAAGGCCGCCCTCAAAGCGACGCCCGTCTAACCTGGGGACCCTCTACCCGATCTAGCTAGCTAGGACGAGGCGATCAAGCGCTCGCGGAGGCGCTGCGAGACGGCGAGGGCCTGCGCCGTCGTCGGGCGGCGGGACGGATCCGGATCGCCGATGCGCAGGAGGTGCGCCTGGATGTCGTCGGCGACCGACGGGGCGCTTGCGAGGATCTCGGGCGGCAGGAGGAAGTCTTCCGCCTTGCGCGCGCCGGACATCAGCACCTCGCGCGACCACGGCGTGCGGGCCATGAGGTTCTCGAAGAGGACGACGGCGGACGCGTAGACGTCGGCGGCAGGTGAGACCTCGCCGCGGCGCTGCTCGGGAGACATGTAGGCGATCGTGCCGATGGCCTCGATCGCCTTGGGGCGCTGGTCGGGGCTCGCCGAGGCGCGGCCCGCTTCGTCGGGGAGGTGGGCGACTCCGAAGTCGCCGAGCATGACCTCGACGCCCGGCAGATCGACGTCGCGGCGAAACATGAGGTTGGCGGGCTTGAGGTCGCAGTGCACGATGCCGCGCTTGTGGGCCGCGGCGAGGGCGGACAGCACCTGACCGTGACGCTCGATGGCGCGGCGGAGCGGACGCGGACCCCGCTCGCGGAGGACGTCCTTGAGGGTGCCGCCGGCGGCGAGCTCCATCACGATGCGGCGCGAGGCTTCGTCGAGATCGAGGACGGCGACGACGTTCGGGTGGCGCAGCGACGCCATCACGCGGGCCTCGTGGAAGAAGCGAGCGAGCTGGTCGGCGCGCTCGGTGCTCGCGAGGTGGGGGTGCAAGAGCTTCACGGCGACGTCGCGCTCGAGCTCCATGTCGCGCGCGAGGTACACGACGCCCGTCGCGCCGCGGCCGAGCTCGCGCACCAGGCGATAGCGGGCCCCGGCGGTGATACCAGCGACGTCGCCGGCGGCGATCGTCTCACCGGCGACCGGGGCCGCGCGCCCGACCTGCTGCCGCAGGCGCTCGACGCGTACGCGCACGTTCGGGTAGTCGACGTCGCGACCGAGCACGGCCTCGTAGTGGCGGAGCGCGCGCTCGGCGTCGCCTCGACGGCGGGCGTGCTCGGCGAGCAGGTAGTGCGCCCGGAGCGAGTAGCGCGGATCGGTGATGAGGCCCTCGAGGTGAGCGATGGCGGAGTCGAGCTCGCCGCGCTGCTCGTAGCGTTCGACGAGCTGCGCTCGCAGCGGGGCGGTGGCGGTGGCGGGCACCTCGGGGACAGAGAGCAGCTTTTCCATCCATTCGATCGCGAGGCGCTCGTGGCCCGAGCCCCATACGCCGTCGATGCGCTTCAGCACGTCGGGCGAGCTGACCTCGTCGCGGCGCCGGCCCGCGGCCAGGTCATCGACGAGCACGGCCAGGAACGCCTCGTCCTCGCTGCCGAGGTGCTTCGGCTCGGGCGCCGCCGGCAGGGCCGGCGGTGGCGGCGCCTTCTTGCCTCCACCGAAGAGCTTGTTCCAGATGCCCATCAGGCCACTTCGATCTCGTCACCATCGACGACGAGGCGGTCGCCGCGGATGAGCTGTACGCGCACGTCGCCGAGCGGCTCGGCGTTGAAGGCGACCGACTTCGCGGCGCCGCGCCCGAGCAGCGGCCGCCCGCGATGGAAGAGCAGGTCGAGGACGAGGTCCGACGGCGCGAGGTCGATGGGACTGCCTTCGGTGCCCGCGATGAGCACCGCGCCGCGATCGAGGCCGTTGTTGGCCCGGATGATCAGCACACCGCCCGCGAGCTCGAAGTCGAGCTGGCAGTCGTCGCCGAGGCCGAAGCGACCCTTGCCGGCGAGCGGGACGCGTCCGGCGAGCGGCATGCCGGCGAGCGTCGTCCCGTTGCGCGAGTCGAGATCGCGCAGCACGAAGGCGCCGTTCACGATCTCGATCTCGGCGTGCTGCCGCGAGACGCCACCGGCGCGCAGCATGAGATCGCAGAGCTGATCGCGGCCGAGCACCAGCTTGTCGGCGGCGCACACGACGATGGCTGGCTTGCCGCGGCGCCGCAGCTCCACGCGCCCGGCCGAGAGGAGCTGCGTGTCGAGCTGATCGAGCAAGCGCCGGTACTCGCTCGCGGCGGCGCCGGCGGCGATGGCCCGGACGAGCTCGGAGCGCGCATCGTCGCGGCGACCGACCCGCATCGCAGTCTCGTAGCCGGCGAATGCATCCTTCTCCTCGCGCGCCGCGCTCTGAGCGGCGTCGTCGGCGGAGAGGGCGACTTCCATCTTCTCGACGAGGCCGCCCGCCGAGTACGCGTTCGCCGCGCCGAGGTGATCGCCGATCGCCTCGAGCGCCATGCCGGCCGTGAGGTGGTCGTCGCCGGCCACGAGGAGCGCCGACGCTTCGCGCACCCGCGCCCGATCGCGCTCCGTGGCGATGCCCTCTGCCTTCGCCGCTTCCCACAGGGCCTTGCCGAGCGCGGCCGACGCCCGCTTGATGAGCTCCGGATCCTCGGCGGCCCAGCGCAGGGCATCGCGGAGAGCGGCGAGCTCGGCGTTGCGGCTCGGGGCGCGCGCCGCCCGGGCGAGATGCATGCGTACGGCGGCGGCGTGCTCGCCCGCGAGCCCATAGCGCTCCGCGGCGGCGTCGACGTTCCCCGCGGCCTCGGCGGCGACGGCCGCGCGGTAGTCGCTCGAGAACATGCGCCGCAGAAAGCTCATTGCGTAGGGAGCGGCGAGCCGAACCGCGCCTGATAGTCAGCGGCGAGCTTCTCGAGGGCCGCCTGGTTCTTGGCCCGGGCGTACGCCTTCGCGAGGGTGCGCCAGGCCTGGCCGAGGTCGGGGTCGACCTTGATCGCTGCCTCGAGCTTGGCGATGCCGGCCTTGGTGCCGCTCGCATCGCGGAGCGCGATCACCCCCGAGAGGTAGAGCGCCCACGACTCGTTCGGATCGGTCTTCAGCGCCTTCGCGCACGCCGCCTTGGCCTCGGGAAGCTTGTCCGCGCGCAGGTGCAGGTCGCACCGCGCCGCCGCGAGCCCCGCCGCGCCTGGCCACCGCTTCTCGGCGGCATCGAGCGTCCTGCCGGCCTCCGCCGACTTGTTCGCATAGATCTGGTCGAGCGCGCCGCGCACCGCCGCCACGAGGAGCGCTTCCTCCTCGGGCTTGATCTTCATGCCTTTGGGCACGCCGTAACGCGCCCGCTTCTGCGTGACCTCGATGGCGATCGGATCCTGCTCGAGCCCGGCCGCCGTGAGCGCCTCCTCGGTCCACGTCAGAGCTCCCATGCGCTGGTAGAGCGAGATCACGGCGCGCCACACGTCCGGACCACCCGCCGGGAGGTTCGGGATCTTCTGCGCGACGAGGAGCAGCTGCGCACGCGTGCTGGCGACGTCATCCACCTTGGAGAACGCGTCCGCGAGGAGCAGATGCACGCCCGGATCACCCGGGGCCAGCTCCGAGACCTTCGCGCACGCGGTGAGCGTCGCCGGATCCTTCACGCCCGGCGCCATGATGTGTAGCTGGCACCGCATCTGGTGCATCGTCGCGTTGCCCGGGAACGCCGCGAGCAGGTTGTCTAGCTCGGCGAGGGCATCGGGGATCTTGCCCTGGCGGGCGAGCAGCTCGATCCGCTCGAACTGTTGCACCGCCGCCGGCGGCACGCCGACCGCAGTGCGGCCGGACTTCGTCGCGTCGACGATGGTGTTCAGCCGCGTGACGAGGTCCTCCTTGTCGGCCGGCATCCAGCCACCCCAGTCGGTCTTCTCGATGGACTCGAGCAGCGCCTTCGCGACCGTGACATTCGTGCCCCCGCCGAGACGCTCCCGGAGCGCCAGCTCGACGAGCTCGCGGTTGCGGTCGGCAAAGCTGTGCAACTTCGGCGCGTACTGGGGATGGAGGATCGACTCGGAGTCGAGCTCGGGAATCGCGCCGAGGGTGATGGCGAGGGACCGCACGAGGATCACCGTCTGCTTGTGCCGGCGATGGGCGCCGAGCACCTCCGTCCGTGCCGTCTCGCTCATGTCCGGAAGGGTCGTCGCGAGGGACTCGCGCTCGGGGTCCTCGGCCCAGCCGCGAATCACGATGTGCTTCGCGAGGGGCTCGGTGACGGTGAGCTCGGAGAACACCGACGTCGCGCGCTCGAGCGGCGCGATGTAGCCGATGACCCACTGGACGCCGTCACCCGGATCGAGCTCGGACAGCGCCCGCAGGGCGGGCACCGCTTCGCCGACGTAGTCCCAGTCCTTGATCTCGTCGACCTTGATCTGCGCGCCCACGAACGGCGTCAGGAACTGACTCGCGTAGTCGAGCTGATCGGTGATCTCTTCCTTCCACCCCGCGCGGACGCGGGTCACCGTGTCGGCGTAGATGCGCACCGAGATCGTGCGCGGGTCACCGGTCTTGGCCTTCGCGGCCTCGAGCGTTGCGGGCAAATGCTCCGCGAGATCAGCAGCCTCGGGGTCGCGTAGTTGCGAGCCACCGCATGCCGCCAGCGCGACGAGCAGAGCCATCCGCATCGGCTCGACTGTAGCGTAGAGTCGGGTCCGTGCTGGTCCTCGCCGAACGGATAAGGCCTGATAGCTCGCATGCCCGGACCTGGGCCGAGCCGAGCGCTGACGGCGCCGCGCTCCTGGTGGCGGACGACGATGGCGTCCAGGGAGTCCTGCCAATCCTCGCCGTCGACCGCGTGATGACGCGCTATGGCCGTCCGCTCGAGGACGGCCTGGCGAACGACGGCGACCTGGATGGCTCGATCGCCCTGGCCGGTGGGTACCGGCTCCGCAGCTTTCGCTTCCACGCGATCGTCGACGCCGAGGCCCGCGACTACCTGGTCTGGGAGCGCCCGGGCGAGGAGCCCCTGGCCGCGATCGCTGCCACCGTGGCCGCGGCCCTCAAGTTTCTCGTTGGAGCGGGATCCTCGAAAAACTGAGATCCTGGGCCCAAACGGGCACACTTTCAGTGGTGTGGGCGGGCTCATACCCGCGTAGATCCAGCCGGTTAAACGTGGCACATGGGGTGCTAATAGCTCGGACCATGACTCGCTGGGTGATCGCACTCGTCCTCGCCATGGCCCCGGCCATGGCCTGGGCGCAGTCCGCCCCGGCTACCCCGACGACGTCGACGCCGGCTCAGCAGGCGTCCACTGCGACCCAGAAGGCGCTGACCGCTGCGGCCAACGCCACCAAGCTCGTCAGCGAGAAGTCGTCCGCGCAGGCCGCGCTCAAGGCCCGCTACGACGGCGAGCTCAAGGTCGTCGACCGCCTCAAGCAGCAGCGCGCCTCCTGGCGCCGTGACCGCGAGCTCCGGTCGCAGCTCGCCACCGCCACCGAGACCGCCAAGGAGCTCGCCGCCCTCGACAAGGAGCTCGCCGCCGCGAAGACCAAGCTCGCGGTCGCGAAGAAGCAGCTCGTCGCCGCCATCGACGCCGAGCTCACGGCCGGAGCCTCGAACGCGCGCGCGCAGCAGCTCGCGAAGATTCGCTCCCAGTACGCGCCGGCGGCCCGGAAGGTGAAGAAGATCGTCCTCCCCGAGACCGAGATCGATCCGCTCGCGGATCCCGAGGAGCTCGACCAGCAGGCGCTCGCGCTCAAGGAAGCCGAAGCCGAGCTCGGCCGTCAGGTGAAGCAGCTCGAGGCGCAGGCCGCCGAGCTCGAGCGCCGGGCCGGCCTCCGCAAGGAGCACGACCGCACGAAGGAAGTCGCCAACCGCGATGACGACCTCCCGCGCCGCGGGAACACGGGCTCGTCGTCGGGAGGCGGTCGCGAGGCCGCGGATGATCAGCAGCCCACCGCGGGCCCCGAGGATGCGAATGGTGGCCCGCCCGCCGATCCCGCCACGCCGCAGAGCGAGTCCTTCAACGAGTCCGACGTCCGCGTCGAGCTCGCCGAGGTCGTCGACGCGACCACGATGGAGTCCCTCGATCGCGCCCAGCGCTCCGGCGACCCAGCCACGCGTGCGAAGGCGGCCAAGGCCGCCAAGGAGTCCGTCGCCAAGCAGCTCGAGCGGCTGAAGAAGAAGCGCCAGGAGATCGAGGCGCGCGCGAAGCAGCTCCGGAAGCAGTAGCTCGTTCCGCGGGCCGGTGACTGTCGCTCGCTATGGCGTGTCCGTGCCGGTGCCGGTGCCGGTGCCGGTGCCGGTGCCGGTGCCGGTGCCGGTGCCGAAGAATTTTCAACGCCAAGACGCCATAGACGCCAAGGAGATTTTTTCGGAAGGGCACAGTCCGTGCTTGCAACCGCCGAGTTGTGGTTGTCCGAAAGCCGGACATTGCCTCTGCGGCGCGGAAGCGCCCCTGAAAACTTCTGACCTTGGCGTCGATGGCGTCTTGGCGTCTTGGCGTCTTGGCGTCTTGGCGTCTTGGCGTCAAAACTCCGGGCGCGAGCGGGCCGGACCGGGGGCGGCGAACTCTGGAGCTCAGTGCGAGAAGACGACGCCCAGGTACACGAGCTCGCGCCGGTACGACGTGAACATCGTGTCGCTGCCGAAGTCGCGCCAGAGCGCGGCGCGCGCCTCCGCGGACCACGCGTCGGAGAGCGTGCGGGCGACGCGGAGCTGGACGGAGCTGCGGTTCACGTCGTCGAGCGAGGTGAACTCCTGGAACTGCAGATCCTTCTGGAGGAGCAGGCCATCGAAGTACTGGTCGATCTGGAGCGTGGCGAGCACCGACCCGATGAGCTTGGCGGGTAGCCCGATGGTGGCGGCCGCCTGGATGCGATGGCGCACGATGGACTGGCCGAAGCTGTTCGAGTCGATGACGGTCAGGAGATAGCCGACGGCGGCGACGATGGGCCCCGTGTAGGTGAGGTCGATGCTGGCGCGCTGGAAGCGATCGTGGCGAGCTTGCGTCGTGGCGGCGAAGCAATCCGGGCTGGGCTCGGCGTCGGGCGCGCACGCACTGGCGAGGGCCGCGCTCTCGTAGGCACGCGCTTCGAAGCCAAACGTCGCCGACAGCTCGAGGCTGCTCTCGTCCTCTTCCGTGTGCCAGAGCGGCAAGTCGAGCCGCGCGGTCGCCGCCGGACCAAACCAGTCGAACTGCGGATTTGGTTTGTACTGAAACATCCGGAGGCCCGCGGTAAGCGTGAGCGTGCGGCCGGCGGCGGCCTCGCCGCGCAGGATGAGGATGGCGTTCGCACCGGCGGTGCGAAACGTGCGCGCGCCGAGGTCGCTCGCGACGGGCAGGGCATCGGCGCCCGCGAACGACAGGCCGGCCGAGACGGGGCGTGCCCCCAGGGCATGGATGTAGCGGGCGTCCCCGGCAAGCAGGGTGACGCTCTCGCGGGGCACGTCGCCACCGGCCACGAGGCGGGCGAGCGCGGAGGCGGCGACGGCGTAGGTGCCTCCGGAGAGCTTGCCGCGGTGATCGACCCGCGCGCCGAGGCGGATGACGGGAGCGGTGGTGCGCTCGCTCTCGATGGCGGGCCCGGTGTCCACGCGCTCGACGTTGGTATCGGTCTCCGCGCCACCCTCGGCCGTGACGGTGGTCGGGCCCGCGTTTGCCGTTCCGGCCGCGAGCACGAGCAGCGTCACCGCGCGCGCCATCATGCCGCACCAGCCTAATCGAAATCGCTGCGCCTCGCGCTCACCCCGTGGTAACCACGCGCCCATGCGCCGGCTGCTCGTCCTCGCCCTCGTCCTCTCGCCCCTTGCTGCGTGCAAAGGCGACCGCGACAAGTGCGAGAAGGCCGCTCGCAACTACGCGACCCTCGTCTACTGGGGGAAGGCGGAAGAGGCGTTGAGCCGGCTGCCCGAGTCCGAGCGCGCGAACACCCGGTCGAAGATGCAGACCGAGTTCGACACCGAGCTCGAGGGCGAGATCTCGACGATCACGTCCCAGTGCGTGTCGGCCAACAACGAGGACATGGTCGACTGCATGATCAAGGCGAAGACGGCCGCGCAGGCGCTCAAGTGCGCGGGGACGATCGAACCCGGCCAGGGCGGCTAGCGACCTCGTTCGGAGGCCTGGTGCGGCCCAGCGGCCCTGGGCCTACCTAGCGCTTGCGGTGATCGCGCACCACCGGACGCGGCGACGGCTGACGATGGTCGCGCACGACGGGGCGCGGCTGCGCGCGAGGCGCGGGGCGCGGGCCATTGACCTCCACGCTGATGCCGACCGGGACCACGACCGTCGGGCCGGGCGCCACGGGTGGGGGCGTTCCGGCGGAGCCTTCGACGGTGACGGTGGTGGGCACCTCGACCGTGACCGTGCCCTCGACGACCGGCGGGACATACGCCGGGGCGACGGCCTGTGACGGCGGATTGTCGGCGGTGCCTGCATCCGCGAACGTGCCGGCGTCGGTCCATCCGCCGACGGTCCACTGCCAGGTGGCGCCGGTCCAGTGCCACTCGCCGGCGACCCAGATGGCGCCGTCGAAGGGCTGCGTGCCCGGATCCTCGGGCATGGGGGCGGGCATCGGCGGCCGCTCGATCGCACCGCGCGCGACGAGGTGGGCGCGGAGACGAAGTCGGATGTCGAGGGCGGCGTCGATCCGCTGCTGGTGGATCGCGAGCTCGGCATCGCGGCGGCGCTGGAGCTCGAGCGAGGCCGATGCCTCGGCGTCGAGCCGGATCTGCTGATTGGCAGCGGCCTCCGCGGCGAGTCGCGCGCGACGGTCCGGGTCGGCGCCGATGGCGATGAGCCACTTGAAGATGAGCGTGCGCCGGAGCTGGGCCTCGGCGGTCCACGAGGACTCGAGGGCGGCCCGAGCGGTGAGCTTCGCGTCGAGCTCCGCGCGGGCGCGCAGATCGATCTCGGCCTGCGCCGCGAGTTGCCGGCCGCGGACCTGCTCGCGCTCGGCTTCGAGCTCCTTCTGCGCGAAGTAGTCGGCGCGCAGCTTGGAGAGGATCTTCACGCGCACCGCGAACGCCGCATCACGTCGAGGATCGGGCGGCGGGGGCGGGACGGCGACGACGGGCGCGGGGGCCACCTCAGCGGTGATGGCCACGGTGTGTTCGACTGACCCGCGCGGCGCGACCACGACCACGGGCGCTGGGGCAGGGTGTTCCTCCGCGCCATGCGCGATCAGCTGCGCGCGTACGCGGCCCCGCACATCGACAGCACCCGCGGCGGCGATCCGATTCGCTTCATCGCGTTCGGCGTGGAGGTCACGGCGCTTCACGAGCTGGTAGGACGCGACGACCGTCTGGTCGTCTCCGACCGCGTGGATCGCGCACGTGCTGCCAGCATCGAGCGCGAAGCGTGTCTTGGCTTCGATCGCGCCGCCGCCCACGTCCCAGGCGGGCACGACGACATCGACGTTCGCGGCTGCCGCGCCGCCGACCGCATTGGCATCCACGCCCGCCTCGACCTGCGCCGCGCCATTGGGGCCGCGGGTACCCGCTCCGACGCGGGGAGCAAACGCCCCCACAACCGCCGAGGTCGCGCCGGCCACGCGATCCCGTTCGGCGCGGAGCTCGCGCGCGCGACGCTCCTTGTATGCCTCGAGCGTCTCGCCGACCGAGCCGTCGGCGGCCGTGCCGTCCTCACAGCGGACGTGCCAGTCGATGACCTGCGCGCGGGGGATCGCGAAGTGGAGGTTCACCTCGTAGGTGCCGGCCTCGAGGGCGAAGCCGCCGCCACCCGGGGCGGTGGTGACATCGGGCGCCACCGGGGCGTCGGAACGGGCCAGCACGGGGGCCGTGCCCTGACCGACCACCTGCATCTGGTACCGGGGACCCCCGCAGCCTGCGGCCAGCGCGAGCAAGCCGGCGACGTGCGCCGGCAAGAATAAGCTCCTCATCGCCAGCGTTCGGTAGCAAACCCGCGGCCAGGATCTGGCCCCCGTATTGCGAAGGCCCGACGTCATGCAGACTAGGCCCGCATGTACTGACGCACAGTTGGACGCTTCGGCGAGGTGGCGCCCCGCGCTCGCGACCGCCATTCGTGAACGCGACGTCACGACAACCCCCACCACAGTGGTCCGCCCGGCACGCTGGTTCGTGACCTTCCTGGCCTCCGCCCTCCTCGTGGCATGCGGGGGCGGTAGCCGCGGTGACACCTATGCCAAGGCGACCGACGTCCAGGGCCAGTGCTGCAATCACCTGGAGGGCGCGGCGCGCGACCAGTGCAACAGCGAGATCGTCCGCGTCGACGACACGAACGTGGCTCAGACCTCGGTCAACCAGGACACCTACGCGTGCATCACGACCCACTTCCAGTGCGACCCGACCACCGGCCGCCCGACGCAAGCGAGCGCGCAGAAGCAGCTCGAGTGCATCCAGGATCTGGATGAGGGCGTCGCTGCGGAGTGATCCTCACTTGCGGTTGGCGGCCTGCGCCGCGAGCTTGAGCTCGTCACTCGCGACGCGCAGCGCCTCCTTCGCCTTCGCGGCGTGGCCATCGAGGTCGTACTCGTTCGCCTTCTGCGCCGCTTCGACCTTGTAGAACGCCTTCAGCACGAGCTCCTGCGCCGCGTTCAGGTTCGGATGGCGGTGACCGACGTTGGTCTTCGGCGGGTTGCGTGCGCACGCGATGGTGATCGGGGTGGCGAGGGCAACGGACATGACGAGAGCGGTGAGCTTGGACATGACCAGCTCCTAGAGCAGCCGCCGTGCCGCTGCGTAACTCGCGGAAACACAGAGAAAAACCAGGCGCGCGGGGGAGAACGTGTCGGCTCGAGCCTGCAGCGTGTCGGCTCCAGCCGTCGTGGTGGACCTGCTACGCTGGGCGCGTGGACGCCAGCCGGTATCGCGTCGTCAGACGCATCGGCGTCGGGGGCATGGCGGAGGTGCTCGAGGCGGTCGCGGTCGGAGCGGCGGGCTTCGAGCGTCGCGTCGCGCTGAAGCGCATGCTCCCGCACGAGGGCGATGCCGAACGCGCGCACCGCATGTTCCTCGACGAGGCCCGCATCGCCTCGCACCTGCATCACGCCAACATCGTCGCCGTCCTCGACTACGGCCTCGCCGAGGGGCGGCCGTTTCAGGTCCTCGAGTACGTCGACGGTATCGATGTGCGGGCGCTCCTCGCGCGCGGCCCGCTGCCGGTCGAGCTCGCGCTGCACATCGCGCTGGCGGTCGGGCATGCCCTCGATCACGCGCACGGGGCGACGGACGCGAACGGTCAGCCGCTCGGCATCGTGCACCGCGACGTGACGCCCGCGAACATCCTCGTGTCGCGCGCCGGTGACGTGAAGCTCACCGATTTCGGTATCGCCTTCGCGTACGCGAAGTCGGAGCACACGCTCGTCGGCACGACGAAGGGCACGCCGTGGTTCATGAGCCCCGAGCAGATGATGGGCGTCGCGACGGACGCGCGCTCGGACGCCTTCTCGCTCGGTTGCGTGCTGCACATGATGCTGACGGGCTCCTCGCCCCTCGAGCGTCCGAGCCAGCAGATCCTCGTCGCGAACGGGGCCGAGCTCGAGCTCGCCGCGGACGTGCCGGCCGACGTGCGCGCGATCATCGAGCGAGCCACGCGCCACCACCCAGCCCAGCGCTATGCGAGCACGCGCGAGCTCGTCGCGGCCCTGGCGGCGGTCACCGCGCACTACCCCGTGGTCGATCCGCGCACGGCGCTCCGCGAATGGGTGGAGGCGGTCGAGGGCCGCCGCCCGCCGCCGCCGGCGAGCGCGAAGCCGGGCAAGCTCGATGGCCTCCTCGATCTCGCGTTGATGCTCGACGGAGCGGGGCCGCGCGAGAACGAGACGGTCTCGACGCCGACGCGGCCCGAGCGCCTGGTGTCCCGCGAGAGCGCGCACGTCACGAGTCAGGCCCCGCCTCCGCCCCGGGAGAGCGAGCCGGTCCCGAATCCGGTGCGGCCGCGGCCTTCTCGCACGCGGGCCTTCCTGGTCCTGGGCGGCGTGGGCCTCGCGGTGGTCATCGGAGTGGTCCTGCTCGTGCGGCGCCTCCGCGAGCCCGAGGTGGTGGCCGCCGTCCCGGCCGGGGATGCGGTCGTGACCGTGAGCGACGAAGCCGGTCCCGAGCCGCCCGTCGTCGCGCCGGATACGCCGGATGCGCCGGTCGCGCTCCTGACCGCGCCGGATGCCGGCGTGACCGCGGCGAAGCGTCCGCCCCCCGACAAGCGGAAGAGCCCGCCGCCACCGAACGCGGCGACGCAGCGCTGGATGCGCAACCACGGCAAGGCGGCGGCGAACTTCGCGAGCTGGATGGCCGAGAACCCGGCGGCCGCCACGGCCCTGCGCACGTGGGAAGCGAAGACAGCCCAGGGGAACGCGCTCCTCACCTGGCTCACCCAGAACATCGGCAGCACCATCGGCGACTACGCGTCGACGCATCCGCGGAGCGGGCTCGACGCGATCGCGCAGCGCCACGACTTCACCGGCCTTCGCTGGTGGGTGCGCCGGCACAACCGCCAGACGAGCAACCTCGCTCGCCTCGGCGGCAGCTTCCCGTGGCCGTAGGCGGAACACGATGACCGTGGCGCCGCGCGCTGCGGCCGTCCGTACCGCCTACCAGGGTCCTGGGGGGACGCGTTACTTCAGGCGATGGCGCTGGAGCAGCTCGAGCAAGTGCGAGCGGTCCATCTGCGCTTCGCGTGCGGCGCGCGAGACGTTGCCCTTCGCGCGCTCGAGCAGCGCCGCGCAGTAGCGCGCCTCGAACTCCGATAGCAGCTGGTGCCGCGCCGCCTTGTAGTCCAGCGGCAGGAGCGCGGCGAACGGATCGCCGGTCGCGGCGGTGGGCGGGCTGCGCTCGAGCGGCGGCGGCTCACCCATCGCGAGGGTCGCCTCGAGGAGGTTGCGGAGCTCGCGCACGTTTCCGGGCCAGTGGTGCTCGCGCAGGGTACTCATCGTCGCGTCCGAGATGAGCTCCGACACCGGTCCGGCGTGACCGGCCGCCCTCAGGAAGTGCTCGACGAGGATCTCGATGTCATCGAGGTGATCGCGCAACGCGGGCAGGGCGAGGGTCACCACCGCGAGCCGGTAGTACAGGTCCAGCCGGAACGAGCCCGCGTTCACCTCGGCGCGCAGATCGCGATTCGTGGCGCTCACCACGCGCACATCGATCGCGATCTCGGTGCGCCCCCCCAGGCGCCGGAAGCGCCGCCGCTCGAGCGTGCCGAGCAGGTTGGCCTGGAGCGCGGTCGGCAGCTCGCCGATCTCGTCGAGGAACAGCGTGCCGCCGTGGGCCCGCTCGAACGCGCCGATGTGCTGCGCGTCGGCGCCGGTGAACGCGCCGCGCTCGTGCCCGAACAGCTCGCTCGCCACCAGCGCCGGCGACATCGCCCCGCAGTCCACCGCGACGAAGGGCTTCTGCGCGCGCGGGCCGAGGTCGTGCAGGCCGCGCGCGACGAGCTCCTTGCCCGTTCCCGATTCGCCGACGACCAGCACCGAGACATCGCTCTGCGCGGCGCGGGTGATCTGGGCCATCAAGCGCCGCATCACCGGCGACCGGCCCCGCATCCCGGCGAGGGCATCGGACGGATGCACCTCGAGCGTGAGCTTGTCACCGTCGGTCACCAGCACGCGCGTACGGCCCAGCGTGAGGGTCGTGCCGGGGGCCACCTCGCCCTGGCCGAGCACCACCTCGCCGGCGCGGGTGCCGTTCGTCGAGCGGCAGTCGACGACCTTCACGCCCGTGCGCCCGCGGACCAGCTCCGCGTGGTAGCGCGAGACGGTCTCGTCGTGCAGCACGAGGTCGTTGCCGTCAGCGGTACCGATCGTGAGCTTCTCGCCGTCGGCGTTGCAGATGGTGCCCGCGTCCGGCCCGTCGACGACCGTCACGCGTAGGCTCTGCACCGGGATGCCAGCGTGCCCGTGCCGAAGGGTACCGTTCACGCGGCAACGGTAACACCGCGGCGGACGTCCGTTGCGCTTCGCCGCGGTCGTGTACCGTCGGGGCGTGCACTGGCTCGTCGTCGGTAGTGGCTACACGGGCTCGCGTCTGGTGACGGCGCTCCAGGCCGCGGGGGACCAGATCACGGCCACGCGCCGCACCGCGCACGACCGTCCGGGCGTCACGACGCTCGCCTTCGATCTGTCGCGGCCGGGCGCGCTCCCCCAGGACGCGGATGTTCTCGTCGTGCTCGCGCCGCCGGGACCGGCCCCGGGCGACGAGATGCGCGCGCTCGTGGCCGCTGCTGGCACCCCGCGGACGGTCTACGTCTCGTCGACCGGGGTGTACGGACCGGGGGGAGGGGCCTGGGTGGACGAGTCGTGGCCGCTCGCGCCAGGTACGGCGAGTGGGGCGGCGCGGGTCGCCGCGGAGCGCGCGCTGATCGAGGTGGTGCCTGCGGACCAGCTCGTGATCTTGCGGCCGGCCGGCATCTACGGCCCGGGCCGCGGCATCGCGGAGCGGATCCGGGCGGGGACGTATCGCATCGTCGGTGATGGCCGGGCCCACATCAGCCGGATCCACGTCGACGACCTGGTCACCGCGATCCTCGCCGCGGGCCGCGCCTCGATCGGGGGCGTGTTCAACTGCGCGGACGACGCGCCGGATCCCGTCGGCGACGTCGCGGATGCGATCGCCGATGCCATCGGCGTCCCGCGCCCGCCGCGCGTCGATGCGGCCACGGTGTCGCCCGAGGTGGCCGGCATGCTGCTGGCGAATCGCCGCATCGCGAACACGCGCCTACGTGACGTGCTCGGCGTATCGCTCGCGCATCCGACGTGGCGCGAGGCCGAAACGTAAACGGCCCCGAGGTCACCCCCGAGGCCGTTCGAGCGAAGTCGGACTGCTTTAGAAGTCCATGCCGCCCATGCCGCCCATGCCGCCGCCGTGGCTGTGACCGCCACCGCCGCCGCCGCCGGCCGCTTCCTTCTTCGGACGCTCGGCGATCATCGCCTCGGTCGTCAGGAGGAGCGACGCGACCGAGGCCGCGTTCTGGAGCGCCGTGCGGACGACCTTGGTCGGGTCGATGACGCCAGCCTTGACGAGGTCACCGTACTCGAGCGTCGCGGCGTTGAAGCCGAACGAGCCCGTGCCTTCCTTGACCTTCGACACGACGATCGAGCCGTCGGTGCCCGCGTTCGCCGAGATCTGGCGGAGCGGCTCCTCGATCGCGCGACGCACGATCGAGACACCGAACGCCTGCTCGGCCGAGGGCTTCAGCGCGTCGAGGGACGACTGCGCGCGCAGGAGCGCGACGCCGCCGCCGGGGACGACGCCCTCTTCGACGGCCGCGCGCGTGGCGTGCAGCGCGTCTTCGACGCGGGCCTTCTTCTCCTTCATCTCGACCTCGGTGGCCGCGCCGACCTTGATGACGGCGACGCCGCCCACGAGCTTCGCGAGGCGCTCCTGGAGCTTCTCGCGGTCGTAGTCGGAGGTGGTCTCCTCGACCTGCGCGCGGATGTGCTTCACGCGCGCCTCGATGTCCGCCTTCTTGCCGGAGCCATCGACGATGGTCGTGTTGTCCTTGTCCACCGTGATGCGCTTCGCGGTGCCGAGGTCGGCGAGCGTGAGGTTCTCGAGCTTGAGGCCGAGGTCCTCGGTCACGGCCTGGCCGCCGGTGAGGACGGCGATGTCCTTCATCATCTCCTTGCGGCGATCACCGAAGCCCGGCGCCTTGACGGCGCAGATCTGCAGCGTGCCACGGAGCTTGTTCACGACGAGCGTGGCGAGAGCCTCGCCATCGACGTCCTCGGCGATGATCAGGAGCGGCTTGCCCTGCTTGGCAACCTGCTCGAGCACCGGGAGGAGCTCCTTCATGTTCGAGATCTTGCGCTCGTGGATGAGGACGTAGACGTCGTTCAGCGCGACGGTCATCCGCTCGGTGTCCGTCACGAAGTACGGCGAGAGGTAACCGCGGTCGAACTGCATACCCTCGACGACGTCGAGCTCGGAGTTGAGCGTCTTGGCCTCCTCGACCGTGATGACGCCTTCCTTGCCGACCTTCTTCATCGCCTCGGCGATCATCTCGCCGATCTCGGTGTCGCCATTCGCGCTGATCGTGCCGACCTGCGCGATGTCTTCCTTGCCCTTCGTCGGCGTCGAGAGCTTCTTCAGGCTCTCGATGATCGACGTGACGGCGAGGTCGATGCCGCGCTTCAGCTCCATCGGGTTGTGACCGGCCGCGACGAGCTTGCTGCCCTCGCGGTAGATCGACTGGGCGAGGACCGTCGCGGTGGTGGTGCCATCGCCGGCGTTGTCAGACGTCTTGGAAGCGACTTCCTTGACCATCTGCGCGCCCATGTTCTCGAACTTGTTCTCGAGCTCGATCTCCTTGGCGACGGTGACGCCGTCCTTGGTGACCGTGGGAGCGCCCCAGGACTTCTCGATCACCACGTTGCGGCCGCGCGGGCCGAGGGTGACCTTCACAGCGTTCGCCAGCGTGTCGACGCCAGCGAGAACGCGGTTACGAGCCTTCTCGTCAAAAATAATGTCTTTTGCAGCCATGGTGATCGCTCCTTACTTCTCGATGATTCCGAGGATCTCGTCCTCGCGAAGGATGATGTGCTCGACGCCGTCGACCTTGATCTCGGTGCCGGAGTACTTGCCGAACAGGATCCGGTCGCCCGCCTTCACGTCGAGGGCGACGATCTTGCCGTCCTCGAGGCGCTTGCCCGAGCCCACGGCGACGACGTTGCCTTCGAGCGGACGCTCCTTGGCAGAGTCGGGGATGATGATGCCACCGCGGGTCTTCTCGACCTCGGGGACACGAGTGACCAGGATGCGGTCCGAAAGCGGGCGAACGTTCATGGTGGGTTCCTCTGGGGTGCGAAAAACTTTGTTAGCACTCACCCAAAGCGACTGCTAACGACGGCGTCTGTAAGGCCGGTAGGGTCCCGGCGCAACCCCCCAATGGGTCGAAAGTGCGGATCTATCTGGAGGTGGGATACGCAGCTCGTCCAGCGGCGGCGGGGCTGGCGAACGCCCGGTTTCGGGAGCCGTTCTAACCGAGTGTGATCAGAGGGGAACTTGATCATCCGGGCGATCGGCTGAAGATCAAAGCATGGACGTCACATTGGCCGCTTCGGTGGACGAGTACTTCCACGAGGTCGTCACCGAAGCCCTCGAAGTTGCAGAGCTGGATGCCTCGGGTCCGGCCGGCTGGTACCTGGTCTCGCTACTTGGCGACTTCACCAAGGCCCGGCTGACCGATGAACCCCTGGGCATCAAACTGGCCCAACCGGCGATCGACACTGCCGAGCGGGTGAAGACCTTGAAGACGGTAGGCGACACGTCGCTCTATGTCGCAGGCTTCTTCGCCGAGTCGCTGAACCGCTCGCTGGTCGATGTCGACTACTACGTGGGCATCGGCCAGTCGGCGTACGGCCAGCTCGCCCGCTCCATGGGAACGAGCGGTTCGCTCAGCACCATCTATGGAGAGCTCGCGGAGAAGTTCCCGCGCTTCGTGGACGTGCTCGGCCTCGTGCGCAAGAAGGTCCAGGTCGCGGAGCTGAACGCGACGACCGACATCAACAAGCTCTACGAGATCTGGCTCCGTACGCGCGACGAGTGGATCGAGAAGAAGCTCGTGGCCGCGGGCGTGATCGTGGGCGTGGGAACGAAGGTCATCCAGTAGTGACGAGCACGCTGGCTCGCGTCCAGCGCGGGCTCGAGTCGCTCTACCGCATCGACAGCGGTGTCGATGTGGCCGACTTCGTCGTGGGGCCCGACGTGCGTGATGGCGTGCTCGGCGGCGATGCCCGGCGTCCCCGCGAGCAGCTCCTCGTGCACGAGCACGGCGGCGAGCTGGCGCTGGCGCTCTTCATCGACCCGCACGCGCTGGCCAACCTCGCCGCGAACGACCCGGCGCGCCAGCTCGGCGATCACAACCTCGGTGACTTCTTGCTGGTCGTCGAAGGCGTCAGCCACTTCATCTACGCCGTGCTGTGCGCCCGCGCGGAGCGGCCCATCACCCAGCTCGAGCTGGAGCTGCAAGCCGAGGTCGACAAGTACGTGACGTGCCTGCTCGTCACCGATCCGAGCCAGTCGGAGGCGTTGCGCCGGCGCCTGTTTGGCGACGCGCTGTACGAGCCCGATCTGGATCGCGACGAGCAGGACCGCTATCGCGCCGCCAACGACAACGCGCATCGCTACAGCAGCTACCTCGAGCAGACGTTCGTCGCGCGCCGGCGGATTCCCGAGATGCTCGCCGAGCTCCGCCGCTTCTATCGCCACGGGCTGGCGGCCAAGCTGGCCACCATCGCCCGCGCGGCCTGAGCGCCCTCGGCCGAGGCTGACCGGATCGTCGGGCGGCGCGTGGTCCCGGCGGGCGGCGTGACGTCTCGAGTGAAGGTGCCACCTCCCTTCTCGATGATCGTCACGACCAGCGCCCTGGCGGTCTCCATCGCCACCGGCTGCACGGTCAACGAGAGTCACTTGCAGCGCGAATGCCGGGCTGCGGCGGAGAACGTGCTCGACGTGCTCGTCGCCGCAGAGCCCCCGATCAAGCAGGTCGACCGATCGGAGTTCGGGGAGCTGGAGGCTGCGTTCGAGGCCACGTGCGTCGAGACCCGCTGGAGCCGCGCGGCCCGCCGATGTATCAGCTGGGCCACCGACAAGACGGAGCTCCGGGCGTGCGAGAAGCGCTGGACCGCCAGGCAGCGCGCAGAATTGCAGCTCGAGCTCGACGCGATGTCCGAGGACCTCGACCGTCAGAAGGTGGTCCGGATCGGCCGGCGCATGGACCAGATCCGCGACGCCATCTGTCACTGTCCCGACGCCGCGTGCGCCGACCGCGGCCTGGCGACCCTCGCGGCCTACACGCGATCGCTGAAGTTCTGGACCCCCGACGTCGACCGCGAGGCCTATGCAGCGCGGATGACCGCCTATCGCGACGAGATCGCGGCGTGCGCCCACGCGGCCCGCGGCTCGTGATCCGAGGTGCTCACCGCGGCTGCGGTGGAATCACGGCGCGGCCAGGGTGACCGCGACGGATGCGTTGCGCGCCAGGCCGAGGGTGAGAACCGTGCCCACGGGGGCGCGCATGAGCATGACCGCCTGCGCCGCGTTCTCGCCGCGGATATCGACGCCATCGATGCTGGTGATGATGTCGCCGACCTCGAGCTCCGTCTTCGCTGCGGGGCCATCGGGCTCGATGAAGCTGACCTCGAAGATGCGCTGATCCTCCTCGGTGTCGGGCGGCTGTTGCTTGAATTTCACGCCCAGGCGACCGACGATGTCGCCCGGCTTCGTGCGCCTCTTCAGGATCGTGAGGTCGCCGAGGTCGACCACGCCGGTACCCGAGATGGTCCGGGTCACGGAGAGAAAGCCATATTCGCTCTCGCCGTAGTCCTTCGGGAAGCCGCGGAGCGATACCTTGCCGGGCGGCGCCTTCTTCACCGTGAACCTGCCGTCGGCGCCTGACGTCGCGTCTGCCTCCTCGTCGGAATCACCCATCGAGAAGGAGAACGAGCCGCCACCTTGCGATGGCATCGCCATCACGCGGATGCCGGGCACGGGGGTCTTCGTCGTGAGCTCGACGATCCGACCCTTCAGGGTGAGCAATTCAGCCAGCGCGATCGACAGGCCCGTCTTGGTCTCGCCCTCGGCGAGATCGAGCTCGATCATCGCGTTGCCCCCGGCCGCATTCGCCGAGACCTTGAAGTGACCAGCAGGCAAGTCCGAGATCGTGAACTTGCCGTCGGTCATGAAGAACTGCTCCTCGCGCGACACACCGGTCTTCGCGTCGGAGACGGCCACGCTGACGAGCGGCGGCATGCCGCCCGTGCGCGTGACGGTGCCCGAGAGCGAGCCCGTCGCCTTCAGCGGGAGCTTCACGCCCGTCGCCCCGACGGCTACGTGCTCGGCCACGGTCTCTCCGCCGCCCTTGCGATACGCCCGCAGCGTGTAATTGCCGGGCGAGAGGTTCGTGACCGTGAACGTCCCGTCGGTCGCCGTCAGACTCGGCTTGTCGTCGGACCAGCGCGCGTAGGCGCGCGTGCCTTGGGCCGTCGAGCCGGCCGCGTCGCTCTCGCGCGTCGCCGTCACGTACGCGTCCGTGATCGGCACGTTCTTCGTATCGGTGACGATACCCGTGATCGATCCGGTCTCCGCCTCGACGACGAGGTTCACGGTGGTGGTCGCGTTCACCTTCACCGTCGCCGGCTCGCCCTGGCGTGCGTCATCGTTCGAGCCCGGCTTGCGGAGTTGCTGCAGCCAGCCGCGGGTCGCGACCACGCGGTACGTGCCGGGATTCAGGCCCTCGATGCGGTAGGCCCCGGCGGCGTCGGTGCGGTTCTCCCGGCCGCTGAAGCGCATGCGCTGAGCGCCGCTCGTGGCCATGATCGTCGCGTTCGCCACGGGCTTGCCCGTCTCGTCGGTGACCGTGCCCGCGATCGAGCCCCCGGCGGCGAGCACGAGGTCCTTCGTGATCGTCTCGAGTCCCGGCACCTCCACCGGGTAGCCCTCGGTCGGCGCGACGCCCGCATCGGTCAGGACCTCGAGCTTGTACGTGCCCGCCTTCAGGCCCGCGAGCACGTACGCCCCATCGGGCTCACTCAGATCGCCGCTGTACGACGCGCGGGACCGCGCATCCCCGCCGGTGCTGCGCGCGAACACACTCGCGCCTTCGACCGGCTTGCCGACCGCATCGAGCACGCGGCCCTTCACCGTCGCGCCGTCGTCGACCTCCCACACGAGGCCCGTCACGTCCTTCGTCGCCACGACCACGGGGGCATACTTCGCGCGGGACTGCTTCCCCTCGCACCCGACGTTGATGCTGTACGTGCCGGGCAATACGCCGTCGGCGCGCCACACCTTGTCCTCGCCCTGCTCGAGGTTCGCGGACTCGTTCTGGCTCGTATCGATCATCTCGATCCACGCGGCCTCGCATGGCTCCTTCGTGCTCGCGACCAGCACCGTCCCGCTCACGTGGAACGCGGGATAGGCCTTGATGACGATGCCGTCGACGCTCTGTCCGAGGCCAACCAGCACCGAGCCGTCGGTCCGCCCGTAGCCATGCTCCGCCTTCGCGAAGACCGAGTAGCGACCAGGGGTCAGGCGCGCGATCCGGAACGTGCCCGCGGCGTCGGTCGTCACCGTGGCGGTGTCCCCGCTGCTCCAGGGCGACCACTCGCTGCCCTCCAGCGACACGGTGGCGCCCGCGATCGGTGCGTTCGTCCTGGCATCCACGACCGTGCCCGCCAGCGCCGACTCCGGCGTCAGCAGGATCTCGACCTGGCCTGGTGCACGTGCGGTCGCCTCTCCGTCCGCGTACCCATCCGCGCGGGCGCTGACCTGCGTGCTCCCCGGATCCGCCCACAACGTGAAGGCCCCGGCCTCGTCCGTCTCGACGGGGGGGCCGTCCACGCTGCGGCCCCACCGTCCACGCGTGCTCGTCACCTTCGCCTTCGCGATCGGCCCGCCCGTCAGGTCCAGGACGACGCCCGTGACTTGCACGCCACCCGGGCGCAGCACGATGTCGAGGCCCGCCTTGCGCTCGCCCGCCTTCAGCTCGACCGGACGCCGGCGCTTGGCGCCCGTCTGCGCGTACTGCCCGGGCCGGAACGTCGGCGCCGCGGCACTGACGTGGTAGCTCGCGGGCAAGAGCTTCTCGATGACGTACGTGCCGGCGGCGTCCGTCGTCGTGCAGGTCGGCTCGCGAAACAGCTCGTCGTCGATCGACGCCGCATGGCCGGAGGCGCACACCTGCGCGTTCGCGACCGGCCCGCCGCCCTCCTGCGTGACCGTCCCGGCGAGCGCCCCGCGCTGCACGGTCGCGGGATCGACGCGCGGCCGCACGATCACCGCCTGGCCCGCGCCGCTCGTTTCTCCACCGCTGCCGCTCGCCGACGTGATCGGGGAGGATGGTGTGGCGTGATCGCCCGACCGTCCGCGCCACCACCACACCACGAGCAGCGCGACCACGAGAGCCCCCACGATCGGCAACGCGCGCTTCATGGGGCGACCTTACTATTGCGGCCGTGCATGTAGTCCCGCCATGACACGGCTGCCGCGAACCAGTTGCGATCGAGCCGCGAGGTCACGTGCACGACACCGCGCGCGGTTCGACGTGCACGCGGGCCCTCATGGGCACGGGCGCTACTGCAAGCGCACGCGGACGAAGCGACCGCCGGCATCAGGCGCGACATCCGCCGGGACGCCGAGCCCGGGCAGGGCAGGAAGGGAGATCGTGCTGCCGGCCAAGAGATCACTGGCCGCGGCGGCGATGCGACCGCCGACGAGGTCCTCGATCGACTCGTCGTCGCCATCGATGATCTCGGCGAGGAGGGTGACCTTTGACGTCGTGCGCACCACCGTGGGGACGAGGGTGCCGGCCGTGGGGACGAGATCGAGATCGAGGATCAGGTGCACGCCGAGGGTGAGCACGGGGGCGCCGGCGGCGGTGAGGTCGACGCGCAGGTCGCCGAGCTCGACCCGCAGGTCGGCGCCGTCGACGTCGGGCGTGGCGCGCACGACGGCCGGGAGCTCGCCGGTGATGCTGACGTCGAGCATCGTCACGCCCGGGAAGCGCTCGGTGAGGCCCGGGAGCAGGATCTCGAGGAGGGAGAGCTCGACCTGCTGGAGGTTCGGCCGCTCGACGCCCCCGGCCCGCCAGGCGGAGAAGAGGGACTGCGCGATGAGGTTCGAATCGAGGACGAGCTCGTCGGCGCCGGGCGCGACGACAGGGCCGGCCAGGAGTGGGGCGCCGGGGGCGGCGAGGGTGCCGGTGCCCTGCGCGGAGGCGGCGATGCGCGCGACGAGCTGGTCGCCCATCGGCTCGAGCGCGGCGAGGCAGAGCGCGAGGTCGACGGGGCGATCGAGGAGCGAGAGCGTCGAGCGGTTGTCGAAGACGGAGATGTTGGCCAGCTTCTCGGTGAGGAGCTCGTCGGCGCGCGTGCGCAGCTCGGTGACGATCTGGGCGCGGGCTTCGTCGGCCTTGTTGCCGCTGAACAGCTGGATGATCCAGTTCTGGAGCGGCCCCCCGAGGCCCCACACGCCGAACCGCCAGCCCTGCATGGTCACGGCGGGCGGGGTGTGATCGAAGCTGGTGATGCAGGCGCCGTCGGTCGGCGCGCGGGCATCGAGACGGGTCCAGACGTCGAGGCTGCCGGCCATCTCGCCGCCGATCGGGATCAGGCGAAGCGGGCCCTGGCACTGGCCTTCGAAGTAGACGTAGAGCTGCGGCACGCGAATGTGGAGCCAGAGCTCGGCGTCGTCGCGGACGAGGTCGGCGGTGACCGCGCCCTGCCGGGCGGAGACGGGCCAGGTCACGCACTGATCGTCCTGCGAGAGGATGTCGCGCGCGAGGATCTCGCCGGCGACATCGACGCTCGTGACGTCACCGGTGAGGCCACCTGACATCTCTGCGAGGATCGCATCGGTGAGGATGACGGCGGCGGCGTCGCGATTCGCCGTGCCCTCGGGGAGGTAGTCCAGGGCGATGAGCGAGCGGTGCGCCTGGCGGGCATGGCCCGCGGTGTCGCGCGCGACGATCGGAACCACCTGCAGGCCTGGCCCGACGGGCACCTCGGCGGTGAAGGCGTCGCCCGTCAGCGTGGCGGGGGCACCGGCGACATCCACACCGGCGAGCGGCTCGCTCGAGCGCACGGTGCCGCTGACGGTCCACGTCGTCGTCCCCGCAGGGACGAAGCGATCGAAGGACGGGTCGACGTCGATGCGCCACTCACCCGGCGCGAGCGGACCATCGTCGCCGCCGTCCAGGTCGCCATCCGTGGGCGCCCCGTCGTCGCCGCTCCCCTCGATTCCACCACCACAAGCGGCGAGCACCATCGCCGCGAACGCGAAGCTTCGCATCGTCTCCTCCTCGGGGGCGGAGAATGCGGCGCTTGTTGACTCGGAGTCAAGAGAGGACGCGGTTGTCGATCAAGCGCGTGGTCCCGACGAAGGCGGCGATCGCCAGCACGGCCGGCCTCGCGAGGGTGGTCAGCGGGGTGAGCTCGGTGGCGTCACGCAGCTCGACGTAGTCGATGCGGGCGAGGGCTTCCGCCTCCAGGGGCGCGCGGGCGGCGGCGATCAAGGCCTCGGCGGTGCGCTCCCCGGCCTTGAACTTCGCCTCGGCGGCAGCGAGGCCGGCGGACAGGGCGCGGGCGGCCACGCGCTCGTCGGGCTTGAGGTACGCGTTGCGCGAGGAGAGGGCGACCCCGTCCGATTCGCGGACGATCGGCACGCCGACGATCTCGATGCCGAAGTCGAGGTCGCGCGTCATGCGACGCAGGATCGCGAGCTGCTGGAAGTCCTTCTCGCCGAAGACGGCGATGTGCGGCAGGGTCGCGTGGAAGAGCTTCGCGACGACGGTGGCCACGCCCGCGAAGTGACCCGGGCGCGATGCGCCGCACATCGGCTGCTGGAGCTCGCGGACCTCGATGAAGGTCTGCGCGCCCGCGGGATACATCGCATCGACCGTCGGGCAGTACGCGAGGTCGATGCCGCAGGTCTTCGCCAGGGCAAGGTCGCCGGCTTCGTCGCGGGGATACTTCGCGAGGTCCTCCTGGGGGCCGAACTGCGTCGGGTTGACGAAGATCGTGAGGATCACGATGTCGGCCTGGGCCCGCGCGGCGCGGAGCAGCGTCAGGTGTCCTTCGTGGAGGGCGCCCATCGTCGGGACGACCGCGATCTTCTTGCCATCGCGGCGCAGGTCCTCGGAGCGGGCGCGCATCGCGGCGGGTGTGCGCAGGATCTCGAACGGGATGGTCACGGGCGGAGCCTACCGCGCCTGGGCTGCCAGCCGAGCGGTGCGAGGCCCGGTCGCGATCAGCAGCTGATGGCGGTCATGCAGTCCTGCACGCTCATCGCCATCGATGACAGGAACGACGCATCGAACGGGTCGTCGATGTCGTTGCCGAGGTCGTCGCACGAGAGCTGGTCGATCTTCGCGAGGCAACGCTTCGCGGCCGCGCAGGTCGGGGGCGGATCGACGCTGGCCATGGACGACGTCAAGGCGGAGCAGGTCGCCGACGTGATCGCATCCTTCGAGCACGCGGTCATGCGGTCGCAGGCGTGCTTCGCCATCGCGACGATCATCGCCGTGCCGTTCGTGCTGAATGGATTGCGGAGGTTCTGCCCGAGCGACGGATCGGGGATGACGAGGTCGTCGATGTCGGGCGGCTGCACCTTGCCCGGCGGCGTGGGGGCCGGCGCGAAGGGATTCGGCTTCGCGGGGGCGGGCGTGGGGGTGCCCTGAGCGAGCGGACCCGGATCGGGAGCGGGGACGGCGCTCCACGGATCGGTCGTGGGTCCACCCGGCGCGGCCTTCGGATCGGTGTTCATGCGATCGGGGGCGGGCGGCGGATCGAAGCGCCCGGCGTCCTTCGCGGCGGCGTCGCTCGGGATCACGAGGAGCACCACCGCCACCGCGATCGCCGCCAGCGCGAGGCCGATGACGATGTACGGCCACGTCGTGCGGCGCGCGGAGGTGCCCGAGGCTTCCATGCGCCCGGTCGGACGGGGCGGGAGGATCGGGTTTGACTCGTCGGCGCTGATCGGCACGGTGACGACCGCGTGCGGCTTCGCCTGCGCGACCGTGTTCGGCGCGGTCACCGGCAGCGGGATGACCACGGCCGGTTCCTGCTTCACCGGTGCCAGCGACGGCAGCCCACTGCTGGCGGCCGGGCGAGCGGAGCGCGAGGCCGTCAGGTCGGCCTTGCAGTGTTTGCAGCGGCCGGCGATCGGATGGATCAGGCCACCACAATGCGAGCAAGCGACCCGGGGATCTTCGGGACGTGCAGACGAGCGTGCCGCAGCCATGTTCATCGATGCTGCCAGGGAAACCGTCCAACGGCCACCCGAATTCCGTTAGCCTTCCGCGCGCATGAGCCTGCCCGTGATCGCCGCGGTCGTCGTCGCCGTGCTGGTGCTCGGCTACCGCTTCTACGGCCGCCTGATCGCGCGGCAATTCGCGCTGTCGGACGCTCCCGACACCCCCGCACATCGGCACGGGGACGGGATCGACTTCGTCCCCACGAACCCCTTCTACCTGTTCGGCCAGCACTTCAGCGCCATCGCCGCCGCAGGGCCGATCGTCGGGCCCATCCTCGCCACGCAGCAGTTCGGCTGGGGCCCAGCCCTCCTGTGGATCGCGATCGGCGTCGTGTTCATCGGCGCGGTGCACGACTTCACGACGCTCGTCGCCAGCGTGCGCCACGAGGGCAAGTCGATCGCGGAGGTCGTGAAGCACTCGCTCGGGCGGCGCGCGTGGATCGCGATCCTCATCTTCATCTGGCTCGCCCTCGTCTACGTGATCGTCGCCTTCGTCGACATCACGGCGGGCACGTTCGTCACCGGCGACAGCGACGCGGCCGGGCTCACGTTCCGCTTCAACCAGGGAGGCGCCGTCGCGATCGCGGGCGTGATGTACCTCGGGCTCGCGCTCGTGATGGGCGTCGTCCAGCGACTGTGGAAGCCGCCGCTGTGGCTCCTCTCGGTGATCTTCGTCCCGGCCACGTTCGCGCTCGTGTGGCTCGGCACCAAGCTGTCGACGGTCCTCGTCCTCGACTGGTCGACGTGGGTGATCATCATCATGGCGTACTGCTTCGTCGCGTCGCTGACGCCGATGTGGCTCCTCTTGCAGCCGCGCGGCTACCTCGGCGGCTTCGTGCTGTACGCGGCGCTCGCCGTCGGCACGCTCGGCATCTTCTTCGGCGGCTTCGAGATGCAGCAGCCGGCCTTCCGCGGCTTCACGTCCGCAAACGGCGCGAGCCTGTTTCCGTTCCTGTTCGTGACGATCGCGTGCGGGGCGTGCAGCGGCTTCCACGGGCTCGTCTGCTCGGGCACGACCAGCAAGCAGATCGATCGCGAGAAGCACTGCCACCCGATCGGCTTCGGCGCGATGCTGCTCGAGGGCTTCGTGGCGGTGATCGCCGTGGCGACGGTCGCGATCGTCGCCGATACGGGCGGCAAGCCGGGCGCGCCGAATGCGATCTACGCGCAGGGCGTCGGGGCGTTCCTGAACAAGCTGTTCGGCATCGACCCGTACATCGCCACCACGTTCGGGGCGATGGCGCTCTCGACGTTCATCTTCGACACGCTCGACTCGGCGACCCGCCTCGGCCGCTACATCCTGCAGGAGCTGTGGGGGCGCACCGATCGCCTGACCGCGCTGGTCACCACGAGCGTCACCGTCCTCGTGCCGCTCGCGTTTCTCCTCGGCGCCAAGAAGGGCAGCTTCTCCGCCTTCTGGCAGCTCTTCGGCACCTCGAACCAGCTCCTGGCCGCCCTCTCGCTGCTCGCTGTCTCCGTGTGGCTGCGGCGCATGCGCAAGCCCGTGTGGTTCACGCTCGTGCCCATGATCTTCGTGATGGCGGTGACGGTGACGTCGCTGGTGATGCAGCTCCGTCCGCTGGTCGTCGCGGCCGTCGGCAGCGCCTCGTGGATCAACGCGCTCGTCTCCCTCGTCCTGCTTGGACTCGCGGTCACGCTCGTGGCGTATGCCGTACGGGCGTGGCGGGAGCCTGCCCACATGGGTCCTACATCAGGGCCAACGTGAGTGCTTGGCGCTCCTCGCCCACCTAAGTATACGTTTGTTATCGAGAGGTTGCGTCCTTTCGCGGGCAGTGCTCACGGCTGTGGGCAGCGGGGGCGTGTGTCATCGCGCACTTGCGTGAGCGTTGGGTTGGCCAGCTAGTTGCTGACCACGCGCGCGTGGGGAAACGCGCGCTCGCGTGGTCGTTCATTGCTGTCTCGGGTTCGGCCGTTGGCGCCTGCGGTGTGGAGCCGCAAACGGGTGCCGATATGGATCCCCACCTCGCCGTCACCGAGCAGGCGGCGACCGTCTGCGGCGACGGACCGACGGTCAAGGGCATCGACGTCTCGCGCTGGCAGCAGGACATCAACTGGACGGCCGTCGCCGGTGATGGCGTCGAGTTCGCGTTCATCCGCGCCTCAGACGGCCTCAACACCCCCGACACGAAGTTCGAGCAGAACTGGGCGGGCGCGAAGGCGAACGGCATCCTCCGTGGTGCCTACCAGTACTTCCGCCCGAACCAGGATCCGATCGAGCAGGCCGACCTGCTCCTCGCGAAGATGGGCCCCCTCGAGCCGGGCGACCTCCCGCCGGTGATCGACATCGAGACGATGGGCGGCATGTCGCAAGCCGTCGTGCAGCAGCGCGCCCGCGCGTGGATCGAGCACGTCAAAGCCGCCACCGGCATGCAGCCGATCATCTACACGGGCTTCTACTTCTGGCGTGACGAGGTCGGCGCCCCCGACTTCACCGACGCGCCCCTCTGGCACGCCCAGTACACGACCGCCCCGTGCCCGAACATCCCGCCCCCGTGGACCGACTGGGCGCTGTGGCAGTTCACCGACTCGGGCCCGGTCGCCGGCATCACCACCGGCGGCGTCGACATCAATCGCTTCAACGGCACGCGCGACGACCTGCTCGCCCTCGCGCGCCCGATCGGCCCCGCGGCATCGTGCGTCGCGCTCCCTGCCGAGGGCGGCGTCATCGACGACGGCGATCCGTGCTTCACGAAGGGCGGCCCGTCCGCCTCGCTCCGGCCGATCACCGACGCCGGCCACGACGGCGACCTCGTCTGGACGTACACGACCGCCTCGCTCGCCGAGGCGAACTTCGCGCAGTGGAACATCCACCTCGCCGAGGCCGGCTCCTATCAGGTCGAGATCCACACGCCTGCCGCCTATGCGAAGTCCCGGCAGGCTCGCTACGACATCCTCGCCAACGGCGTCGGCATCGAGGTCACGCTCGATCAGACCGCCGTCGACGGCTGGCAGTCCCTCGGCACCATCGACTTCGCCGCCGGCGGTGACCAGTGGATCCACCTCGGCGACAACACGGGCGAGCCCGGCACCGATCGCATCCAGCTCGCCTTCGACGCCGTCCGCGTGACCCGCGTTGTTCCCGGCGACTCTGGCGAGCCCGAGGAGCCCGATGACGGCCTCGCCGTCGACGACCCGACGCCGGCTGGAGGCGATATCAATGGCGGCTGCAGCACTGGCGGCGCATCCGCCTCGCCGCTCATCGCGCTCGGCCTCCTCGGTCTCCTGCGCCGCCGCAAGCGCTAGTGACGATCACGCGCGGCCGATGGACTGGTTTCGCTGCTCCTTCTGCGACGCGCATCGCGCCGACCGCAGCTCCATCGTGACGGGGCCGCGCGTGTTCATCTGCGATCGCTGCGTCGCGCATGCTCTCGCGATCGTCGAGCCTCGCTAACGGCTGGCCATCGCGACTCAGATCTCGAACCACCGAGCTCGCCGCAGGCCAACAAGCGGACCGCGCGAAGCGCGCCCCAAAACCTTCTGACCTTGGCGTCCTCCGCGGCCTTGGCGGTGAAACTCCGGGGTCGCGAGTGGAACCACTATGTGCAGCGCGAAGCGCGCAAGAAACCCTTCTGACCTTGGCGGTCCCTGGCGACTTGGCGTTCAAAACTCCGGGAGGGCGCGAGTGAACAACCACCGAGCCTCAGGAGCGCAGCCGACCAAGTCAGCGGCGGGCCATCGCGCCGCGCATCATGTCGGTGAAGCCACCCTGGCCTTCGCTGAGCATGCTGTCGAGCTCGGCGCCGACGCCCTTCACGTTCTTGCGAGCGGGGAAGGCGAGGACCTGCGCGAGGCTGATGACGACGAAGAGGCTCATGCGCGTGGCGGCCATCGCGAGCCAGCCCGACGCGCCGAAGCCGAGCACGCCGAGGCGGAGGAACGTGCCGAGGGGTTCGGGGACGTCGGTGAAGATGCGGCGCGCGGGGGGCCCGGCGGCCTTGACGCGCTCGAGGGCGCGCGTCGTCGGGACGTTGGGCTTCGGGAGCTGGAGCTTCGATGACTCGGCGAGGAGGGCCACGACATCGCGCGCCTTCTGCGGGCGCTTGTCGGGATCGGGGTCCGTCATGCGCGTGAGGACGGAGCGGAAGCCGGCATCGAGAGCGGGGAGGTGCTTCGCGAGGTCCATCGCGAGGCCCTTGCGCGGGACGTCCTCGGGCTCGATGCCGCCGGCGAGGGCGACCATCGTGGCGCCGAGCGCGTAGATGTCGGTGGCGGGCGTGGCCTGGCCGTGGAGCTGCTCGGGCGCCATGTAGCCGTAGGTGCCGACGATCGTGGAGCCACGATCGGTGCGGGCGTCGGTGACGCCGCCGAAGTCGACGAAGCTGACCTTGCCGTCCGGCGACCGGACAATGTTGGAGGGCTTGAGGTCGCGATGGATGACGGCGGGGACGCGCGTGTGGAGGTAGTCGAGGATCTCGAGCGAGCGGATGAGGATGTCGCGGAGCTGGAGCTCGGAGATGCGGCGCCGCGCCGCGAGCTGGCGAAGGTTCTCGCCGGGCACGCGCTGCATGACGAGGTTGAAGGTGCCGGGGGGCTCCTCGAGGGATGCGAAGTGCCGCGGGACGCCGCTGTGGCGGAGCTGGGAGAGGACCTTGGCCTCGCGCTCGAAGAGCTCGAAGGACTTCCAGGTCTGCGCGGGAGTCAGGCGCTTGACGATGACCTCGCGGTCGTCGGCGCCCTTCGCCTTCATATCGATGGCAAGGAAGACGTCGCCCTGCGAGCCCTTGCCGAGCTTGGGGCCCAGGCGATAGCGGCCGCCGAGGAGCGGGCCGTCGAAGCCGGGGACCGAGGACACCTCCGGGGTTGTAGCAAACTGGGGTCAGTCGGCGTACGGAGCGAACGCGCCCTTCGAAGTGCGCTTGCGGTTGAACGCCGCGAGCTCCTGCTCGGTGTAGGCGTCGGCGCTGTCGGCGGGGAAGTGCTTGAGGATGGCGCCGAGGACGAGCGTGCGCGCGACGAAGCCGGCGCCGACCGCCTCCTCCGACTCGGTGCCCGGTTCGTCGGCATCGATCGACTCGTCCCACATCTCGAAGAGCGCCTGCTTCAGCTCGGCGGCATCGGTCTTCGTCGCGAAGAGCACCGCGAGGTTCTTGCGCACGATCTGCGGCGTGCGGGCGTACTGCTTCTTCTTGTGCGCGACGCCCATCTCGTAGCGCTCCTCGCGGGTCGCATCGAGGATCACGCGCTTGCGGTGGGCATACGGATCTTCGCCGCGCGCCCGCATGATCATGTCGGTCACATCGAACCGTCCGACGACGATCGGGAGCGGGAAGACGTGGGTGACCTGCACCAGGGGCGCGTCCTCGATCTCGACGGAGCCATCCTCGGCGACGTGGACGGTGAAGACATCCTGGTCGCTTTCGTGACGACCTCCACCGACGGGCCGCAGGTGGCCGGACGTCGGGACCTCGGGCGGCGGCGGCGCGCCGGGCGGCAGGTCGTAGGCGGCGGTGTAGCCCGGCTCGGGGCGCTGGGGCCCGGTGCGCATGGCGAGCGGGTTCTGGCGAGGTGGCCCCGCGGGCGGCGCGTCCACGGCAGGCGGGCCGTCGACCGGCGGCCGATCCTCGACACGTGGGCTCTCGGTGGCCGACCGGCCGGTCGAGATGGATCGCGGCGATCGGGCCGCGGCCGTCGGCGCGGAGCCAGCGACTACCGCGGCCGTCGGGAGTGCCGGGTCGGGGGGCGGCGCGGGGAGGAAGACGATCTCGATGGGCGTCGGCTCGACCAGCGCGAGGGGCGCGGGTGGAGCTTCGAGCTCGCGGTCCGGGTGGACCGGGGCGTGGGTGACCGCGTATGCGACCGCGAGGCCGTGGACCACGACCGACAGGCCGATCCCGAGGTGGAGCGGTCGCACGCGAATATGACCAGTATCCCCCTGAAACCGTTGCCCGGCACCACAATCGTGTCCAAGGCCCCGACACCTCGGGCGGGCGGGATGACAGGAGAGGTTGATGCCCTTGTTCGCACGGTTATTTCGGCGAGGTGGAGGCGGCGACTTGCGCGCGGCTCAGGCGGGCGATCGCGACGCGATCGGGCGCTTCTACGACGCCCATGTGGACGCCCTGTACACGTTCGTCTTCTACCGGGTCGGCCGTGACGCCTCCCTGGCCGAGGATGTCGTCCAGGAGACGTTCGCGAACGCGCTGTCGCGCAAGGCCGACTACGACCCCGACCGCGGCTCGGTCGGGAGCTGGCTCACCGTCCTGTCGCGCAACGTCATTCGCGACCACCTGAAGGCCCACAAGCGGAGCGACAACCTGGCGGCGACCTGGGAACGGATCGACGCGACGCTCGCGCAGACGTTCGCGGCGATGGCCGAGCTACCGCTGCCGGGCGAGGTGCTGGAACGCGCCGAGACCCGCGACCTCGTGCACATGGCCGTCGCGAATCTGCCCGAGCAGTACCGGTCGGTGCTGACGCGCAAGTATGTCGATGGCGAGAGCCTCGAGACCCTCGCGGGTGAGCTCGGCATCTCCGTCGGCGCCACCAAGTCTCTCCTCGCGCGCGCCCGCCGCGCCTTCCGCGACACGTTCGCGACCCTCTCTGTCTCGTTCTCCGAGGTGTCCCCATGACGAAGCTTCCCGACGACCAGGTCCTCGAGCGCAATGTCTCCACGCTGCTGGAGTCGGGCGGCGAGACGCCGCGCATCAGTGCAGCGGCCCGGACACGCATTCGCGCCGAGCTCCAGCACACGCACGGGCAGCCGACGGCCGCGCGGAGCAAGCTGCGCATACCACTGCTCGCGGTGGGCGCGGGGCTCGTGGCGACCGCCGCGGCCGCCCTCGTGATCTCGAAGCCGGGCGATGGCGCTGGATCGGGCGCCGGCGTCGTCGTCGCGGGCACGGATGCCAACCAGCTCGCCGATGGCACCACGTGGACGGCGGGCCCGGGCGGTACGCTGGCCGTGATCGGGGACCGGCGCGTGCGCGTCGAGGGCCCGGTGCTCCTCGATGTCGCGCCCGGCAAGGGGCAGTTCGTGGTCGAGACCGCGCGCGGGACCATCAAGGTCATCGGCACGCGCTTCCTCGTCGATGGCGCCAAGGACAAGACCACCGCCGCCGTGGTGCGCGGCGTGGTGCAGCTCGCCAGCCGCGATGGCGAGGTCACGCTCCATGCGGGCGAGCAGGGCATCGCCGAGCCAGGGCGCCCACCGAGCCGCGGGCCGGCGCCGCGCCTGTCGAGCCTCGTGTCGTGGGCGAAGCAGGCCCGCCGCAAGGCGGAAGCAGACGTGCAGCCGATCCGGAACGGGACGCTGTTCGCGCGCGAGCCGAACAACCCGCACGTGCCCGAGTCGCCGCTGCCGATCGCGAAGCTGACCGTCGACGTCGTCGTCGAAGATCAGGTCGCGCGCGTCGCGCTCGATCAGACGTTCCACAACCCCGCGCCGCAGGTGATGGAGGGCATGTATCGCTTCGCGATTCCGCCCGACGCGGCCCTGCAGCGCCTCGCGATGTACGTGAACGGCACGCTCACGGAGAGCGCCGTGGTCGAACGCATGGCCGCGCGCCGGATCTACGAGGACGTCGTCTATCGCCGCCTCGATCCCGCGCTGCTCGAGTGGGCCGGGACCGGACGCCTGAACCTGCGCGTCTATCCGCTGCCCCCGCGCCAGGACAAGCGCCTGTTGCTCGCGTACACGCAGAGCCTCCCGAAGCTCTACGACGACTACACCGTGACGGTGCCGCTGCCCGAGGTGGATCAGCCGGTCGGCGAGCTCGACTTCGCGGTGCGGATCGCGGGCTGCTCGAACTGCGAGGTCACCTCGCCGAGCCATGACGTGAAGGTCTCGCGCGAGGGCGACGATGCCCGCGTGGCCTACACGCAGAAGAGCGTACGCATCGGCGACTCGCTGGTGCTGCATGTTCGCGACACGCGGCGCACCGCGACGGTGGCCACGGAGGGGCCCTACCTCCTGGTGCGCGCCCGGCCCGAGCTGCCGGCGGCGCAGAAGGCGTACCGGCCGCGCACGTGGATCATCCTCGACGATGTGAGCGCCTCGCGCGGCACGATGGAGCTGCGGGCGCAGTCGGATCTCGTCGACAACTTCCTCACCGAGCTGGATGAAGCCGATCGCGTCGCCGTCGTGGCGTTCGACACGGCGCCTCGCGTGGCGCTGCCGCTGACGCGCGTCGACGCCGTGGATCGCCGTGCGGTGCGGACCGCGCTCACGGCGGAAGGGGGCGTGGGAGCGACCGACGTGGCCGCGGCTCTCGCGAAGGCGACGGAGCTCCTGGCCGGCGTCGCCCCCGATGACGCGATGGTCGTGTACCTCGGCGACGGCGTCATCACGGCGGGCGCGCGCGACCTCGAGTCGCTGCGCACCCAGCTCCGCGGCAAGGCGAAGTTCATCGGGGTCGGCATCGGCGATGGCCCCGACACGCAGACCCTCGCGGCCCTCGCCGCGGCCACGGATGGTTACTCGACGACGATCGACCTCGCCGACGACGTGGGCTGGCGCGCCTTCGACCTCGTGGCCGCGCTCCATACCACGCGTGTCGTCGGACTCGCCGCGACGCTCGTCGATGGCAACGGCACGGCCCTTCCGGCGAACGTGTACCTGGGCCGCTCGCAGCTCGGCGACGGCGAGGAGCTCGAGGTCGTCGGCAAGCTCGACGGGACGGCCCGGGCGGCCGCGCTCCAGCTCACGGGCACCGTCGACGGTCAGCCGTGGAGCCAGCGCGTGGTGCTGAACGGTGCGGCCACGAACGCCGGCTACCTGCCGCGCCTCTGGGCCCAGCGTCACCTGGCCGCGCGCATGCTCGCCAAGCACGAGCCGGTGCAGCTGGCCGCGTGCAGTGGCGATGCGTGCCCGACCGAGGCGGAGGTCCGCTCGGAGCGGAACGAGAAGATCCGGCAGGAGGTCGTCGCGCTCGGCAAGGAGTACTTCCTCCTGTCGCGCCACACGTCCCTCCTCGTCCTCGAGGACGACGCGATGTACGCCAAGTACAACGTCAAGAAGGGCGAGGGAGACACGTGGGCGCCCTACGCCGCGCCGGCGACAATTCCCGTCCCGACGACGTTCGTGCCGACCGTCGATGTCGCCGTCGACGCCGAGCTGACGCGCTCGCCGCTCCAGCTCTTCTACGACTACGCCGCCTTCGACAACCAGCGGTTCGAATCCCGTCGCAGTCGTGGCGGCGGGGTCGACGACGCGATGGCCTTCGACCTGGCCGGGCCGGTGGTTCCGCTGACGGATTCGCCCCGCAGCGGTGATTCCGACCGCGAGCCCGCCCCGGCGCCGTCCAGGCCGCAGGGCGAAGTGGTGGCCGCGACGGCGGCGACCGAGACCAAGGCGGATGTGCAGACGATCGACGTCGTGCGGAAGCGGACATCGGCGGAGCCGGACACTGGGGACGACTGGACGGGCGCGGACAAGGCGGCCGACCGGATCTCGGTGGACGAGCTCGTCGGGGGCGCGCGGGACCCGCAGGGCTTCGGCACCGGCAGCGCGAGCTTCGGCGCCGGGGGCAGCATGGGGCGTGCGAAGAACAAGCGGTCCTACGCTCACGTGTACGGACAGACCATCCAGGCCGTCCGCCTCACGTACCCCAACGATGCCAGCTTCAATGATCTGACGGCCTTCGTGCCGGCCCTCGTCACCGACGGGGCGGACCTCCTGCGCCAGGACATCGTCGACCAGGGTGGGGTGAAGGCGCATGCCATCGACCCGGCGGCGCAGCGCCTCCTGGCGGCGGCGCGCGCCGCGTTGCCGGCGGGTGTGTACCGCTGGGGAGATCGGGAGATCGCGGTCGACAGCGCGCGCCGCTTCGGGTGGAAGCGCACGACGAGCACGGGCCTCGGCGAGACCGCGTCCTACGATGGCTCCACCTTCACGCGCCGCTACGCCGAGCTCGGTCTCGACGTGACGCGCGCCTACTCCGAGGACGATATCGCGCTCGCGTTCGCGTACTTCCCGCTCTGGATCGCGGAGCCCGCGCACTACGCCCGCTACTTCGAGGTGGGCGCGCAGGGGACGCGCGAGGTCACGCTCTCGCGCATGACCCGCGGTGCGAAGCAGGTCGTGTACGTCCTCGCGTTCGACGACCAGTCGCACCTCGTCGCCATCCGCGACGGTCACGGGCGGGCGCTGTTCACGGCGACGTGGAGCGGCGCGCAGCTGTCGGGCATCACGTCCAGCGGTGAGGCGATCGACGTCGGCTTCTCCGGGCAGCCGCTCGGCGACGTGGCGAGCTGGGCCCATGGCTCGACGAACCCCGGCGTGGTGGTGAGCCTCCCTGGCCATGTCGTCGCGTACTGGGACGCGGCCGTGAAGAAGCTCGCCGTGGGCTCGGCCGAGTGGCGCCACGCGCAGCGCCAGCGCATGGTCGCGCTCGCCGCGGTCGGGCAACCCTACGAGCTGCGCAGCACGATCGAGCTGCTCGCCGCGAACGGCGGGGTCGAGCTCGGCGACGCGGTGCTGGCGAGTGGAGGCATCCTCCAGCTCGAGGAGGGCAAGCGCGCGCCGCTCCTCGCCGCCATCTCGCGCACGCCGGTGGGCGTGTACCTCGGCGCGATGCGCTTCGGCGACAGCGGCATGTCGATCGCGAAGGCGGAGGTGACCTCGGGCCTGATCGGCGGCCTGTGGCAGCTGCGGGAGGCGACGGCGCTCGCGTACAACCAGAAGTGGACGGCGGCCGCGGATCGCCTGCTCGGCATCGAAGCGCGCGCGCTCGACTTCCGCCTCGTCGGCGCCTCGATGCTGACAAACCAGTACAACGCGCCGGCGATCGAGGTCGCGCGGGCGTGGGACGCGGCTGCCGTGGGCCCGTACAAGAACACGGCGCGGGCGGCGGCGGCGATGGCGTTCCTGTATCGCGGGGACAACGAGACGGGGACCGAGCGCCTCCTCCAGCTCGCGACGGACCTCGACCTCCGCGCCGCGCCGCCCCAGCTCACCGGCTATCAGTACGCCGTCCAGCAGTCGCGCCGCGGTCCGGCGGGCTGGCAGATGATCTGGAACACGGTGAAGGACAAGGTCCTCGCCGGCGGAAGCCTCGAGCACGTGCTCGCAATCCTGCCGCTCGCCCAGCAGGCGAACGCGAGTGACGTCTCGCTGATCCTCGCGAAGGCCGCGACGCTCGCCGCTGACGACCCCGAGATGCTCGCGATGCTCGCCGAGCTCGGGGTCTCGATGGGCCAGGTCGAGTGGGCGCAGAACCTCGTCCAGCCGCTCCTCGCCAGGTCGCCGACGAGCGCGCTCCACCGCGTGGCGGCCACCATCGCACAGCGCCAGTCGCGCACCGCGGACTCGCTGCACCACCTCGAGGAGGCCTTCCGCCTGGCCGATCCGTCCGAGACCCTCAGCCTCACGTGGCTGCGGAGCGAGCTTCAGACCATCATCGAGCAGGCTCGCCAGATCGCGACGGCCGCCTCGGGCCAGGCGCGCACCGATGCGATCGCCAAGCTGATGAGCTGGGCCAGAACGTGGCGCGAGCTCGACAGCGCGAACCCGCGGATCGACGGCCTCGTCGGCAACGCGCTGCTCTCGCTGGGGGAGACGGCCGAGGCGTGGCGCCAGCTCTCCACCATCATCGAGCGCGACCCGATGGACGGCGCGAACTACATGATGGTCGCGGAGGTGTTCGAACAGCGCGGTCGCGTGGCCGAGGCGATCGACCTCTGGCAGCAGGCCCTCATCCTCGACCAGACGAACCCGACCCCGCGGATGCGCAAGGCCCAGGCGCTCATCACCGTCGGCCGCACCGCCGAGGGCGACCAGCTCCTCGCCGAGATCGCGAACCGCAAGTGGCACGTCCGCTGGGACAACGTGATCTGGCAGGTCAAAAACATGCAGCAGCGGGCGGCGGGTCCGCGCTGACCTCTGGGGGTACAGTGCGGCCGTGCCCACGGCCGGCGAGCTCGAGCTCTCGTTCTACGAGAAGTTTTTCTGGTCGAAGGGGCTCGAGCCGTATCCGGTCCAGGAGCAGGCGCTCACCCGCATCTTCGCCGGCGACAACGTCCTGATCACGGTGCCCACCGGCACCGGCAAGACCCTGCTGGCGAAGGCGGCGCTGCACCTGGCCCTCGGACGGGGGCAGCGGGCGGTCTACACCACGCCCCTGCGCGCGCTCACCGAGGAGAAGTACCGCGAGCTCTGCGCTGACTTCGGCGACCACAACGTCGGCTTCGCGACGGGCGACTACAAGGTGAACCGCGAGGCGCCGATCCAGGTCGAGGTCGCCGAGATCCTCTGGAACCGCATCGTCGCCGACAAGCACGTCTCGCCCGCCGAGGTCGTGGTGATGGACGAGGGCCACTACTTCAACGACCCCGAGCGCGGCTACGTCTGGGAGCAGTCGATCATCGGTCTCGATCCGCGCACCCAGCTCGTGATCCTGTCCGCGACCGTCGGTCACCCCGAGCGCTTCTGCCACTGGGTCGAGCTCACGCGGCGGGTGCCGATGCAGCTCGTCGAGTCGCGCGAGCGCAAGGTGCCCCTCGTTCACGAGTTCCGCGAGGACATGCTGATCGACACCGTGCGCGAGCTCGCCCACACGGGGGACGTGCCGGCGATCGTGTTCGTGTTCGGCCGCGAACAGTGCTTCGAGGTCGCGCGCCTCTTGAAGTCCTGCCGCCGCTTCACCACCGACGAGGAGAAGGCGAAGGTCGAGGCGGCCTGTGACGCGGCGCTGTTGCCGAGCGGCGTGGCGAAGGAGCTGAAGCCGCTGCTCTCGCACGGCATCGGCATCCATCACGCGGGCATCCTGCCGCGCTACAAGCAGCTCGTGGAGCAGCTCGCGCTCGAGCGGCTCATCAAGTTCGTCGTCTCGACGGAGACGATCGCGGCGGGCATCAACCTGCCGGCACGTACGGTGGTGTTCCCCTCGCTGCGGAAGTTCGTGAAGAAGGAGCCGCGCCTCGTGACGCCGGCCGAGTATCACCAGATGGCCGGTCGCGCGGGGCGCCCGCAGTTCGACGACCGCGGCCTCGCCATCACGCTCGCTCCCGAGGAGGTCGTGAGCGATCTCAAGAAGGAGCTGAAGGATGCGGCCAAGCGTCCCGCGTACGACGAGAGCAAGGTCAAGAAGGGCGTCTACAACCGCGCCCGGAGCGAGGCGCAGCGCAAGGGCGACATCGTCTGGACGCCCGAGATCCACGCCGACCTGGTGAAGGGCGAGCCGGCGGAGCTGAAGAGCAAGACCAAGATCACCGCCGAGCAAGTGCTCGCGATCGGCCTGCCGGACCTGACCGTCGCGACCCTGCCGGGGACGGCCTCCGACACGCGCATGGCCGAGGCCGAGGCCTCGCTGCCCCCCTCGATGCGCCTCGATATCGTGACCGTCATCGAGCACCTGCAGCTCGACGACCGCGAGAAGCGCGGGATGCACAAGGTGCTCGCGCAGCTCGTCGAGAACCTCAAGGCGGTGGGCGTCATCGACGAGCACGGCAAGCAGGTGCGCGGCGAGATGGTCAACCAGCTCCAGGGCATGGACGGCCTCTTCATCTACTACGCCCTGTTCAATCACCAGCTCGAGTACATCGAGCTCCGCGAGCTGGTCGAGTACCTGATCGATCACGACATCATCCAGCGCCAGCTCGATCGCAAGCTCGAGGACGAGAAGCGCGAGTGGATGCGCACCAAGCTGCGCGAGCTTCGCCTCGAGAACCCGCAGATCTCGTGGGAGGACGTGGAGGCGCTCTACGAGAAGGAGCACCCGCGCGAGCCGACGAAGACGGAGCTGATCTTCGCGGAGTTCTCGAAGGTCGTCCCGCACCCCGAGCTCCACGGCGGCAAGCGCCCGAAGACCACGTGGGCGCAGCTCGAGGAGTCGCAGCTCGGCTTCCTCGAGTTCGTCGAGAAGCACCACCTGCAGCACGAGGAGGGCAATCTGTTCAGCTACCTCGTGCGCGTCATGAACTTCGCGACGAAGCTCGGTGAGGCATCGTCGCTCACCGAGTTCACGGACATGGCCGAGCGTGTCCGCCGGCTCCTTTCGTTCGTGGATGTCCGCCTCGTGGACGACAAGGCCTGGTTCTAGGCTAAGGTCGGGCCGCAAAGGGTGCAGCGGTGATCGCTGCAGGACCTGCCGACGGTCGGGCCGCCGCGGCGGAGTCGTCGTGTCCTCGCAGTCCATCGTTCGCCGCCTCGTCGGTCCGTTCCAGCGCTTCCTCCAGGTCGAGGCCGCGTCCGGCATCGTGCTCATCGCCGCCGCCGCGGTCGCGATGGGGTGGGCCAACTCGCCGTGGTCCGCGAGCTACGCGGTCCTCCGTGGCAGCTCCGCGCACACCATCATCGAGCTCTCGATGGGAATCTTCTTCTTCGTCGTCGGCATGGAGCTGCGGCGGGAGATGCGCGACGGGGAGCTGAGCACTACGCGGCAAGCGGTCGCGCCGGTCGCCACCGCCCTCGGCGGCATGCTCGTACCCGCCGGCATCTACGCGGCGCTGAACGTGGGCCGGGCCGGGAGCGGCGGCTGGGGCGTGCCGATGGCGACGGACATCGCGTTCGCGGTCGGCGTGCTGACCTTGCTCGGCAATCGGGTGCCCGCATCGGCGCGCATCCTCCTGCTGGCACTGGCCGTGATCGACGATGTCGGAGCGGTCATCGTCATCGCCGTGTTCTACGCGGGCGACATCCTGCTGCACGGCGTGGTGATCGGCGGCGTCGTGCTGGGCCTCGTGCTGCCGCCCATGCCGCGTCTGCATCACACGCTGCACCAGTGGGTCGCCTTCCTCGTGATGCCGGTGTTCGCGCTCGCCAATGCGGGCATCGAGCTCGGTCACGCGTCGCTCACCGGGGATGCCGCGTTCGTGTTCCTGGGAATCGTGCTGGGCCTCGCCCTTGGCAAGCCCCTGGGCATCCTCGCCGCGTACCGGATCGTCGGGGCTCGCATCGGGAAGGCGACCGCCGTCGTCGGGATCTCCGGCGGGATCGGCTTCACGATGTCGCTGTTCATCGCGCAGCTCGCGTTCCCGCCCGGCCCCCTCCTCGACACCGCGAAGCTCGCGATCATCGTCGGGTCGGTGATCGCGGCCGTCGTGGCGCTCGGCGTGGGGCGGCTGGTGCTCACTCCCCCCGCGGGTTCTCCTGCGTACACACCGGAGGACGCTCCGGCCAATTGACGGAGCAGACGACGAATCAGATCGGCGCGAGCATCGCGGTCGTGCGCTCGGGACTGACGACGTGCTGCGACGTCATGAAGGTGTCATCGGGGGTAGTCCCGGAGAGTTCGGCCAACCGGCGGCGGGCGGCAGCGGCGTGGAGGGCCATGGACGCGGCATCGAAGCCGGTCGCCGCCTCTGCGAAGCGAGCGGTGGCGGTCGCCTTGTCACCGCGAACCGCCGCGACGCAGGCATGGATGAGCGTGGCGAGCGGGGCGGACCACGACCGCTTGTCACCCGCGATCGTCCGGGCGTCGGCGAGAGCCGCCGCGAGCAGCGCGGCCTGGTCCGCGGCGCCGACCGCAGCACGCAGCGCGGCCCGGGCGCGAACATCCAGCAGGATCGTGCGGGCATACGAGATCCGCAGCACCAGCGACTGGGAGGCCTCCTTCCATTCGCGCGCCAGCCGGTCGAGGGCGCCGCGACCGTTGCCCTCGTAGACGTCGATCTGGGCCTCGGCGCGGAGGGCGTACATGTGCTGGACGTGAAAGCGCTGCGGCGTCCAGCGCTCGAGGGCGGTCTTGACCTCCTGGCGGGCCGCGAGCGAATCATCGGCGGCGAGGCGCACGAAGGGGAGGGCGGCCGTGCGGAGCGTCGTCGAGAGGTAGTGGTTGCCACGCTCCTCCCCGTCGCGAATCGAGCGCATCAGGAACTCCTCGAGCTCGGGGAACCGCCCGACCCAGTGCAACGCCTCTCCGATCCACTGGTACATGAGGTTCACTTCCGCGAACTCGCTCATGCCGTGCTTCTGCGCGGTCGCGAGCGCTTCGTGCGCCCTGTCGATGCTCAGGGCGTACTGGCCCTTGAGGAACGCGGCGGTGGCGCGCCCCGCGACGAGGAGCGAGCGCAGGTGCGGATTCTCCACGCGTGACCCGAGCTCCTCGGCCGTGGCCAGCAGGGCATCGCCCTTCGCGATCGAGCGGCCGCCGCCGAGGGCGAGATAGCCCGCCTCGGTCACGAGGGAGCGGGCGATGCGATAGCGCTCGCCGGCGCGGAGCGCGAGCCGGAAGCCGCGGACCTGGAACGAGTGGCCGCGGATGTTGTCGATGGGCGCGAGGGTGGTGGCGGCGTAGTACTGCACGTCGATCTGCGCGAGCTGACTCTGCGGGACCTCCGTGGCATCGCGCTCCTTGAAGCCGAGGCCGCGCACGGAGAGCAAGGCGCGCTGCGCGACGATCGAGAGCAGGGCCTTGCGCGAGGTCTCGGGATACGCGACCCCCTGCGTGGCGAGCACCGCACGCAGCTCGGCGATGCCCTGCTCGAGCTGGCCCGCATGAAGCAGCGCCTGCACCGCGCGCGCCCGGAGATCCAGTGCTTCGGCGACCGGCGCCCCGACCGCCGCCGCGAGCAAGGCGCGCCCCGCCTCACCGCCGCGGCCCGCCTTGGCGAGCACGGCGCCGAGCGCGACCTGGATCTCGCGCACCTTCGGCCCGGGCGGCGCGAGCTCGATCGCCATCTGGTAGAGGCGGGCGGCGCGGTCGAACGCGAAGATCTTCGTCGCGGAGGCCGCAGCCTCGGCGGCGTGGGCCGCGGCCTCCTCGTGGTGACCCGCGCCGGCGTGGTGGACGGCGAGCGCCTCATGATCCGCGCGGCCACTCGCGTCGAGCGCTCGCGCGAGGTCACCGTGCAGCTGCTTGCGGCGACCGGTGTCGAGCCCCGACAACACCGTGTCGCGGACGCGGTCGTGGTAGGGCTCGATGCGATCGAGCTTCCGCACTCCCGTCGTGCGCGCGAAGTTCTGCGTGCGGAGCTGGGCCGCTACCTGCGTGAAGCTACCGACCGCGATGCCCGCGGCATGCGAGCACGTCTCCTGGTCGAGTGGGGCGCCGGCGATCGCGAGGAGCTCGAGGACACGCATGGGCCCGGCCTCGAGCTTCGCGAGACGATTGCCGAGCGCCTCGACCAGCGAGAAGTGCTGGATCGGTGCGGCGTCGCGGTCCCGGACGGCCGTGTAGCGAACGAGCTCGTCGACGAACAGCGGGTGGCCGTTCGCCTCGCGGGCGATCTCGAGCGCACGATTCGGCGAGACGCCGCTGCGGGCGAGCAGGACCTTGGCCAGCTCCGTCGTCTGCGCCGTGGGCAGCGGCTGGACCGCGATCTGGCGGATCTCGCCGGGCAGGTTCTCGAGGCGCGCGCGGATCCCACTCGGATCCTCGCCCGCCTCGCGCCAGCTCGCGAGGAAGAGGAACGGCGGCGCATCGGGTGGCCGCAAGAGCTCGGAGAGCAGCGCCAGGCTATCGGCGTCGGCCCACTGGAGGTCGTCGATGGCGACAATCACCGTGCGGCGGTCACAGAGGCGCGCCAGGAGCTCGCGCAGCGCGGAGAACAGGCGCGCACGCTGCTCCTGCGCATCGCGCACCGGGCGGCGCGGCGTGTTCGCGAACACGTGGACGCGCGAGAGCACGGGGAACACCTGCAGGAGCAGATCCGCCCACTGCGGCGTGAGCGCGGCTGCGAAGGCCTCGGGCAGACGCTGCACGTAGTTCGCGAGCTCGTCGATGATGCCGTCCACCGCCTTGTACGGCACGGCCTCGCGCTCGTAGCAGCGGCCGGCGAGCACGACGACCTGGTCGTCCATCGTGAAGCGCCGCGTGAATGCTCGGACGAGGGCGCTCTTGCCGATTCCGGACTCGCCGTGCAGGTAGACCGTGACCTGCTGCCGGTCCTGCACGGCGGCGAAGGCGCTCGCGAGCGTCTCGAGCTCCTGCTCGCGGCCGATGAACGGCGAGCTCTGGGATCGCGTCGAGATGGGCTCGGCCATCGCATCGGCGGCGATGCCGAGGCGGCGCTGGATGGCGCGGCCCGACGGCCGCTGCGTGGGGTCGAAGCGCAGGAGCTCCATGGCCAGCTCGTCGAGGTCCGCGGGCATTCCGTTCCAGGTGGTCGACGGCGACGACGGCGCGACGCGCTGCTTGTCCATCAGGACCTGGAGGTTCGGGCCGATGTACGGCGGCACGCCGACGAGCGCTTCGTACAGGACCACGCCCACGCTGTACCAGTCGGCCTCGGGCCCCACGCGCCCACCGAGGGCTTGCTCCGGCGCCATGTAGAGCGCGGTCCCGACGACACTCGAGTCGCTGTCGCTCTCGCCGGTGCTGCGATCGAAGTTGGTGGCGAGGCCGAAGTCGAGGATCACCACGCGGTCGTCGTCGGTGACCATGATGTTCGACGGCTTCACGTCGCGGTGAATCTTGCCGGCGCCATGCAAGGCGAGGAGCCCCCGCACGAGCTGGGCCATCGCTGTCCGCAGGCGCGCCTCGTCGAAGACCAGCTCCGCATCGCGCGGTGCGCCGCCCTGGGCCCGCGCTTCCTGCGCGCGCTCCTTGCTCGCGTTCATGAGCTGGACCGTCGCGAAGCTCGGCAAGGGCGCGGTGTGGAGCAAGGGCGCGCCCGTGTCGGCGATCGGCGAGACGGCGTCCGGATCCGACCAGCGCGGGCGCACGTACTTCAGGAAGTCGACGCCGCGGATCAGCTCCATCGTGAAGAACCAGACCCCGTCCTCCTCGATGAGCTCGCCGAGGTTGACGAGGTTCGGATGCTGGATGTCCTGCAGCGTGCGGAACTCCTGCTTCATGCGCAGCACGCTCTCGCCGTCGCGCGTGCGCAGCGTCTTCAGCGCGACGTGGGCGTTCTTCTCCGTGTCGAGCGCCTCGTACACGACGCCCATGCCGCCGGCCCCGATGCGTCGCACCACCTTGAACCGCTCGGTGCCGAGGAAGCCCTCGGGGCTCGCCGTCGCGCGCCGCCTCACGCTCCGTGCTCGCGGGCGATGTACTGCAAGGCCGCCAGGCCCGGGAGGAAGAAATAGCCACCCCCGACGAGGGTCGTGAACTGCGGCAGGTGCTTGTACTTCCTGCGCACCGGCCGCGCCGGGCAGGTGAACTCGTCATTGATGTTCGGGTCGGGGTACTTGCGGCGGCCGCCGATGACCGGGTCACCGTCCTTGTAGAGCGTGCCGAACACCGGCGACTGGATCCACGCCCGCTGGACGAACTCGAACTGGCGACCGATGTGACTGACGAGGCAGATGAAGTGGAGGCCGCGGCGCTCGTCCTCCGTCGGCACCGCCTTCGCGAGCATCTCCCGGGGATCCATGGACGGGTCGTAGCGATGGCCGAACGTGCGCGCCCGCCGCAGCATCTGGTGCTTGCGAACCATCTGCTCCGATTGCTCCTCCGAGCGGCCTGCGCCCAGCTGGTCGCGGGGGCTCGCGCGCCGGATGTGCGATCCGATCGGGCAGGCGAGGCCGTCCGGGTCCTCGTGGGCGTAGCGGAACGCGTTCTCGTTGCTGCTCTGCGCGGTGCTGCCGTCGGGATGGGTGACCAGCGGTGCCCCGTTCGGCCAGCGCCCCACCATCTTCGCGGCGAGCGTGATCGGCGCGACGCCGCCCTCCCGCGACTTCTCGGCCATGTAGCGCCAGAATCCGGGCACGTCCTGTTCGAGCTCGCGCACCACGAGGTATGTGCCGTTCTTGCCGAGATCGGCAGCGGGGTGCGCGGGATAGGACACGTTCTCGACGGTGGGCGGCAGGTCCGCGGCCCCAGGCGCGGAGAGCGGAACGGTCGGGCTCTCGCTGTACGTCTTGTGCTCGTTGAGATAGCCGAGGACGAACTCGCCCGGTGCGATCGGCGTGGTCCAGAACTCGTTGCCATCGCGCTTGCCGAACTCCGCGACGGGGGGCGTCGAGATGCCGTCGCGGAACCCGAAGTGCTCCTTCTGATCGGGAATCTGCCGGGTCTCCTGCCGGCCGTTCTCGATCAAGCGCAAGCCCGCGCCGTACGCGGCCTCCTGGCGGCGGAGCTCGGCCTCGAGGCGGCGGTCGCTGACCGCGTAGACCATGAGCATCACGTGCGGTCGCTCCGCATGGCCCCATCGCCACTTCTCGGGGGCGTTCTCGAGATCGTCTCCCAGGGACGTCGAGCGCGACGGCTCGTCCATGCCCTCGAGGAACTCGCGCGAGAACGTGGCCAGCACCTCGGCGGGGAGCTGCAGCTCGCGCAGGCCGTCCGCGGTCAACGCCACGTGAAGCGCGACCTCGCGTGCACTCGCCGGCTTCTCGGCGGGGGTGACCTCGAGCGTGCGCAGGTACCGCCGGGCCGCCGCCCGATCCGTGATGCGCAGGAGATGAAACTGCGCGCACGGGAGCCCACCGTACCCGCGCACGATGAGCCCCTGCATGTCGGCCCGGTCGAGGACTACAGGAGCGTCAGCCACTGCGAGGCCTCCTTCTCGCCGGGAGTGGCAACCGCGATGCCGTTGCGAATCTCGCGACTGCGATTGATGTTGTCCACGCTCAGGTGGGCGTACGGGCAGAACCACAGCTCGGTGACCTGCTGGTTCGTGTTCACGACGTTGATGAAGCCGTTGGGGTCGGCGATCGCGCCGTCGAGGATGATGCCGCGCGTCTTGGGATACCCGTAGCCCCACCCGAAGGTCAGGTTGATGTTGACGGCCTGCGCGCTGTTGTCGACGAAGTCGCGCACGTACGGCTCGGCCGCGTTCGTGAAGTTGGAGATGAACACGAGGCGGCGACTCCGATCGACGGGGACCCACCGCGCCGTCGCGACCGTGGGGATATTGAGCGAACCGTAGATGGGCAGCCCTTCGGCGGCGCGCGCGATGATCCAGAGGGCGAGCGTCAGGACGAACGGTCGCGTGTCGCCCTCTTTGAGGGGCGCGGACGCCGTCATCTCGTTGATGACGGGATTGCACTGCGAGGCCGCGAGCGCGCGGGCGTACTCGTCGGGTGGTCGCCCGGCGACGAAGGTCTGGCGCCGCTCCGCCTCGAAGACACCGGCGAGCGCGACTACGAGCACCGCCACGAAGGCGAAGAGCCCGAGCCAACCCAGCCCGACCGCGACCTCGAGCGCTGGCCACGTGCCGAAGGGAAGCATGGCCGTCCCCACGACGAGCCCGGCGAGATAGGGCACGAGCAGCGTCGCGAGGCGGATCGTCCGCCGGTGCCGCGCCCAGAAGGCGCTCGCGGGGCGACGGTCGGGGACGAGCGCCCACCGGAGGTCGGCCCGGCTCCCGACGAACGCCCGGATCGCGGCATGGATCGCCGTCGGCGTCGAGGGGAGCTCGTCGTCCCGCTGCGCGCGGTCGATGAAGTCCTCGATCTCCGTGCGGAGCTTGTCGTGGGCCAGCACGTCAGCGCGCGTCAGGTCGTGCATGCCCGAATAGAACGTCTCCCACTGGCGATGCCGGGCGAGGAACTCGGCGAGGTCCACATCCGAGGCGTCGGGCGCGAAGCCCTGGCAATGCGCGAACAGCTCGCGCAGCCCGGAGCCCGCGACACGAACGAGCTCGTCCACGTGCACGTCGTCGGGACCACAGAAGCTCGTCGCGACCATGAGTGTCGCCGGCAGGGGCTCCGTCCCCCACGATGTCGCGGGGAGCACCGTGCCCGTCGCGAAGTGCAGGCTCGGCACGTCGACGAACGGGAGCCGCCTCGGGGTGGCTCGGAAGGTGCGGAGAAGCGCGCTCACCGCGTCCGCATGGCCCGGCCGGATGGGCGCGAGCACCGTGTATCCGGCGTGGACCTTGTGCGCCATGGCTAGCCGATCATGCGCTTGGCGAGCCGACGGGCGAGGCGCTGGAAGGCTTGCGGCGCGGCTCGCTTGAGGCGCCAGCCCCACGTGACATCGAGCATCGGCGTGATGTGCAGCGTGCCCGCCGCGCAGCCATCGAGGGCCGCGCGCGCCACGTCCTGCGCCGTCGCGCCACCCTTGGCGACGAGCCGCATGGCCGCCTGGTGCAGCTTGCCGTCCGTCGAGGTGCGCGGTGACTTCGTGAGATTCGTCGGGAAGAAGCTCGGGCAGAGCACGCTGACGCCCACGCCGTCGCCCGCGAGATCGGCGTACATCGTCTCCGAGAGGGCGACGACGGCCGCCTTCGTCAGGTTGTAGGGCGCCATCTGCGGCATCGCGATGAGGCCCGCCGCCGACGCGACATTCAGGATGTGACCGTGGCGCTGCGCCCGCAGCCGGGGCGTGAACACGTGGCAGCCGTGAATCACGCCGTAGACGTTCACGTCGATGCACCACTTCCAGTCGGCCATCGGGACCGCGCCGACCTGGCCCACCACCGCCACGCCGGCGTTGTTCACGACGAGGTCGACACCGCCGAGTGTGGCCTCGGCCGCGTCGGCCAGCCGCTCGACAGCGGCGAGATCCGTGACGTCACACTGGACCGCATGCGCGCGCTCGCCGAGCCGCGCCGCGGTGGCTCGGGCCGCGTCGAGGTTGATGTCGGCGGCGATGACCGCCCCCCCGCGGGCCACGATCTCGTCGCACAGCGCCGCTCCCAGACCCGAACCGGCTCCGGTGACCACCGCGCGCCAAAGGCCCCCATGCCCCACGGTTCGAATTTACACGGTCAGGGCTCGCGAAAGCGGTAGCCGACGCCGGCTTCGGTGAGCAGCCAGTGGGGGCGCGCAGGATCCGCCTCGATCTTCTTGCGCAGGGCGCCCATGTGGACGCGCAGGTAGTGGTTCTGCTCGACCGCGTTCGGCCCCCACACCGCGACGAGGAGCTGGCGGTGCGTCAGGACGCGGCCGGGCTGGCGCGCGAGCTCGACGAGGAGCTTGAACTCGATGGGGGTCAGGTGGACCTCTCGCCCCTCGACGGTCACCGCATGGCGGGGCTGGTCGATGCGGATCGCACCCACCGCGATGATCTCGTCGACCGCCGGACCGGCCCGGTGCCGCAGCGCCACGCGGATGCGCGCGAGCAGCTCGCCGGCACCGAAGGGCTTCGTCAGGTAGTCGTCAGCACCGGCATCGAGAGCCGCGACCTTGTCGCCTTCCTGACCACGCGCAGAGAGGACGATGATCGACGGCCGGTTCTCGGCGGGGATGGCGCGCAGGACCGCGAGGCCATCGCCGTCCGGCAGGCCGAGGTCGAGCAGCACCGCGCTCGGGTGCAGGCGCGCGATCGTGCTGATCGCCTCGGCGACCGTGCCCGCCTCCGCGATCGCGTAGCCGTGCCCGGTGATGACGGTGCGGAGGAACTTGCGGAGCTGCGCGTCGTCGTCGACGACGAGGATGGTCGAGCCAATCGTCATGGCAGCTCCACGCGCACGCAGGCGCCCGGTCCACCGTCGGGTGGCGGGATGAAGGCCACCGTGCCGCCGTGGGCCTCGATGATCGCGCGCACCACCGCGAGCCCGAGGCCGGCGCCGGGGGCCGTCGAGGCCCGCTCGAACTTGTCGAACAGGCGCGCCTCGCGGCCGGGGGGCACGCCTGCGCCGTGGTCGCGAACCTCCAGCTGGACGCGCGGGCCCTCGGCGCGGGCCCGCAGCTCGAACGGCGGGGCCCCATGCTTCATCGCGTTCTCGAGAAGGTTGATGAGCACCTGTTCGAACAGTACCGGATCGACGTTCACGGAGAGCTCGCTCGGGATGGCGAGCACGACTTGCTGGTCACCGAGCTGCGTCTCGAGGCGGGTGAGGGCGGCACCGACGAGCTCCTCGACGGGGACCAGCTCCCGGTGAGGGACGAGGCCGCTCTCGACGCGCGTGAGTTGCAAGAGGTTGCCGAGGATGCGCTCGAGCCGGCGGGCGTCGTCGACGATGGACGTCAACAGCTCGGCCCGCGTCTCCGGCGAGAGCGTCGCCGAGGTGTCGCGCAGGGTGGTCGCGGCGCCGGTGATGACGGCGAGGGGCGTACGCAGATCGTGCGAGACCGCGGACAGCAACGAGCTCCGCAGCTCCTCGGTGTGCGCGTGCAGAGCCGACTCGCGCGCCGCGTCGGCGGCCGCGACTCGACCGAGAGCCAGGCCTGACTGCCGCGCGAAGGACTCGAGCACCGGCAGCGACGCTCCGCCCCGGCGTCGCGGATCCTCGCGCCCTTGCACGGCGATGACGCCGACGGTGGACTCACCTGCGGCGAGGGGAACCGCGAGCACGCGCGCCCCCGGAAGGGTGCCGGTGCCGAGCCCCGCCGCTTCGCCGTGATCGAAGGCCCAGCGCACCACCGCCTCCTCCTGGCTCGCGAGCGGCATGAGCCCGGCAGCGGCGACGAGCGAGCCGTGCTCGGGGACGAGCACGGACGCGGCGACGGGGAACACGCTCTCGAGGTGCCGCACGGTGACGGCCGCGACATCCCCGGTCGTAGTGGCGGCGGCGATGTCGCGCGTGAAGGCGAGCAAGGCGGCGGTGTTGCGTTCGCGAATGATCGCATCGCGCTCCTGGCCGCGGAGCCGCGTGGTGAGCGTGCTGATCACGAGCCCGGCCGCGAACATCACCGCGAAGGTAAGCAGCGAGCGCGCATGGGTCACGGCGAAGGTGAATCGCGGCTCCACGAAGCAGAAGTCGAACGCGGCCACGGCGAGCGTCGAGGCCACGAGCGCCGGTCCGAGTCCGGCGAGCGAGGCGATCGCGATCGCGATCAAGTACAGCATCGTCATGTCCGCCTGCGTGGCGACCGGATGCAAGGCCAGGCCCGCGGCCGTGACGATCGCGATGGCGGCGACGGCCCAGACGTAGCTCGACGCCGCCGCCTTGTCCGCAGTGGCGCGCGCCCGCGCCGGCGTCGGCGCGCTGTCGAGCGGCGCGATCATCTGGTGGGTGCGTGCTTCGTGCGCGAGCAGGGCAGCCACATCGGGCCGGTCGGCGCGCGCATCGTCGCTGCCCATACGCTCCGGCGTATCACGTCCGGTTGTCGGGGCGCACGTGGGCGCGCGGCAACCGGCGCTGGGGGCGGCGGAGCGACACGACGAGGCCGATGAGCGCCGCGGCAAAGAGGAGGAGCGTGAGCGTGCTGCCCCCGTCGAAGGGGCTGCGCGCGATGGTCACGTCCAGAAGCACGGGCGCGCTGACGATGGCGATCACGCCGTATACGAGGCGCTCCTCCGTTCGAATGTCCTCCTCGCTCATCGCGTTCCAACGATGCCGCACCTCGCATCAAGGCCGCGTAAAGGCGGGATCAAGACTAGAGCTCGATCTGGACGCCGAGCTCGACCACGCGGTTGGGCGGGAGGTTGAAGAAGGCGCTCGGCGGGCGGGCGTTGCGGGCCAGGAACGCGAACAGGAGCTTGCGCCACTTCGCCATGCGCACCTTGCCGACCGTGATGAGCGTCTGACGTCCGAGGTAATACGTCGTGGTCATCGGCGTCGTGTCGATGCCCTTCGCATACGAGAGGAGGAGGGGCACATCGGGGTCCTGCATGAAGCCCACCCGCGCCAGGACCCGGAAGAAGCCGTGGCCGAGCTCGGTGACGGTGACGTTCGACGCGAGGTCGACCTTCGGCTCGTTCTCGGTGTGAATCGAGAACAGCACCACCTGGGGGTGCAGCACCTGGTTGTGCTTCAGGTGGTGCATCAGCACGTTCGGAATGCCCTCGGGGTTCGACGTCATGAAGACCGCCGTGCCCTTCACGCGCGCGGGCTTCATCGCTTCCAGATCGGCCATGAAGATGTCGTCGGGGATCGAGCCCTGGTCCATCAGCGCCGATAGCTCGCGGCGGCCGCGCCACCAGGTGGTCATCACGACGAACACGATGACGCCGACCGCCAGGGGGAACCAGCCACCGTCGAGGATCTTGGCCGCGTTCGCGCCGAAGAAGGCGAAGTCGATGGCGAGGAACGGGATCAGGAATGCCAGGGCCTTCGTCTGCGGCCAGTCCCATCGCACCCGGGCGACGACGTAGAACAGGTAGGTGGTGATCGCCATCGTGCCGGTCACGGCGATGCCGTAAGCGGCGGCGAGCCCCGTCGAGGAGCGGAACTGAAGCGTGACGGCGATGCAGCCCGCCATCATCAGCCAGTTCATCTCGGGGATGTAGATCTGTCCCCGGGCGCGCTCCGACGTATGGACGATGGTCACGCGCGGCCAGAAACCGAGTTGCATGGCCTGTTGCGTGAGCGAGAACACGCCCGAGATCAGCGCCTGCGACGCGATGATCGCCGCCATCGTCGCGAGGATGATCATCGGCCACAGCATCC
>JALHPV010000014.1 GCA_022842285.1 Kofleriaceae bacterium
AGTAGGACATCGAGCGGCGGCGCTGCGCGTGGCCGTCGTCGAGGGCGATACCGTTCTGCGAGGCCGCGACGTGCGCGTGGAGGTTGCCGAAGTAGACCTGCGTTCCGGCCGCGTGCTGCTGGGCCGCGGTGAGGCCCGCATCGAGGGAGGCGCCCGAGAGCGACCACGTCCAGAGCCGCGCGTAGAGATCGCGGTAGGGGCGCGCGACGCGCGGGTCGCGGAAGCGCACGTAGTTCTCGAAGTTCTTGAAGAACGCGCTGCCCGACCAGTTGCCGGAGCCGAAGAGCACGACGCGATCGTCGACGATCGCGAGCTTGTGATGCATGAGCTGGAACAGCTCGGAGTTCGTCTGCTTGAAGCGAATCTCGCCGCCGGCGGCGAGGAGGCGGGTCCACTGCGGGCCCTGATACTCGGCGCGATCCACCGCGTTCGCGATCACGCGCACCCGCACGCCGCGCTCGGCCGCCTTCGCGAGCTCCTTCTGGAGGTCATCGAAGACGAGGTGGTGCATGAGCACGTCGATCGACGTCGTCGCGCGTCGCAGCTCGTCCTTCAGCATCGCGATCGGGGCGCTACTCGGCGAGAACTTGACCTCGTCCGTCGAGCACGCGCCGGCACCGGTCGGATTCGCGGCCCAGATCGCCTCGAAGTGACAGGCGTACGCGGCCGGCAACGGATCGCCCTCGGTGGCGCCGATGACGAGCGTGCTCTCCTCGTTGATGGTCGTGCCCGTGGATGACCAGTTGTTGCTGCCCGTCGCGAGCGTCAGCCCGTCGACGAGCATGTACTTCGCGTGCTGCAGGCCCGCGGGCTCGCCCCCGCCGGCCACGAACCTCACGTCGATGCCAGCCTCGCGGAGGCGCGTGGCGACGGTGTCGCCCGTCTCCTGGCCCTTGTCCATCGCGACGCGGACGGCGATGCCGCGGGCCTTCGCGCGTTCGATTGCTTCCTCGATCGAGCGCACGCTGAACGTGTAGTTCGCGATGTCGATCGACGTGTGCGCGCCGTCGATGAGCGCGATCAGCTTCTGGGTGATCGTGCTGCTCGCGGCCAGGGCCGCCTTGTCGTCCGCCGTGCAGACATCGCAGTACGGCTCGGTCAGGAGCACCTCGATGGAGCGGGCGTCCGCGAAGCCGTCGGCCTTGCCGTCGTTCCAGGGGGCCGGATCGGCGTCCTCGGCGGCGCTACAGGCGGCCAGGGCCAGGAGGAACATCGATCTACGCACGCGCGCGTCCTGTGCACCGCGCATGCCCCGGCTCCCCCCTGTCTGTCCGGGGGCTTGTCCGGGGGTGGCGCCTCGACTAGCCGGCTGTCACGAACGGCGCTAGCCGCTCGAGGGCGGCGTCGAGGGTCGCGTCGGCCTTGCAGAAGCACGCGCGGACCAGGTTCGTCGGCGCGTTGGACTCGTAGAACGCGCTCATCGGGATCAACACGACGCCCGCCTCCAGCACGAGGCGCTTGCAGAACGCGATGTCGTCCTCGCCGGGCTGCTGCCACTTCGCGATGTCGAGCACGAGGAAGTACGTGCCGTCGCAAGGGAGTGTGGGGATTCCGAGACGCTCGAGGCCCGTGCGCAACCGATCGCGGCTGCGCGCGAGGGGATCACCGAGCGCATCGAAGAACGCCTTCTCGAAGCCGAGGCCCAGCGCGACCGCGTGCTGCAGGTTCGGCGGCGTGGTGAACGTCGCGAACTGGTGTGCCTTCGTGATCGGCTGGAGCATCGCGGAGGGCGCGGTGATGTAGCCGACCTTCCAGCCGGTGATCGAGAACGTCTTCCCCGCGGAGCCGATGCGCGCGGTGCGCTCGCGCATGCCCGGCAGCGTCGCGAGCGGGATGTGCGAGGGCCCGAACGTCAGGTGCTCGTAGACCTCGTCGCAGACGGCGAACGCGTCGTGATCGATGCAGAGCTTGGCGAGCACGGCGAGCTCGTCACGCGTGAAGACCTTGCCCGTCGGATTCATCGGGCTGTTGAGCACGAGCAGCTTCGTCTTCGCGGAGAAGGCCGCACGGAGCTCGTCGATCGGCAGCGCCCATGAGGGCGGAACGAGGCGGACGGCGCGAGGAATCGCCCCGAGGCGGCGAATCACGGGCGCGTACGTGTCGTACGCCGGCTCGAGCAGCACCACCTCGTCGCCTACCTCGAGCAGGCCCAGGAAGCAGTCGAGTAGCGCCTCGGTCGCGCCCGACGTGATGAGGACCTCCGTCTGCCAGTCGACGGTCAGGTCGTAGCACCGCGCCGCATGCGCGGAGACCGCCTGGCGTAGCGCGGGCATGCCCATCATCGGTGGGTACTGGTTGTGCCCCTCGACGACATACGCGGCGGCGGCCTGGCGCAGGGTGAGCGTGCCCTTGTCGTCGGGGAAGCCCTGGCCGAGGTTCACGGCCTGGTGCTCGCGGGCGAGGGCGCTCATGGCCTCGAAGATGGTCGTGCCGTACCCGGAGAGCGTCGCGTTCCCGCGCTTCATCGGCGGCGATAAAACCATGGATCGCGCGCTCTGATACCCTGGGCCGACATGGCCTTTCCCCGCACCCGGCGCGTCCGTGCCGGCAGTATCGACACCTTCGTGGCGGAGATGGGGCCGGAGGGCGGACGGCCCGTGCTGTTTCTCCACGGCAATCCCGACACGCATTCGGTCTGGGAGCCGGTCTGTAATCGCCTCGCGCTGCAACTCCGGTGCATCGCGCCCGACCTGCCCGGCTTCGGCAAGACCGACAACGACCAGGGCGTCTCGCTCGTCGACCAGTCGAAGTGGGTTCGCGAGCTATGCGACGCGCTCGGGCTCGAGAAGCTCGACCTCGTGGTGCACGACGTCGGCGGCCCGTATGGCCTCGCCTTTGCCGCGGAGTACCCGGCGCGGATTCGCACGCTGACGATCCTCAACACGATCTTCTCGCCGACCTACCGCTGGCACTTCTGGGCCCGCGTGTGGCGCACGAAGTGGCTCGGCGAGGCATCGCTGAAGATCATGAACAAGCCGCTCTTCCTGCGCGAGCTGAAGCGGGGCTCGCCGCGCATCCCGAAGGCGTACGCCGAGGCGGCATACGACGAGATCACGCCGCGCTCGAAGGCCGCCGTGCTGCGCTGGTACCGCGCGATGGATCCGCAGGTGTTCGGAGGCTGGGATGTCCGCTTGCGGGCGGGGGTCGCCAACATCCCGACGCGCGTGATCTGGGGCGATCTCGATCCGTTCATCGGGCCGCAGCACGCCGACGACTACGGCGCCGATCGCACCGACATCCATCACCTCGTCGATGCGGGGCACTGGGTGCAGCAGGAAGAGCCCGAGAAGGTCGCCCAGATCATCGGCGACCTTTGCCTACATCACGGGGCGTGAACGCTCGTCCACGGTGCGTTCCCCGACAGCCTCGGATGGGGAATCGCTGCGTTGCGAGTGGCGCGGTGCTTGAAGCTTGCCGCCTCATGATGAAGCAGGCGCTCCTGGTGTTGGGTCTTCCGTTCGTCATGGGTGCGCAGGGCGACGGCTGCGCGGCGGGGTCCACCTCGCCGGCGCCAGACGTGACCGGCTCGTGGAATATCGCCTACGACGATGCGATCGACGTCGAGGTGAAGCTCGGCGGCCAGCTCTACACGTCGACGCTCGGCCCGAACGGTGGCGAGGTCACGATCGATCACGCGGGCGCGTCGTACACGTTCGACCTCGACTGCGGTCGGCCGGAGATCTTGTGCCCGAGCGAAGCGTGGCCGCGCCAGGTGGTGATCGAGCAGCGCGACATCAACCGGCAGCACCAGATGATCGTGAACCTGCCGGCCGCGCAATGCGACGGCGACCTGATGGAGCCGGAGCGTGGCTCGTGCGGCACGGGCACCACGAACCCGAACTGCGATCTCGTGTGTGATGGCGATGTCACCGTCGCGACGAACGAAGCCTTCGGCGTCATCGGCGAGACGGGCGAGACGTTCCGCCTGTTCCTCGGCGCCGGCATCGTCACGAACGGTATCAACTGCGCGCTGCTCGGCTACTCCGTTGCCGATGCCGAGCTCGTGACGTCGGGGGTGAAGGGCGCGGACTGGGAGGCCACCGAGATGGAGGCTGGCCTCGTGACGATCGGTTACGCAGGCGGCTGCTTGTTCAAGGACATGTCGAGCGGCGCCGACATGACGCTCGCCGTCGGCGCCGAGGTGAAGTTCCTGACGGGCTTCACGGGTTCGAAGCGCTAGCCCAGGCGGCGTACCAGCCACACTCCTTCAGCACTTCCTTGTGGTACTTCGTCTTCGCGTACCGCTGGAAGATCGGGTACCAGGTCTTCGCGGGCGCGATGCTGACGTAGTTCTCGTAGTCCGTGCCCGGCTGGTTCGCCGCCTCGAGCGCCAGCGCGATCTCGGCCTTCGCCGCGAGGAAGGCCGCCTTCGCCTTCAGCTCCTGCTTCGACGAGAGATCGAACGCCTTCTTGTACATGGCGAGCGCGGCCGTCGGCAGTCTCGTCTGCTGGTGCGTGTCCGCGAGGAGCATGCGCGCGTTGCCGTACCAGGTGAGGTTGTAGAGTGCGTTGCCGAGCTCGAGGGCGGCGGCCGCGGCGGGCTCACCGGTGCCCTTCGCCGTGGAGGCGAGGTCGCGCATGCGCTCGATGGTGCTCCGCGCCGTCCACTTCGCCTTCGCGTGCTTCTGGTGATCGCAGTCGTGGCAGTCGTTGATGCGGATCGCGAAGGGATCGGTACCGAGCTTTCCCTTCGCGCCCGGCCAGGAGGCGGCCTTGGCGGCGGCGGCGTAGTCGCCCTCGGTGACGTAGGCCAAGGCGAGCTCACGCTGGAGCTCGTCGGTGGTGTAGCCGCCGTCGGCGAGGAACTTGTCCCACTCGGTCGTCGGCTTGGCGCGCTTGGCCTGGAGATCCTTCACGAGCTGGCTGCTCCACGGCGTGGGACCGAACGAGCGCGGCATCACGTCATACGGATCGATCGAGTCTGGCAGCAGCAGCTCCGCCTCGACACGCTGCTTGGCCGCGCCGTACGCCTTCGCGAGGCTCGCGCGGACGAGGTTGCGCACCGCCGAATACCGCGGGTAGTCCTTCGTCAGCGCGAGCATCGCCGCGGCGACCTCCTGCTCGTTCTCGCGCGTGATCTTCCAGTTCAAGGCAATGCCGATCGAGAGGCTGGCGCGCACCTGATTGGCGACGCGCGCATTCGAGCCGGCGAGCGACATGGCACGTTCGAGGTGCGGCCGGGCCTTCGCGAGGTCTCCGCGGCGAGCAGCCAGATGGCCGGCGACGAGCGCGTACACCCACGGGCGCTTCATCTTCGCCTGGCTCGCCGCCGCGACTGCGATCACCTCGAGCTCCCGGTAGGCCTTCGCCTGCGCCTGCTTGATGTCGGGATCCTGGCTGTTCCAGTCATCCATCATCGCTTCGGCCCGCGCCAGCTCGCGCACGATGAGCACCGCGAGGTGATCCGACGCCGGATCGAGCTTCCTGATCTCCTTCATCGCCGTGAGGCCATCGTGTTGGATACCGACGAGGCGCCACAGCATGGTCTTCTCGGCCGTGGTCTTCGCCGCCTTCAGCGTGGCGCGCCAGTCGGCCTCCTCGACGGGCTTGAAGTCGAGCGACGCATCACCCGCCAGGGGCGGATAGCTCGCCCCGATGCGCGCGAGCTCGAGGTTCGCGAGGGCCCGTTTGCCCGCCTTGCGCAGCGCCCCGGCCAGGTACCAGCGCGCCCGCCACTGCAGCTCCGCGGAGGGGGCCGCGAGCGACTTGGTTGCCTCGGCGAACGCGATCAGCTTCTTCCACTCCTTCTGATAGAAGTAGATGCGCACGGTCATGAACGCGTAGCGCTGCGCGAGGAATGCATCGCCCGTCGACGCTTTCCCTCCCGCGAGCGCCGTCACCAGGAGCGTGGCCGGTGGGGGCGTGCCGAGGGCCGCCGCGTCGGGCAGCGTGTACTCCTCGACCGACTTCGCGAGCGACAGGTACTTCGCCGCGCCCGCCAGCTTCGCCTTGTCGGTCGAGCTCGCCTTCCAGATCGTGCTCGTGCTGTAGGCCGCAGGCATCGGCACCGACGCGCCCGCCAGGCGCTGAGCGATGACCTCGAGCTCGGCAGCGCTCGCCTTCGTGACGAGCTCCTCGATGTCCGCCTTCGTGACGCCGTTCACCGCGAGGTAGGTCGTCCAGTCATCCGCGATCGGCGTCTTCGCGCAGCTCGCACACGTGCCCCAGTAGCCCTGCACGCTCGGCTCGAACTCCAGCCCCGTGTTCAGGTCGTCACCGACGACCCCCGGATCGAAGGTGGTCAGGTCGGACATCTCCGGTCCGCTCCAGCCGCACGCCTCGGCGCGTTCGCCGTGCACGGCGACGACCGCGAGCAGCGCCAGAGCCGGCGCGAGGAACAGGCTAGCGAACCGAGTCGAAGAGAGCGGCGAGCGTCGAGGCGTCATGACGGGTGAGGTTCCTCTCGGCGAGATCGAACAGGGCCACAGTACGCTTCTCGGGCCGCAGATGTGGAGCAACTTGCCGGGCGGCGGCGCGCGCCGCCTCCGGTGTGATCGTCTCGACCTCCAGGAGGTCGCCCTCGGCGAGGAGCTCGCCGCGGAAGAAGGCAGTGCGGGTGGCGACCCACCGATCGGCGCCCGCCGGAGCGAGGAAGTCTTGCGCCATGTCCGACGCATCGACGGACTGCAGCAGGCCACGCACCACGCCGTCGCGCAGGTGCACCGTCCACGCCCACAGCGGCAGGGCGACGTCGAGCGGCAGCGGGTAGTCGGCGATCCGCTCGGTGTACCGCGCCGCCGCCTCGGCGTTGTAGATGGCGTCGCCGCGCCCGATGTCGCCCATGTTGTAGAACATCAACATGCCGCGCTCGACGGGCGGCACACCGGTGCGCTCGCGGTACTTCACCTGATGGAGCCGGATCGTGGCGCTCGTCGCGAGTCCCGGGGCGCGCGCCTCGATGGCTCGTACAAACGCGAAGAAGGGCCCCTGGGTGCCATCGGTCCAGTCGCAGTCGAACTGCAGGGCGCGCGGCGTACCGAAAGGCGCATAGCGCCGGACGGTCTCGTCCCACACGCGCTGCGCCAGCGCCTCGGGGGCGACGTGCTCGAACGCGGCGTGACGCACGAACACGACGGGGATGACCTCGAGGTTCGGCGGCACCGTCGCGCCTTCGCCGAGCGTCAGGCCCCCGGCCACGTCGCCCGACTCGTCGATGTCGAAGACCCGCAGGTAGAGCGTCGCGACCCCCAACGCGGTCAGGGCCTCGGTCTCGGCGGCGGTCGGCGCGAACGTCGTGCGCCAGTAATAGAAGGCCCGCGCGGGCGGCGGCCCCGGGGTCCGCTCCGGCTTCGAGCAGGCCCAGGCCATCCCGAGCACGAGCAGCGCGAGGATCCGCATGATGCTCACGCGCCCAGGACGCGCGTGTGGAACGCGCTGCCGAAGGTGCGATCCGGATCGAGGGCGTCGCGCAGCGCGAAGAAGCGATGCGCGTCGGGCCACCGGGCCTCGACATCGGCGCGCGTGTGGGCGAGCTCCTTGCCCCAGTGCGGACGCGCCGGCAACCCGGCCAGCGCGCGCCAGAAGGCGGCGAAGTACGCGTCGGTCGTCGGACCCGCGCAGTAGGCGCCGAGCTGGCACGTATCCTCGCCCTGCGCGGGCGACAGCCAGCCGCGATCGCCACGGACGAAGCGCGCCTCGACGAGGAAGTTCACGACGAGACGCTCGCGATCGATGGCATGGCGGGTCCGGTCGAAGGCCTCGCCGGCGTGGGCGAGCGGCAGCGCCGCTTCGGTCTCGCGATGCCGCGCGGGCATGGGCGTCGAGAGCATGAGGGCCGCGGGACCGACGCGCCGGGGCTGCATGATGGTGCGCGCCATGAGGCGAGCCACGCGCGCGCCCACGCCGGGGATGCGCGAGAGCCAGAACACGCCGGGCACCACGAGCGTCTGCACGACCGTCTCGTCGACGAAGCGCCGCGTCGAGACCCCCGACGTGGGCGCGTCGCGCGTCCGCTCGTAGCGGATCACGAAGGCCTGGCGCGTATGCGGCAGCCACCAGACCTTCACGTACTCGGCGCTGCGCGCGATCGCAGGGAGCGCCTCGGCCACGCGCTCGACGGGAATGGGCTCGACGGTCTCCGCGAGTGCGAACGTAGGCTCTACCCGCAACGCGAGCTCGGTGACTACGCCGAGCGCGCCGAGGTGAACGCGCGCACCATCGAGGCGCGGGTCGCCGGGGGCGAGCGTCACGAGGCGGCCGCGACCGTCGACGAGGCGCATGGCCTCGACGAGGCTCGACAGATTGCCGTGCTGGAGCGACGAGCCGTGCGTTCCCGTGGCGATGGCTCCGGCGAGCGACTGGGCGGCGATGGAGCCAACGATGGGCAGGGTCAGCCCGCGGACATCGAGCGCGTGCAGGAGCGCATGAAGCCGCATGCCTGCGCGCACCGTCACGCGGCCGGCGGGGCGATCCACGGTGACGAGGCCGGTCACGCGATCGAGCGAGACGCCGATGTCCTCGGGCGCCGCGATCGCCGACCACGAGTGACCGCCCCCGACGACACGCAGCCGCTGGCCCTCCGCATGCGCCCGCTGGACGAGCGCGACGACCTCGGCCTCGGTGGAGGGCGTGGTCCACTCGCGCGGCTCGGTCGCGACCGTGTGGCCCCAGTTCCTCCAGCGCACGACCGGCAGGCTACCAGCTTCCGACGATGCCGATGCCCGGGCCCTGGTTCACGCCATCCGTGACGACCACGGGGATGACATCGCGGAGGAGGTCCATGCCCTTGGGCTGGTCGGGGGCGATGATCTTCGTCAGGCCGTGGATGGCGAACGCGCCCGAGAGCAACGTCAGGCCGCCGAGCGCGACGCCCTTCGGGCCGGGGTCATCCGCGAACGAGCGATAGGTCAGATAGCCCATGCCGATCGTGATGGGCGCGTTGACCGAAAGCTCGAGAATGCCGTAGTTCCGGCTGTGCTGGTGCGGCAGCAGGCTCGTCCACGTGAGCGTGTTCGCGACATAGACCACCGCGCCGAGGTACGGCAGCACGTCGTTCGATGGCCACTTGATGGGTGAGAGCTCGTCGCGCGCCTTGTACAGGCCCACCGCGCCGTGCGTCGCCAGCGTCAGGTGCAGCGCGCCGAGGCCACCATAGATGAACGAGTTGCGCACCTTCTTCTCGCGCACGCTCATCACCAGGCCGGCGGTCATCAGGCCGCCCATGGCCGCGTTGTAAGCCAGCTCGCCGCCGGCGTACGTCGCGCTCTGCGTGTCGTCCGTGAGATCCTTGTAGATGAAGGCTGCGTGCCCGAAGCCGTAGCCGGCCAGCACCCCGACGGCGAGCGCCCCGACGATCACACTGCAGGTGTCGCCGCACGAACCTCGTCCACCCGCATGCGCCGTGCGAGGAACGCCGACGAGCAAGGCGACAACGACGGCTACCGACACGCTTCGCATTGGTCCGACCGGATCAACGTTGCGCTGCACCAGCTTGTTCCATGCGCCGGGGTGGCAAAAGCCGCACGCAATGACCAACTAAGCGCCCATGCAGACGATCCGCCGAGCATCGGAGCGCGGGCACGCCAACCACGGCTGGCTCGATTCCCACCACACCTTCTCGTTCGCGGACTTCTACGATCCGAAGGCCATGGGCTTCCGCGCCCTCCGCGTCATCAACGATGACCGGGTCCAGGGCGGCAAGGGCTTCGGCGCGCACTCGCATCGCGACATGGAGATCATCTCGTACGTCCTCGAAGGCGGCCTCGCCCACAAGGACTCGACGGGCACCTCCGACGTCATCCGTCCCGGCGACGTGCAACGCATGTCGGCAGGTCGCGGCGTCACGCATAGCGAGTTCAATGCCTCCCCGAAGGACGGCGTCCATTTCCTCCAGATCTGGATCATGCCCGACCGCGACCAGCTGGGTATCGCGCCCAGCTACGAGCAGAAGCACTTCGCCGAGGCCGACCGCCGCGGCACGCTTCGCCTCGTCGCCTCGCGGGACGGTCGGGCCGGGAGCCTCACCATCCACGCCGACGCGTCCGTCTATGCGGGGCTACTCGCCAAGGGCGAAACGACCGAGCTCGCCCTCGCGCCGGGGCGCCACGCCTGGATCCATGTCGCGCGTGGCACGGCAAAGGTGAATGGCGAGGTCGTCTCGACAGGGGACGGCGTGGCCATCACGGACGAGACGAAGCTCGTGATCGAAGGCGGCGGCGCAGACGTCGCCGAGCTGATCGCATTCGATCTGGCCTAGCAGCCGGCAGGTGTCGCAGGGGTCCGACCCCTTTTGTCCGGCAAGTGTCGCACCCGGCAGGTGTCGCAGGGGTCCGACCCCTTTTGTCCGGCAAGTGTCGCAGGGGCCCGACCGTCGAGATCAGGTCAGGTCGACGGTGAAGCGGGGCTTGTCCTCGAGGATGCCCCAGAGCTTGACGGAGAGCGCCTCGGGCGAGACGTCGATCGTGCCGTAGGACTGGAGGCCGTCCGAGGGCGCGAGGTTGCCGGTGCCCGGCGGCGGGACCCACTGGAACTTCACCTCGGGACCGAGGGTGGGATCGAGGGGCTCCGGGCCAAACGTCCCGGCGTGGATCGGGCCGGCGATGAACTCCCAGAAGGGAGTGAAGTCGACGCCCTTGCCCCGCGCCGGATCGAACTGGTGCGCGGCCGGGTAGTGCACGTCGGCCGTGATCCACGCCGTGTCCTTCACGCCGCGGGTCTTCAGCGCGGACAAGACAGCGGCGAGCTCGACCTCGCGGCCACCGGGCGGGCCGTCGACGCCATCGGCGAAGCCCTCGCGGCGCTTGGCCTGGGGGCCATCGCCGATCACGAGGCCGATCGGCTGATCACAGGCGACGAGCTTCCAGCGGGCCTTCGAGCCGGCGAGCTGGTCCACGAGCCAGCGCGCTTGCTCGGCGCCGAACATCGTCGTGGCGATGCCCTCGTCGTTGGGGGTGCGGTACGAGCGCGCGTCGAGGACGATCACGTCGAGGAGCGGGCCGTAGTGGATCACGCGATGCATCGGGCCGGTCGGCAGCGGCGTCCACTCGGACATCGCGCGGCGGGCCAGCGCGGCGAGGCGCGACGCATCGCGGTCCCGGTAGCGATCGTCGTCGAGCTGCTGGCCGGGCCACCAGTTGTTGTGGGTCTCGTGGTCGTCCCACTGCGCGACTACCGGGACCTCGGCCGCGAGGGCGCGCACGTGCTCGTCGTCGAGGTTGTATTCGAAGCGACCGCGGAACTCGTCGAGGGTCTCGGCGACCTTGCCGACGCGCTCGTTGGTGATGTTCTTCCACGTCTGGCCGGCCAGCGTCGTGTGCTCGGCGAGGATCGGGTTGTCGGCGTAGATCAGATCGCCCGAGTTGATCCAGAAGGCGGGCTGGCTGCCGCGGAGGGCCGCGAACCCGCGCAGGCCTCCCCAGTCGGGGTTACGGCCGAAGCCCTGGCCGCAGGTGTCACCCGTCCAGGCCACGCGAAAGCCATCGGCTCGCGGCGTCGCGAACCGCGCGGTCGACCAGTCGCTCGACCCCATGCCGGCGACGCGATCGAACTTCACCCGCACGAAGATCAGCTGGCCCGACGGCAAGTCGGAGAGGGTCACGGTGGCGGTGTGGTCCGTCTCGGGCGTCACCACCGGCCCGAGGGCGCGACGAGGATTGGCGAACCGATCCGTCGTGTCCCACTCGACGAGCATGCGACCGGCTTCGGTGCAGCGCGCCCAGACGAGGGCCGTGCCGGTCTGAACGTCGCCGACCTGCACGCCATGCGTGATGCCAGGGCGCGAGGTCCGGACGACGGGCGCCCCGCTGCATGCCGAGGCCAGCCCCGCGACCGAGCCGATCAGGAAGTCTCTCCGATCGATCATGGGGTGGACGGTAGCGCGTATCCTTTGCGTGATGCGTTGGCTCGGGCTCGCGATCCTCGCTGCGTGCGGCTCGACGGAGCCAGCGTCGACGCAGCTCGCCGTGCGCGTCACCGAGAACGGCACGCCCGTGGCGGCACGCGTGCAGCTCGTGAAGGCCGATGGATCGTTGCTCCGGGCCGGCACGATCGACTTGTTCGGGGCGCGTCAGGGCGCCGGGGCCTGCGTCATCGCCCCCGCCGTCACGCTCACCTACAACGGCATCGTCCTCGGGACGGGCGAAGGCGTGCTCCCCGTCGGCGATGGTGCCTGCATGGTCCCGCCCGGCACCTATCAGGTCATTGCGTGGCGCGGCATCGAGCTCGAACGGTGGGAGGGCACCGTCGATCTCTCTGCGGGGCGAGGCCGGGTGGAGCTGGCCATCCCGCTCACGCGGGCCTGGACCCCGACCGGCGCGTTCGCCGCCGACACCCACGTCCACGCGCAGGGCTCGAATGATTCGAACATGCCCGATGCGCAGCGCGCCGCCGCCCAGGCCGCGGCCGGCATCCAGGTCACGGCGCTCACCAACCACAACGCGGGCGCGCAGCTCACGAATTCGCTCGGCATCACCCCCCTCGCCGGCATGGAGCTCACCTCCGATCAGATGCACCTGAACGTGTATCCCGTCGAGCTGGGCCTGGATCCGCCGGCGGCGTCGATCGTGAATGCGCGCCCCGAGCAGCTCTTCACCATCGCGCGTCAGCTGCCGGGGCGGCCGATCGTCCAGCTCAACCATCCGCGCTTTCGCGTGACCGCGCTCTTCGATGGCGTCGGCTGGGACGGCGTCGCGTGGCCGCCGCCGTTCTCGGCGGGCTTCGACGCGATGGAGGTCATCAACGGCTTCACGGCCTTCAATGTCGATGGCGATCGCCGGATCGACGACGGCATCCGCGACCTCTACACGCTGACCGATCACGGCTGGCTCGTCGCCGCCATGGGCGCGAGCGACACGCACGACTACAACTGGGTCCACGACGGTCTCGCGCGCACGTACGTGTTCGCTCCGTCCCCGGCCGCCCCCGACATCGTCGCCGCGATCCGTGCCCGTCGCACGCTCGCCACGACCGGTCCCTGGCTCGAGGTCGCCGCGAGCCCGGCCGAGGGCGCGCCCTCCGTCGGGGCCGGCCAGACCGTGACCGCCGGCGCCGGGAAGGTGTTCGTCTCCGTCACCGTGGCCGCGGCCAGGTTCGTGAAGGTCGACCAGCTCGTGATCACCGTCGGCACGCCGAGCGGCCCGACGGTCAAGCAGTCGATTCCGATCACGAGCAGCCGGCAGACGTGGTCCGGATCCCTCGACGTCGGCGTCGAGGACACGTGGATCGGCGTCTCGGCGTCGGGCGCGACCCCGCTCCCGATCGAGCAGACCGGCACCTACCAGGTCGACAAGTGGAAGCGGGCCGGCAACACGCCCGCGGCTGTCATCTCGCCGATCCTCGTCGACGCGAACGCCGACGGCCAGTGGCTTAGATCGAGGTGAAGATCTCGCGGAGGACGGGCTCCAGCTCGGTCGCCGCTGTGCCCACCGCCTCACGCGTCGCCTGGTCGAGGGCGTGTGGCACCTCGTCGTAGCAGCAGATCGTGCCCAGGACGGAGCCATTCTCGCGGAACATCGGGACACCGACGTAGCTGGCGAGACGTTGCTCGAGCTCGTTGGTGCGCGGGTCGGCGGCCGCATCCTCGATCGCCACCGTCGCGCGTGCTTCTCGCACCAGCACGGCGTAGGCGGCGTGCACCGGGAGCCCGAGCGGAAACGGATCGACGGCGGGGTGCTGGCGGTCGTAGGTCCAGATGCTGGTGAGCTTGTCCGTGGCGTCGACGCGCAGGAACGACGTGTAGCGGCATGGGGTGGCCGCATTCAGCGTGGCGAGCACGGAGCGCACGACCTTTGTCGTCGGCGCGCCCGGCGGGGGCGGCTGGGTGGTGCGGTCCGTCGCCGACACCACGCTCGCGACCGCGATCACGATGTCGGGCAGCTTGGCTGGCTTCAGGAGGAACTTCGCGAACCCCGACATCAGCCCCCGCGCGGCCTCGACGGACGGATGGCTCCCCGTGATCGCGATCAGGGGAACGTCGGCGAGGTGCGGGTTCTTCGTGACCAGCTCGCGGAGGCTGTAGCCGTCGACGCCGGGGAGCTGGATGTCGCAGAGGATGACGTCGGGCTTCCAGGTCCCGAGGATGGCCAGAGCAGCCTCGGCGCTCGCCGCCTTCTTCGTGATGGCCCCGACCGCGCTCAGCGACAGGATGAACAGCTCGAGGGTATCCGGGTCGTCCTCGACGACAAGGACCGAGACTCCCTTCAACGCACCGGCCATTCGCATCGGCACCGACTTATACATGGCCGACGGGAATTCGGGCAGACTGTCAGGGCGTGAGTCGACCGCGAGGCCGTAGTGCGCATCGGTGACGTGCTCCTCGAGCACGGCTGGATCGATGGTGCGAGCCTCGTGCGCGCAGCGGCGGAACAGCGTCTGGCGGGCAAGCGGATCTGCTCGCTCCTCATCGCCCGCGACCTCCTCGATCCCGATCATGCGTCCCGGGCGCTCGGCGAGCAGCACGGGGTGTTCGCGGCTCTCCAGCGACACCTCGCCGGTCGCGATCAGACGCTGGTCACGCTCCTCCCTGCCACCCTCGCCCGCGCGACCTGCGCTCTCCCCATCGGGCGGATGCGCAATGGCGACCTCATCGTGTGCGTGCGCGATCCGAGCGTGGCGACGCAGCAGGCCCTCGCATCCGCGCTGAAGGGCACGTTCGTGCTCGCCGTCGCGCCGGCCAGCCAGCTCGAGAGCCTCGTCGAGCTGGAGTACGAGCCCGCCGTCACGGGCGAGTTCGACGTCGACATCTCGACCACCGGCCCCATCGTCTCCGTCGGGGTCAACCTCGCGACCCGCCCGGACCCCATCGTTCCAGACGATGCCCTCGGCGACCTCGGCTCGCTCTCCCTCGTCGAGCTGGACGACACGCGCGTCTCGAAGGATCCGTCGCAGAGCGGCATGCTCACCCTGCCCGCGCTCCCGAAGGTCGGCAGCGCCCCGCTCGTCGCCCCCAAGGCCCCCTTGCCGCCGCCCCCGACAACCGCGCTCGCGGCGGCGAGCCAGATCCCCACCGCGCCGGCCCTTTCGCTGCCCGCCACCATCGCCGCGATCGGCGCCGCGACCTCGCGCGACGAGATCACCGACCTCGCCATGCGGTACGCGGCCAGCCGCTGGACGGCGTCCTTGCTCGTCACGATCAAGGAAGGCGTCGCCCTCGGACATCGGGGTCACGGCCACCAGCTCTCTGCTGATGCGGTGCTCGCCGTCGCATTGCCGCTGGCCTTGCCGTCGCTCATCCAGGTCGCGTTCGAGACGGGCAAGCCCGCGACGACTGCCCCCGACGGTGCGATCCAGGCTCGCCTCCTGCGGCTCCTCGGCAATCCGCGCTGGCCGGTCGCCGTCCCCGTGATGGTCGGCTCGCGCATCGGCCTCGTCCTGGTCGTCGGCGACGCATTTGTCACCGACCGCGTCTCCAGTCCGGACGTCGAGCGCCTCGCGGCTGCTCTCGGCGACGGATACGCTCGCCTCGTGCGCGAGGCCAAGAAGTAGATGACCGTCATGACGCCGGCGATGAGGGCCTGGCGGATCCGGGTCTTCCTGGCAACGTGGCTGTCGTACGTCGGGTTCTACTTCTGCCGGCGGCACATCAGCGTAGCCAAGAAGCCCCTCGAGGCGGCCGCCGGCTGGGACACCGTCACGTCGTCGCGCGTGTTCGCGACCTATCTCGTCGCGTACGCCATCGGTCAGTTCCTCGCCTCGAGCATGGGCCCCAAGCTCGGCATGCGGAAGAACGTGCTGATCGGCATGGCGGCCTCGATCGCGGTCACGCTCGTCATGGGGCTCACGCTGTCGGCGCCCCTGATGGGCGGCCTCCTCTTCATCAACGGCGTCGCCCAGGCCACCGGCTGGTCCGGCAACGTCGGCACGATGGCGGGCTGGTTTCACAAGCACGAGCGCGGGCGGGTCATGGGGCTCTGGTCCACCAACTTCACCGTCGGGGCGATCGCCTCCGGCTTCGCGATGAGCGCCGTCGTCGATGCGGACTACCGGTACACCTTCTTCCTCGGCGCCGGCGTGCTCGCGCTCGTCTGGCTGAACTTCTACCTCAACCAGCGCAACAAGCCCGAGGACGTGGGGTTGGCGCCCGTCGACGATCCCAAGACCGCCGTCGACGAGGGCCGCGTCCCCGAGGTGCCGATGGTCGGCTTCCTCGGGCTCTCCCCGCGCGCGTGGACCAACCTCCTCCTCGTCGCGGGGTTCTACTTCTGCGCGAAGTTCGTCCGCTACGCCGTCTGGTCGTGGGCGCCGTACTTCATGGAGAGCGCCTACGGCAAATCGACGAGCGCCGCCGGCCAGTGGGCGATCCTGTTCGACCTGTGCGGCCTGCCGGGCATCTACCTGACGGGCTGGGCGTCCGATCGGTTCTTCGCCAGTCGCCGCAGCGAGGTCGCCTTCATCATGTGCCTCGCGATGACGGGCGCGGCCACGTGGCTGTACTACTCCGCGGGCGCGAGCTTCCCCATCTTCATCACCGCTGTCGCCGTCACCGGGTTCACGCTCTACGGTCCCGACGCGCTGCTCTCGGGTGCGGGCGCGATGGACATCGGGGGCCGCCACCGCGCCACGTTCGCCGCTGCCGTCATCTCCGGCTTCGGCAGCACGGGGCCGGTCGTGCAAGAGCTCGTGATCGGCAAGCTCTACGTGAAGGGCGGCAGCCTCGGCCCCGTGTTCGGCGTGCTGCTCGCTTCGTGCGCCGCCTCGGCGTTCTTCTGTGCGATCCTCGTGTGGCGCAACCGCCGCGGTGGCTCGGGCATATGAAGGCCGCATCCATCCTGATCGTCCACCCCGACCGCAAGACGCAGCGGACGATGCAGCGTGTCCTCGGCTCCACCGGCTACCTCGTCGAGGTCGTGGACGATATCGCGCAAGCCCGCGCCCAGCTCGACGCGATCACGCCGGTGCTGGTCGTCGTCGATGGGTCGCTGCTCTCCGCGGAAGCGGCCGCGCTGGTCGATGCGGCCCGCGCGAAGGGGGTCGAGGCGTGCATGACGCTGCTCGGCCTGGGCGATGACAAGATCCCCGCGATCCTGACGATGGGCTCGATCACGAACCTCCTCTCGCACGCCATGCCCGTCCTCGCCGACGAGCTGACGATCACCGTCCAGAAGCTCATCCGTCGCGATCTGTTCGGCGCCGAGAAGTATCTGCTGTGGGGGACGGAGCTGCACGAGGTCACGCTCGAGCGGGCGTCCGAGCGCCACGGGATCGTCGCGAGCCTCGGCGAGCAGGTGAGAGCCCGCGGCCAGGCGGCGCGTGTGGCCTCCATGGCGATGCTCATCGCCGACGAGCTCATCTCGAACGCCGTCCACAACGCGCCCGTCGATGCGGCGGGTGTCTACTACCGGGCCGACCTCGCGCGGGATCAGGAGATCGAGCTCGACGCGAAGCACCGCGTTCGCATGCGCTGGGGCTGCGATGCGCGCTACCTCGCGATCGAGGTGCGCGACCAGTTCGGCAGCCTCTCGCGCGACACGATCCTGACGTCACTCGCCAAGGACTCCGTCCGCGAGACGGGCGGCGGCGCCGGTATGGGCGTGGCGCTCGCGTATCGCTCGTCTGACCACCTGGTGTTTAACCTGCACCCCGGCACCTGCACCGAGATCATCGCCCTCATCGACGTGCGCAACCCACCGACCGAACGCGCCGGCGCTTCGTCGTACAATATCTTCGTCGAGCGAACGCAATGACCGAGACCCATGGCCGCATGACGATTGCCCCTGGCCCCACGCCGGGTGTGCTCACCCTGGGCGGCGCCATCGACGAAACGGCCGACCTGCACCTCCTGCCGAAGCGGGCGAGCTCCGGGCGACTCTCCCTCGATCTCGCCGGTGTGAACTTCATCAACTCGCTCGGCGTGCGGGACTGGATCCGCATGCAGGCCGCCGCGACGGAGGCCGGGCTCGATGTCGAGCTCGCGCGCGTCTCCGAGCCGCTCGTGCATCAGCTCAACATGATCGTCGCGACGCGTGGCAGTTCACGCGTGACGTCGTTCTACGCCCCGTATGCCTGCGATGCATGCGGCCGCGAAGAGTCGGTCCTGATCGACGCTGTCGCCTACAACGACCAGCTCGTCCGGCTCGAGCCGCCCCCGGCGAAGTGCCCCGAATGCTCGGCACAAATGGCGTTCAACGACTTCCCCGAGCGTTACTTTTCTTTCCTGTCGGGGTAAGACCCGCCCGTGCTGAAGGCCATTGCCGAAGCTGCGGAGAGCATCATCAGCAGCATCGGGTACCCCGGGCTGTACTTCCTGATCGTGCTCGAGAGCACGGCCGTCCCGGTTCCCTCGCTCCTCGTGATGCCGTTCGCCGGCTACCTCGCGTGGAAGGGCGACTTCTCGCTCCCCCTGATCCTCCTCATCAATTCGGCGGGCGCGCTCAGCGGGTCCTGGCTGTCCTACTGGGTGGGGGCCAAGGCCGGCAAGCCCCTGCTCGTGAAGTACGGCAAGTGGGTCTTCATCCGTCAGAAAGATCTGGAGAAGACCGAGGAGTACTTCGCGAAGCACGGCGGCAAGACCGTGTTCATCGGGCGCTTCCTCCCCGTCGTGCGGCACCTCATTTCCCTCCCCGCCGGGATTGCCCGGATGCCGATCGTGCCGTTCTCGCTGCTTACCCTCGCGGGCGCCTCGCTGTGGGGAGGGGGGCTGATGGTCCTGGGCTACGTACTAGGTCCGACCTACAAGAGTGTGGTCACCGAGGCAAAACGAATCGACCTCGTCTTCGCCGTCCTGATCGTGGTAGCCATCGTTGCTATCGCGGTCCGGTTCTACGTCAAACGCCGTCGAGCCAAGGCCGCCTCAGCTACTTCGACTTCGTAGTACCGAGATGTCGTACCCGGACAACCCTGCCGTACCCGGAACGGACCCAGCGGCCGTGCTAGCTTCAACGAGCATGGCAGCGAGTGGTCGCACGTCCGCTGCCTTCGCCGCGGTGACGTCCCACCTCGGCGTTGGCGCCAAGGTCCTGGATCGCCAGGAGAGCGAGCTGGTCGAGCAGGCGCTCGCGGCCGTCGCGTCGCGCTCCCTGCATGACGCCGAGATCCTCCGCAACCTGGTCGAGGAGTTGAAGGCCACCAGTGCCCTGCTCGACCGGCAGCGCCCGCTCCGCGTTCCGACGTCGCTCGGCGGCGAGCATCGCGACGAGACCACGCTCGTCGATCACCTCTGCACCATCGACGGCCTCTCCGGCGACCTCGCCCTGCCCCTGAAGGCGACACTCTCGCGCACCTACCTCCTGACGAAGATCAACTTCCTCCGGGGCTTCGTGAAGGCGACGTCCGTCATCCTCGACGTGCCCGGCTGCCCGCGCATGAACCACGACCTCCGCGAGGAGCTCGCCCAGTCGGTCTACACGCTGCTCGCCGAGGAGCTCTTCCTCGCGCTGCTCCGCAAGCCGAACGTGTCTATCCGCACGAAGCGCCGCTGCGCCGACCAGCTCATCACCGTCTGGGACGACGCGGCCCTCGAGATCGACGACTTCGCCCCGCTGCTCGAGTCGGCGTGGCACGCCCGCAACCGCATCACCTCGGCGTACGGCACGTTGCTGGGGGCGACGGAGACCTTCCGCCTCGTCACCGAGGACTGCAGCACCGAGGTCATCGACTTCTTCGGCCGCGATAACATGAGCGTCGACGAGAGTTCGGCCTTCGAAGAGTTCCTCTTCAACATGACGAGCGAGGAGCTCGCCACGCTCCGCCGCGAGATGCAGACCCAGCGCCTCTCGGCCGCGAGCCCCGCCTGGGCCGCCGAGGTCCTCGGCCGCCAGCTCGACGAGCTCGAGCACAGCCACGAGATCGATCCGATGGCGCTCTACCGCAGCTACCAGCGCCGCCAGCTCGCGGCCGACTTCCGCTTGATGTCGAACTCGCCCGGCCCGCGTCGCACGGCCGAGGCGTACCTGATGGTCTATCTGCTCGACCAGCAGTAGCGGCGATTCTCAGCGACGCTTGGCGTCGCGAGCCCGCGAGCCACCACGACGCGGTTTGGTGACGTACGTCGCGGTCCGCTCGCGCGCCGCAGATGGCGGGATGTCGACGAGCGGGTTCGTCACGCGCAGCGCGGGGTAGCGAATGAAGTCGCGATCGTTCGTCCACAGCTCGGTGACGCCGTGCTCCAGCTCCGCGACCTACGGCCGCGCGCGGTCGTGCCACGGATAATCAGTCACGTGGCATAGACGAGGATCTGCGTGTCGATGGCGATCATGGCTTGCCCTGCTCGCGGTCGTACTCGTCGATCATCGCGTTGATCTCGTCGACGGTCTGCGGGAACCCATCGGTTCCCATGTACGCGTACCACCGCTCGCGACCCTCACGAAGCTTGCCGCCGGGCGGCCCGGGTTGCGCGGAGACGCTCGCGTCGCGCAGCCGGAACGGCTTGCTCATCCCCGTACTTTCGCATGCGGGTGCCCATATTGCCGGGACGAAACCCTGCGCCGCGGTCGGACCTTGGCGTCCTCCGAGCCTTGGCGGTGAGCCTCCGGGGCACGCGCCCGGTGCGCGCAGCGCATATCAATCCTCAGCGTCTCCGGCGACGTGGCGGTGAAGCTCCGGGGCACGCGCCCGCCGTGACGAGACGTTCTGCTAGGCAGTCGCCTGGGGCTGCGCGGGCTGCTCGGCCATGTGCTTCGCGATCATCTTCGCGAGGCCGGGGATGGACTCGACGACGTTCTTCTTCGCCGAGTCGCGCATCTTCAGATACATCTTCTTCGCCGTCGTGTGCGACGTCTTCTCGGCGCGCGCGTCGGTGACCGACAGCAGATCCTCGGCGACGTCATCGCTGCGGGCGATCACGTACTCGGGGAACGTCGTCGTCGGCTGCGCGGACCAGCGGTCGTAGTGCGGCTGGAGCTTGCCGAGCCACTCGTTCAGGAGGGAGTCGACGACCTCGGGAACGAAGCGCTTCTTGATCGCCTTGACGGTCGCGTAGGCGCCCTTCATGAGGAAGCCCTTCTCCTTAACCGTCGCATCGATGAGCTCGACGGTGTCCGCGATGACCGCCGCGCGAATGGGCTCCTGACCAATCGTCTCGACCAAGCTAGGCATGGCCGGTCCTATACCACGAGCGTTTCGGATGCGGTCGTCAGGGAAAAGTGACCCCGTAGCGCTCGCAGCGGGTGCGCATGGCGTCCCGGTCCCCTTCGGCGAGCTTGGCGAACCACTTGTTCGCCTGGTCCGACTCGCCCTCGATGCACCAGGACGAGACCATCACCCGGAGCATGCGGGCATTCTCGGGCTGCGCGGCGAGGACCTTCTCGGCGTGCGACCGGGCCTCGTCCATGCGCTGACGGTCGTAGGCCTTGTTGGCCGCCGACATCTGCTCCTCCAGCTCCCGGTTGACCTCGATCTCCGGCTGCATGCGCGCCATGGTGCCCGCGGCGATGATCTTCTGCTGCTGCGCGGGGGGCGCCAGCTCCGGGGCGGGCTCGGGCGTCTCCGCGACCGGCTCGACCTTGGTGGGCCGCGGCGGCTTGCGGATGCGCTCGGGAGGCGCGGTCGGCGGTGTGCTCTCCGCCACAGGCTCGACCGTGCGGGACGCGACCGGGGCGGAGCCCACCTCGCTCGTGCGGCCGACCTCGAGCACCAGGTAGATCCCCATGGCGAGCACCGCCACGCCGGAGACGGCCAGGAGCATGTGTCGGACAGCCACGCCCCGAGGATTTACCACGAGTATAGTGCCCCGCCATGCGCGCCTTCCTTGCCTTCGCGCTGCTCGCCACGGGCTGCGGCGACAACTCCAAGGCGTGCGGCGAGGGCACCGCGGACCGCGATAACAACGGCCTCTGCGAGCCCGACGAAGAGCCGATGGTGACGTGTGGGCCGGGGACGAGCCTGGATGTCGCCACGAATTCCTGTAGGCCTGATCCGGCGATCTGCGCCGACGGCCAGGAGCTCGTGAACGGTGCGTGTATCGCGCCCGTGGTCGAGGTCGATCTCGTCGAGGGCCCCGAGCCCAACGGCTTCGCTCCGGCCGACGTCCCGGCGGGCCTTATCCCGATCGAGGCCACCGCGACGACGCTGCGCGGATGTCTCGCGCCCGCCGATGGCATCGCGGACTTCGACGTCTACCGCATCGTCGTCGGCGGCCCGACGCTCCTCGCGATCACGCTGACGGGCCTCGACGGTCCCGCCCCGGGGTATCTCGCCCGCGACGTGGACGTGGCCGAGCTGCCGGTGGGCTTCGAGCGCATCGGCGCCACCCTCGCCGACGTCGAGGCGACCCGCGAGCTCTTCCTGCCCGCGGCCGGGACATATGCCCTCGGCATTACCGATGGCCGGACGCTCGCCGGGGTCGCCCGCGGGGTCACGATCGAGCCGACCGATGCGGGCTGCTACCTGGCCGCGATCACCGTGCGCGAGCGCCCGGCCCCGACGCCGGTCGCGGTCCCGAGCACGACGCTGGGCGAGCTCGTCGGCGCCGTCGACGAATTCGTCGTCGAGCCCGCTGCGACCGTCGACCTCGAGCTCGTGATGACGGGCCCGGACAGCGAGGCCGCCCTGGTCGTGTACGTCGACGACGAGCTCGTGGATGCGGCGAACAACCGGGTGCAGCTCACGGGACTGGCCGCCGATGCCTCCGTCGGCGTGATCGTGGACACACGATACGACCTCGGTCTGGGACCTCTCGCGTACCGGCTCGCCGTCAACCCTTGACCCAGGCTTTTCCGACGACGATAGTGCGCGGCACATGAAGCGCTATCAAACTATGGGGCTCGCGCTCCTGGCAGCAGCCACGGCTGCCGCCACGGGCTGTGGGGACGACTCTTCGGATGGAACGGATGGGATCACGTGTGGACCCGGGACGACGAACGTCGACGGCGTCTGCACGGCCGGCCCCGCCGTGACCTGCTCGGACGGCACCGTCCTCGAGAACAACACGTGCGTTCCGAGCGACGATGTGTGCGGCAACGGGACCGTCCTGGTCGGAGCGGCGTGCGTTGATCCGGCCACGCAGCTGACGGTCGACGTCAACGAGGCGGCCGAGCCGAACAACTTTGGCGTCCAGGGCGTCGAGGACAGCGCCGCCGTCGCCGGCGAGATCACGCTCCCCGCGCTCGACGCGACGGTCGTGGTCAAGGGCACGATCGATCCGCACATCGACAGCGATGGCCTCGACGGCCTCGACGCCGACTTCGACTCGTACCGCGTGACGGCGACGGGTCCGACGCTCCTCGAGGTCAGCACCGATGGCACGAACGGCCTCCAGGGCGCGTTCCTCGTCAGCGTGCCGGTCGATCCGGACGGCCTCGACCCGCTCTCGGGCTTCCTCCGCTACGGCATCAGTGTCATCTCCGACACCTCGAAGCGCTTCGTCTATCTCCCTGCCGCCGGTGAGTACTTCCTGACCGTCGCGGATACGCGCTCGCTCTACTTCGACGGTGCGTCGCCGCCGGCGGCCGGCATCGCGGGTGCGTCCGGTGGTCCGGACGCCGACTACTACGTGTCGATCACGACGCGCGCCCTCCCGGCGCCGGTGCCCCTCATCATCACGAACGGCACCGGCAGCGTCGCCGACGACCTCACGAGCGCAGGCCCTCCGAAGGTCTACTCGATGGCGATGGGGCTGGGCATCAACAATGCCGAGCTTGACATCGAAGGCACGCCGACCGGCGCGCTCGTGCTCTCGGAAGGAACCGACCTCCGCGCGGCCGCGCAGGAGACGGCCGGCTTCTTCGGCCCCGAGCTCGCCGCGACCTCGGTCCTCGGCGGCGCGACGAGCACGATCGTCGTCGACTTCGTCCACAACTACAACACGGACCCGACCGCCTTCACGCTGAACGTCGTGGCGGGCACGGCCGGAGCGCTCTCGACCAACGGCATGACCGCGACGCAGCCCGAGGACGATGTCCAGTTCTCGGTCTTCTACTATGACGTCGGTGCCGCCGACGAGATCAAGGGCTTCGACCTCTCGTTCAACCAGCCGGTTGCGGGCGTGGTCGTCGATCAGGACTTCTTCATCGCCGCGAACTTCACGTTCGTTCCGGGGGACGGGTTCGCCGACACGTTCTCCGATTACGTGGGGCTCATTCGCCACCGCGGAGCCGGTCGCTACTACTTCCTGACCTTCGACCCGGAGGCCACGGGCCCGGCGTCGATCATCGCGACCAGCACGATCACCACCGTCGCCCCCGTCGCGGTGACCCGCGGCACGCCGCTCACCGGCCAGGCCGTCAACGCGTTCAACTCGAACCCCTTCTCGTACACGGCCGGCGTCGCGCAGGCTCCGTGGCAGACGTTCCACGTGACGGGCACGGGCACCGGCGCTCGCACGGCGAACTTCTTCGGCGCGGATGATGCGTACGGTGCGCTCGACCCGCTCGACTCCACGGACGGTCTGGCGGTGCCCGATGCGACCCCGAACTTCGTCAAGACGTTTGGCTCGAACAGCACCCCGCAGGGTCGCATCCTCATCGGGGCTCCGACGGAGCGCTACCTTGTCACCGTGAACACGGTGAACGCCGCGGGCACCCTCGGCGTTGATTTCGCTGCGCGCACCATCAGCGACCTCGGCACGCTCGCCAACGGCCAGACGGCGAACCCGGCGAACCAGCAGCTCACGACGGCCGCGCCGCTCTCGTACTACCTCGTGCGCAATGCGGTGAACGTGGTGAACAACATCTCCGTCAACCCCACGAACAACCTGTTCGACACGCGCATCGTCCAGCTCAACGCGGACGAGGGCGTGACCGGTTCGTTCAATAGCCTGCCCCCCGGCCCCGACGGCGCCGACACGGCCGCGATCATCAACAGCAACGGCGCCTACGTCGCCTTTGCGGTCACCAACGGCGTCACGCCGATCACGCAGAACGAGCCGTACACGATCACGGTCGCGGCGGTGAACTTCGTCCCGGGCACGTACACCCGCGCCACCGGCACCACGCAGTTCGTCGACGCCTGCACCTCCGGCACGACGCAGCCCCTCGTGAGCGACGGCAGCACGCTGGCCCCGAACGACGATGGGTTCACCGGGGCGATCACGGCGCCCGCGGGCTTCGAGCTGTTCGGCTATTCGGCCACCAGCTTCGTCGTCGCCACGAACGGCTGGTTGACGTTCGGTTCCCCCGCTCCGTTCATGAGCTCGGGCGGAGGGTCCGAGTGGCGTAACCTCGACATCCCGAATGCCGCGGCCCCGAACGGCATCATCGCCCCCGGCTGGGACGATCTCTACAACATCGAGATCTGTACCCGCACCGTGGGCACGACGCTCGTCGTGCAGTGGGATGGCCTCGACTTCTCGGACGACAACACCGTTCAGATGCAGGCGATCCTCGATGGGTCGGATGGGTCGATCGAGTTCGTGTACGGCCCGAACCACGACCAGAGCGGCGACCAGGCGACCGTTGGCCTCGAGGACCAGGCCGGCGGGACGGCGAACAAGGTCGGGTTCAACATGAACAACACGACCACCGGGCCGGGATACCTGTTCACCGCCAACTAGGCACGAACTGAACAGGAACCGTCCAGGACTTACCTACAAGTCCTGACAGCGGCTCGCCGGGAGGCGGGCCGCTTCGTTTTTCGGGGTACCATTCACCTTGGTATGGGGACGGACCCGAAGGGGCCGAAGGCTGAGCAACGCCCGGAGATCAAGCCCGGCGATCTGGTGCTGGACAGGTATCAGGTCGTCGAGCAGATCGCCTCGGGTGGACATAGCGTCGTGTTCCTCGGTAAGGACGTGCGGCTCTCGCGCCCCGTCTGCATCAAGGTCTTCTCCGGCCTCGGCGGGAAGTCGGGCGTCGGACGCACGAGCTACGAGCATTTCGTCCAGGAGGCGTTCGCGCTCTCGCGCCTGACGCACCCGAACACGCTCCGCATCTACGACTTCGGGCACCTCGGCTCGAAGGACGTCGAGGGCATGCCGCTCCAGGTCTGCGAGTACATGAACGGCGGCACGCTGTCGAACCTCGTCCGCGAGAAGGGCAAGCAGGACATCGCCGAGACGGCCCGCGTGATCAGCGCGATGTGCGCCGCGCTGTCGGAAGCACATGGCCTCGGCATCACGCATCGCGATATCAAGCCGCAGAACATCCTGTTCGGCTCCGTCGGTCAGACCAAGCTCCCCAAGCTCGCCGACTTCGGCATCGCGAAGTGGAGCGCCGACGAGCCCGACGAGAACCGCGCCGAGGACACGCAGATCGTCGCGGGGCAAAAGCTCGCGATGTACTCGCCGAGCTGGGCCGCGCCCGAGCAACTCGCGGGTCAGCCCGTGAGTGCGGCGACGGACATCTACTCGCTGGCGGTCGTCGCGATCTACATGCTGTCGGGTCGCGCCATCTTCGCCGACGAGGACGTGTACGCGGGCTACAAGAAGCGCCGCCACGCCGACGAGCATGTGCGCGACGCCCTCGTGCCGCTGAAGATCTCGAAGACCGTGATCCAGCTGCTGACGAAGGCGCTCGCCTTCGATCCGAAGAAGCGCATCTCGAAGGTCGACGAGCTCGCGTCGGGGCTCATGGCTGCGCTCGAGCGGAGCACGGGCGAGCTGGCGCCGACCGCGCCCGAGCCGGAGACGCCGACGGTCCCGCATGACGCCCTCCCGCCGAGCGAGCCCGCGGTCCGCCGCGCCGATGACGAGAAGCCCCGCGCGTCGAGCACGAGTGATGGCGAGGAGCCCGAGATCACGGTCGAGCCCGCGCCGCCCCCCGTCGACGGCCAGCGCGGTTCGGCCGAGCCATCGCCCGCGGTGACGAAGCCGCAGATTCCGGTGCCGACACCCAAGGGCTCGCCGCCGGGCCGGCTCGGTCCCGCCCGGACGAAGGGGGCTCCCATGCTTCCGACGGAGCGCCCCTTGGTCTCCGCCGAGGCGATGGAGAGCATGGGCTTCAACCTCGAGGAGATGGGGTTCAACCAGACACCAACGGCCGCGATGCCACCGGACGCCCCCGTGGGCACTCCCCCGCCGGCGCCGGCCCCGACCACGCCGCCGCCGAGCGTGCCGCGGACGGCCGCGCCCATGCCCGCCGTCGCTCCCGGCACTGGCAACCCTCCGCACTCCCCGCTCTCGAACACCGCTCCGCCGGCGCAATCGGGCTGGCGGCCACCGGTGGTTCGGCCACCGTGGATGTCCTCGGCCCCGCCCGCGACCGGGCAGCCGCGCTGGCTCGCGCCCGCCGAACATCCGCACCGCATCAGCGAGCGGCGGGTCCACTTCGTCCTCACGCCGCAGCAGGTGGTCGACCTCACCGGCGGGCAAGGTAGGGTCCGCGTGACCCTGATGACCTCGCCAGTCGGCGCGCGGCTCGTCCACCTGAAGGGGCTGACCTGCTTCGTCGCCATCCTCGGCGGTCGACCATCCCCGGCGGTACAGCTCGTTCAACCTAGCGACATCGCCCTGGTGACTCCTCGGGCCCAGGAGATCGGGCACATCCGGGTGGCGGTCGGTACCCAGCAGCCCGATGGGCATCGGGTGTTTGCGCTGGGCACGGAGCTGCTCGCCATCTCCGTCGATGACTGCAGCGACCCGATCTTGTTCGACTTCGGGCCAGGTTTCGACGCGTATTTCGTTTACACTCGGGGACGGTCCGCGCCGGCGCCTGCGCCAGCAAAGCCGCCTCGCCGTCGCTGACTCACGTCATGCCACAGCCCCCTAACCCACCTGGTGGTCCACCGTCTCGGCGCTCGGGAGCAGGGTTCCCGCCTCCCGAGCAGGACTACGGCGACTTCGAAGAGTCGACGAGCATCAACCAGATCCCGCAATCGCAGGTCGGAGGCCAGGGTGCGCCTCCCCTGCCACCGCCCGGCCCGCACCCCGGCCTCGGCATGGCGCCGCCCCCGCAGTTCGCATCGCCTTCGCCCTCGCTCTCGCACGTTGGCGCGATGCCGCAGCCGCCGCCGCCTGGCTTCACGGGCGCGTACGGCGTCAGCGGGCAGGACTACGGCTACGAGGACCCCGCCCACTACACGCCCGGCCCGCCGATGAACGCCGCATCGGGCGTGATCGCGCAGCAGACGCCGTACGTCTCGCGCAGCCGGATCTACGCGTTCGTCGTCGACGAGAACGGCAACCCGATCGAGCTTGGGTCGGGGCGCTTCGCGAAGGCCTATCTCGGCGAGGAACGCTGGGTCGAGTCCAAGACCACGTTGCGCCGCCCCGTCGCCCTGAAGTGCCTGCAGAAGGGCGTCTCCGGCGAGGATCAGATGCGCTTCCAGATGGAGAAGGAGATCCTCGAGCGGGTGCAGGGTCACCCGAACATCGTCGAGCTCCTCGGCTCCGGCGAGGGTGACTCCAACGGCTTCATCCCGCCGTCGATCCGTGACCGCGTCGAGAATGACTTCATGATCCTCGAGCTCCTCGACATGAGCCTCGAGGAGCGTCTCAAGGGCGCCCGCCAGAAGCGCCGCCGCGACGATCTGCTCGCGGTGCCGATGCGCGAGCGCATCTTCCGCGTGCTGGAGTATCTGGTGCCCGTCGCGACGGCCGTCGAGTTCGCGCACCTCGTTCGCGATACCTGTCACCGCGACATCAAGCCGGCGAACATCCTCGTCAAGCTGGGCGATCCCAACCTGCGTGGCTCGCAGATGAAGGTGAAGCTCGCCGACTTCAACGTCGGCAAGGCCGCCGACTCCGAGATGGACATCTCGATGACCCGGTTCCAGGCCGTGCCGGGCACCCTGTACTTCCAGTCGCCCGAGCAGGAGACGAACACGTTCGAGCTGCTCGTCAACTGCACGCAGGGCTCGCCCGAGGTCGAGTTCTTCGAGGACTTCTACATCGACATCTACGAGAACGACACGTTCTCGCTGTTCAACCGCAACGAGATGTACTCGATCGCGGCCGCCGACCGCACGCGCAAGAAGCTCCTCCTGAATCGGCCGTTCGCGGAACAGTCCGAGATCAACGTTCGCGGGCGGGTGTTGAAGAGCGTCGGTCGCCCGGCCGACATCTACTCTCTCGGCGCGGTCTTCTACTACCTGATCAGCGGCGCCTACGCGAACCCGAAGAACCTCTACGACGCCTTCCGCAAGTTCGTCGAGTACGAGAAGCGCGACGAGAACAACTCGATCGCCGCATACATCGACCACGAGTACCGGACGATCCAGAACCTGCGCGCCCCCAAGCAGGACGGCCAGGGGGCGCCCGAGCTGGCGCCCGAGGATCGGTTCTTCACCTACAAGCACTACCTCGATGGCAACGGCGAACTCATCGACCCCTCGATCATCATGATCGTCGCCAAGGCGATGATCCGGAACAAGCCGGACAGCTACTGCCTGTCGTACGACCTGCGGACGACCGGCATCTCGGCGATGGTCCACGACCTGCTTTCGCTCTACATCCAGTACGGAATCGACCCGTCGGCGCGCGGCGCATACGGCAACGACGCATACGTGCAGCCCAAGAAGGGCAACGCGATGCGACGTGCATTCGACAAGTTCTTCAAGAAGTAGCCGATGAGCGAGGCCGCTGCCGGCACCGACGAAGCCGGGGCCGCTCGGCGCTTGGCGTTCGCGGCCGCGGCGACGGCGACGGTCGTGCTCGCCTCGCAGCTCTGTGGCAAGGCCGCGCGCGACGCGATCTTCCTCGGGCAGTTCGAGGTCACGAACCTGCCGATGCTGCTCGCGATCTCGAGCGCGCTCGCCATCGGCTCCACCCTGTTCTTCGCCCGCAAGCTGACGCAGGGCGTGCCGACGCGCGTCGTCCAGATCGCGAACTTCGTGTCGGCGGTGCTGCTCGTGGCGGAGTGGGCGCTGCTGGGTCAGTTCCCGCGCGCCGTGGCCACGGTCGTCTACATCCACCAGATGCTGCTCGGGCCGATCCTCGTCTCGGGCTTCTGGTCGATCGTCAGCGAGTGCTTCGACCCGCGCACCGCCCGCAAGGTGCTGGGCATCGTCGGGGGCGGCGCGACGGTCGGGGCCGTCCTGGGCGCGGCGATCGCCGAGCGCGTGGCCGCGCTGGTCGGGGCAGAAGCGTTGTTGCCAACCGTGGCCTTGCTGCAGCTCGTCGCGATGTGGCGCGTCGGCGTGCTCGGCCAGAACAGCAAGCAGCTCACGGGCGGTGCGGTCACGGACCCGCCGATCCTCGACGTCGTGCACAAGATCGCCAAGGTCTCGCTGTTGCGGCACCTGGCGCTGATCGTGGTGATCGTGACGGTGGCGGCGGCAATGCTCGACTTCGTGTTCAAGGACGTCGTCTCCGCCTCGGCGGACGAGGATGACCTCGCGCGCGTGTTCGCGATCTTCCACGGCGCCGTCGGCATCTCGACCGCCGTCGTGCAGTGGACCGTCGGTCGCTGGGCGCTCGACAAGCTGGGCCTGGCGAAGACGCTCGCCTCGCTGCCCGCGTCCGTGATCGGGTTCGGCATCGCCGCGCTCGCCATGCCGGGCCTGATGACCTTCGTCTTGCTGCGCGGCGCCGAGAACGTGCTGCGCAACTCGCTCTACCGCGAGGCCTACGAGGTCTTCTACACGCCGCTGCTCGCGCATGAACGCCGCGCCACGAAGACTGTCATCGACGTCGGCGTGGAGCGCATCGGCGACGTCATCGGCGCCGTGCTGGTGCTGGCCGTCATCGCTCTCGTCGAGCCCCCCACCCTCGTGCTGCTCGGTATCGGCATGGGGCTGTCGGCGGTCGGCGTCTTCGTGGCGCTGAAGGCGAAGCAGAGCTACGTCGAGGCGCTCGAACGGTCGCTGATGGCGCACCAGATCGAGCTCGACGATCAGGATCCCGCCGACAGCACCACGCGGGCGGCCGTGGCGAACCTCCGCGGGACGGCGGGCATGTCCACGCAGGCGTCCCTGCGGGCCTCGGAGATCCGTGGCCTCGCCGCCACCGGGGGATACCTTGCCTCGCCGAGTGCTTCGGGGCGCTGGCCCTTCCGCAAGAAACGCCAGCCGAATGTCCCCGAACGCGGCGCGGTGGATCCCACCCTCGCTCGCGTGAGCGAGCTCGTCTCCGACGATCCCGCACGCATCCGCTCCGCGCTCCTCGGTGAGCTGCTCTCCCCCGCGGCCGTCGCCTACGTCGTCCCGCTCCTCGGCCGCAAGGACGTCCACGCCGCCGCCGTCAAGTCGCTCGCGAAGGTCGCCGGTCCATGCCTCGGTCAGCTCGTGGATGCCTCGCGCGACCCGCTCGTCCCCCTCGCGGCCCGCATCGAGCTCCCGGCCCTGATCGCGGCCGCCGTCCTCGAGCCCGGCACAGGCGCCGACATCACGCGGCTCCGCTCCGAGCTTGCCCGGGCCGGCCTCACCGCGTGCCTCTCCGACACCGAGTTCGAGGTGCGCTTCCGCTCGGCGGCCGCGCTCGGCGAGCTGCGCGAGAAGCTCCCCGATCTCGAGGTCGACGTCCAGGCGGTCTTCGAGGGCGTCCGCCGCGAGCTGTCCGTCGACCCCGCGGTCTGGAAGGCCCTCGAGGAGGCCACGGCCGTCGCCGCTGATGCCGCCGCGTCGCATCCGGGGCCGCGCGCCCTCTCGCGCGCCTCGCAGCACCTCGCGACGCTCCTCTCCCTCGCCCTCCCCGCCGATCCGATTCGCACCGCCTTCCAGTCCCTCTGGTCCGACGACAAGACGATCCGCGGCGTCGCTCTCGAGTATCTCGACAACGTCCTTCCCGATGACATCCGTCAGCGCATGTGGCTCGTCCTCGCCCTCGAGGCCACCGCCGCCGAGCACGTGGCGGCCGAGGAGGTCGCGACCCGAGACTCCGGCGCGCTGGGCAAGACCCGCCGCCCCGTGGAAGATGTCCTCGCCGAGCTCCTCAAGACGCGCCAGCCCAAGCACGTCCACGAGGTCACTGGCACCCAGATCGATCTGCCGCGCATCGCAGTCACGAGGCCCAAGCGCTGATGCTCCCCCCTGGCCACCGCGTCGTTGTCTCCGAGCTCGGCTCCGATCCGCTCGATGCGATCGAGAGGCTCACCTCGCTCGTGCCGCAGCCGGCACCTGATGTCGCGACGCTCGCCCCGCACGACGTGATCGTCGCCGTCACGAGTGCCTCCGTCGGCTGGGTCGACCTGATCATGACGAGCGGCCAGTACCAGCACGCGCCCAAGCCGCCCTATACGCCGGGCCTCGAGTACGCGGGGCGGGTCGCCGGGGTGGGCTCGGCCGTCACCCACGTCACCATCGGCGACGCCGTGCTCGTTGACCCGTTCCTTGCCGGCCCACGCTCGCTCGGCGCGTACCAGCAGTACGGCGGCTTCGCGACCTACGCCGTCGCGCCCGCCGAGGCGGTGCTGCCGCTCCCTGGTTCGCTCACCTGCGATCAAGCGTGCAACCTGCTTGGCAACTACGAGACTGCCTATCACTGCCTCGTGGTGCGCGGTCGCCTGAAGGCGGGCGAGACGGTCCTGATCCACGGTGCCGCCGGTGCGACGGGCCTCGCGGCCGTCCACCTCGCCAAGCTCCTCGGCGCGACCGTCATCGCCTCCGGACGCTCCGACGCCAAGCTCGCCGTCGTGCGCGCGCAGGGCGCCGACCACATCGTCAATACGGCGTCCCTCGACGGACTCCGCGATGCGGTGCGCGCGATTGCACCGAACGGCGTCGATGTCGTCTACGACGGCGTGGGCGGCGACATCTCCGTCGCGTCCCTGCGCTGTGTCGCCTTCGGCGCCCGCTACCTCATCGTCGGCTGGGCCGCGACGCCCTTCGTCTCGCAGGGCAAGGGCCAGCGCGGCGCTCCCAACGCGAATCAGCTCCCCACCAACCTCATCATGATGAAGGGTCTCGACGTCCTCGGCTGCCCGACGGTGATCTCGTCGGTGCAGGACCCGACGCTACGCCCGCCGCGCCTCGCGCAGATCCTCGCGTGGGCCGCCTCCGGTGCGATCACGCCCCACGTCTCGAACACGTATCCCCTCACCGACTTCAAGGCCGCGATGCTCGCCAAGTGGCGCGGTGAGGTCATCGGCGGCGCGGTCCTCCACCCGGCGTAGCCCCCGGCCCCTACGACGATCGCTTCGAACGTCGGAGCGTGCGCGACGATTGGTCGCGCCAGGACTGCAACGTGACCCACATGGCGTCGATCACCTGTGCGGCCGCCGCCGAAGTTTCCGTCGCGGTGGCGGGCGCGCGAACGAGGATGAAGCAGTCGTGGTGTCCCAGTGCATTCCACAGGCACTGGTCACTCGACACGGCGACTACGCGCGTGTCTCGCACTCGGCCACGGAGCTCGGCGAGCACCGATGCGAAGGGCTCGCCGGGGCGCGCCGCGTGCTCGCAGGAGGCCGGCTCGAGATCGACCAGGATCGAGGCCGCCAGCTCGTGAGCGCCTGACGAGACGAGTACGACCCGCGCCTTCGAGCGCCCGAACATCTGGAGCACGCCAATGAGCCCGCGCTCGATGCGCCCATTGAGCGCGTCACACAGCGAATCCACATCGACCACGACGACGAGCTGCATCGGTTGCTCCTAGGGATGGCGTTGGAGAACCCGCAACAGCTCGAGCACGGCGCCCTGGTTGCGTCTGTAGAGCGAGTGCAGGTCACTCAGAGCGACCCAGTCGTCCACCGTGCGCGGGGTCAGCGCGAGGGAATCGGACTCGACTCGAAGCAGGCCTTCTCCGACCAACTCGTTGGCCATATCGCGCACCTGCGCCTTGGGGACGTCGAGCAGGCGTGCCATCGACGAGACGTCGCTCGCGTAGTCGGGCGCGCCATGGATGCCGAGGAGAAACTGGAGCTTGACGACATGGTCCACGTGCTCGCGGACGAACGTCACAGCCGAACGAGAAAGCTGGGTGGTGGACACCGGTGCCGTCCTTTCGATCACGCGAGCATGGCCGGCTCGGTCGGAAGCGAGAGCCAGAACGAGACACCCGTCAGGGCGGTCACGACTCCGAGCTCACCACCATGGGCTTCGACCGTCCGCAGGCTGCGATGCAAGGAAGCGTCCGCGAACGGCACCATCGTGGGCTCGAACAGCGTTCCGCCCTCGGTCTCGAACGCGACCCTCACCCGGCCGCGATCGGGTTTCACCAGGACGATCAACCTGGCGCCTACCCTCGCGGACGTCGCCACCAGCCCTAGCAACGATTCCAGCGTTGCCTCGAGTCGCTCGCGATCGGCGTAGACCGTGAGTGGCGCAGGCGAATCGAAACGCACGGCGAGCTGACGGTGCGCCAGCCGATCCCGGCAGCGACCAACGACTCGGTCGAGCATGGCCGTGACATCGGATGACTCGCGACGCAGGCCGATCGGGCCGAGCGCGAGCTCCCCCGCGACGGCTCGCGGACCAGGTCGCTCGGCCTCGGCGCGCACGCGTCGAAGCTGGAACACACTCAAGATGCTGCCGCCCACGAGCATCAGCCCCAGCGCGCCCGCGACCACGGTGCCAGCCTGCGCATAAACGGCGAGCTTTCGCGCTTCGATCAAATTCTCGCGTTCGGAGCGGCCTCGCGTTGCAACCGCATCGAATGCCCTTCGCAACGGCTGCCTGGCATTCGTCAGTAGTCGCTCGAACGTCGCCCCCGCGGCCATTCCTGCGTCCCGAGGACTCGGAAGGCCGCGATGGATCGTGCCGATGTAGTCGTCGATGGGCTGCGCGAGCGACTGCCCGAACGTCCCGACGCGAGAGAGCTCGCGATCCATCTCCGCTTCGATGGCGAGGAGCCGTTGCTGGTCGGAGAGCGCGCCCGTGATCGCGTACTGGCGCGCCGTCCGTGCCACCTCGCGCGCGTCGGTGCGGAGGTGATCGAGCAGGGCGAGCCGAGCCACGATGTCGTCCGCTCGCTGGTCGCGGAGACGCGCGGTGTGCAGCGCAACTGTCGATGTGATGCTGCTCAGCGCGACGATCAGAGCAACTCCGGCGTGACTGACGAGCAGACGTCGGACCAGCGTGAGCTCTGCTGGGGGCACACAGAGGAGGACGGCACGGGCCGCACTCTGTTCACGGTCGCTAACCCGCCGAAAGTACGCATGGGCTGTGCCTCGACCGTCCTCCACTCCGAGCGTGTGAGCGCGGTCCCCGGTATGGTCGTGAACACCTCTTGCCGGTCGACGTCATCTGATTGACGTCGGCATCGAGTTCGATGTCTGAGACCCCTGACCAGTCCCCCGACGACCAGATGGCCGCACAGTTCGAGCGGATCATCCGTCGCGTCAAATCGTCGATGAACTACCGAGGTTCTTACAGCACGCGAGACATCCTGGGTTCACTCGTGGCCCGGTGGCTCACTAGCGGGGAGTGGGATCGGTTGAAGGCGCTGCCCGCACCCGAGCGGCGTATCGGCGAGAGCGTGCGGCGCTTCATTCTCGATCGCATCGACCAGCTGCGGCGCCGCGGCGAGCAGGAGCCCATGCCCGATGATCTCCTGGTCATGCCCGACGACGCCACGCTGACCGAGATGGCCGAGGCGGCTGAGCTACGCGCCTGGATTCATGCCCGCGTGGCTGATCTCGAGAACGGTGTGGTCGACGAGCGGGTGAAGATTCCGGTGAGAAGTCCGCGCCAGGTCGGGCAGGCGCTCCGCCTTCATATCAACGGGAACACGCAGCGTCAGATCGCGAGCGAGCTCGGGCTCTCGCTCGGCGCGGCGAACAAGCGGATCCTCGAGGGCACCAACTACCTCGTGGTGCTCCAGGGCATCGAGTCGGGGCTCACGGGTGTATGACCGAGGGACGGGTGAGGAAGAAGCTCGCGCGGATCGCGTCGCATCCCATGCAGGCATGGTCGCAGCGGGTCGCAGAGGAGTTTCCGGACGACGCCGCGCTGCGGATGCAGGCGCTCCTGTGGCTTCATGCGGAGCAACAGGGCGACGACGAGACCGGACCGCCGTCTCTGGGGAGAGCCGCCGACGAACGCTACGAGCTTGCTGTTCGCCTGGACACCGGCGCCACTTCGTCGGTCTGGCAGGCCTACGACCGGCGCCTCGGCCGCAACGTAGCGATCAAGGTGTTCCACGAACGCGACGAATCAGAGGCCCTCGATCAGGTCCTCGCCGAAGCTCGCGCTGCCAGCGACGTCATCTCCGACCATGTGGTGCGCGTCCTCGACGTCCAGGTCGGTGATGGCCATCCATACATCGTGATGGAGCTGGTGAGCGAGTACGACCCCGAGCACGGCGAGATCGTGCGCGGCAAGACCGCGGCGGACACGGTGCCCACGGATATCGACGAGGTCGCCCGCTGGGTGATGCACGTCGCGAGAGGTGTCCACGACGCTCACCTGCGCAACGTGTTTCATCGCGACCTGAAACCGAAGAACGTCCTCTTGACCCCGAACTCGCGGCGCGCTCGCGTGGCGGACTTCGGGCTGGCGGTGAGCGCTGCGAGTCCCGATGCGGTCCATCCCGCGATCACGCTGTTGCGGCGAGGACCGCTGGGCCCGGTCAGTGTTCGAGGAACACCCGAGTACATGGCCCCCGAGCAGGCACGTGGGCTTTCGCCTGGACTCGACGCCCACAACGCCCAGGATCGGGCGGTGCTCGTGGCGGTCGATATCTGGGGCATCGGCGCGATCGCGTACGAGTTACTGAGTGGGCATCCACCGTGGGTGGTGCGACCGGCGGACGACCTGAGCGCGTGGGAGATCGCGGCCTCGGCCGAGCACCCTCCCCGCCTGGTCCGGACGCGTACGGGCCAGAGCATTCCCCACCGTCTCCGTCGCGTGCTCGAGAAGGCGATGGCCCCCGAACCGGCGCGCCGCTACCTGACCGCGGCCGCCGTCGCGAACGAGCTCGAAGCGTTCCTGGATCGGCGACCGACGACGCAGGACCGGTCGCGCCTGTTGCGACTCGCACTCTGGTGTAGACGTAGTCCCCAGCTCGCCCTGACGGCCCTGGTCGCTGTCGCCCTGACGGCGCTCGCCGTCGGGACGCATGCCACCGTCACGCGTCTCCGCAGCGAGCGCGACGGACTCACGGCGGCCGTCGATGCCCAGAAGGCGGAACAGGCGCGGTTGAATTCGAGTGTCGAGGAGTCGCGCGAGGCCCTCGCCGACACGCGCACCAAGCTCGGGCGTGAACGGGAAAACCTGTCGAACCTCGAGCAGGTCCTCGCCGACGAGCGATCGTCTTATCAGACCCTGCTCGACGCGAAGGAGCAGGCGCTCTCGAACGCCACGAAGAGCACCCTCGAGATCCTGGCTAGACTGGAGGAGGCGCAACGCGTCCAACGCAGCGCCGACCATGCGCGCCTCCAGATCGAGCGCGCCATGCTGGAGCTACGGCGAGAAGGCGAGAAGGCGGCCAAGGATCGAGACCGGATCCGCAAGGAGCGCGAAGCCGCAAGGGCGGAGCGCGACATGGCCCAGCGAGAGCGCGATGAAGCGGAGAGTCAACGGGAGGCAGCCCTGCGAGAGCGCGACGTCGCTCGCCGAGAGTTGAACGATCTCAAGCGGCAACTGGAGCGCATGGCGCGAGCGCGCCCGCGCAACTAACCAAGCGACCGCCGGAAAGGCGGTGCATGTCCGCGTGATTGCAACGAGCACGAAGCCGATCGACCGACTCCTACGTCCCCGCTCACGATACGAGCACGAGTCGCCGCCGCTCCCGGAGCGGCCTTGTCACTAGATCGCGAGCGTTCCGCGCCAGCCGCCCCCGAGCGCACGGTACAGCCGGATCAGCATCAGGTGCTGCTGGCGTCGCGCGTGGATCAGGGAGACCTCGGCATCGAGCGTGGCTTGCTGGGCGAGCAGCACGTCGAGGTAGGTCGCCTTGCCGGCGCGAAACAGGGCGTCGGCGGCATCGACCGAGCCCCCGGCCGCATCGCGCTTGTGCTGGTTCTCGACGACGATCTCGCTAGCGGATGCCAGCGCCTTCAAGCCGGTCACGACCTCGACGTACCCGGTGAGGATCGCGCGCTGGTAGCTATACATCGCCTGAAGCTGCGTCGCCTCGGCGGCCTGGAACGCGGCCTGGATGCCACGGCGGTTGACGAGTGGTGCCACGAGCCCACCGACCAGCGAGTACGCGATCGACTCCGGCGTTCGCAGCAGGAACCGTGGATCGAACGCCTGATACCCGACCGACGCCGAGAGCGTGAGGCGCGGAAAGAACGCGGCGCGTGCGGCGGCGACATCGGCGCGGGTAGCGGAGAGCTCGAGCTCGGCGACCTTGATATCGGGACGATTCTGGAGCAACGCGGATGACAGGCCGGCGGAGACGGTCGCTGGCACCGGCCGATCGAGCATGTCGCGCGTCCGCGCGATCGGCTGGGGCGGCCGGCCCACGAGCAGGTTGAGCTCGTTCTCCAGCTCGACAATCCGCTGCTGATTCTCGATCCGCAGCGTCCGTGTCGAGGACAACTGGACCGCGAGCTGCTGCACCGCGAGCTCGTTCGCACGCCCCGCTTGCTTCTCGAGACGCATCATCTCCAGCGCCTGCTCCTGGCGCTCCTGCGACTGGAGGACGATCTCGTCGATCCGGTCGAGCGCGAGGAGCTCCACGTAGCGGGCGCCGATATCGGCTACAAGCCGCGTCACCACGAGCTTGGCGCCCTCGACGGATGCCAGGTACTGCGCACGGGCGGCCTCGTGTAGTTGACTCAGGCGCCCCCACACGTCGGCCTCCCACGAGGCCTGCAGTCCCACGTACAGATCCGGCAGATGCTCCGGAACACGTCGTCCGGGGGTGATGTCCGTCGACGCGTTCCCCGCGCCGTCCATCGTGTAAAGGCCGTACTTACGCACGGCCGCGGACGTTCCGAGGGCGACCGTCGGAAGACGTGCACCACCCGCCTGGCTCGCCGCCGCCCGCGCGACCTCGATCCGCTGCAGGGCGATGTGGACGTCGAAGCTCCCATTGAGAGCCTCGCTGATGAGCGCGCGGAGGTTGTCGTCCGCGAAGAAGGTGTGCCAGTCGACCTCGCCGAGGCTCGGCCCTGCCAGCGAGCCGGCGAAGTCGGTCGGCACGGTCACCGCCCGCACATCCTTGATGGTCGACGCGGGCGCACAGGCCGCCAGGGTCGCGGCGATGGCTACCCACCGCGTCATCACAGCTCTCCCATCGGCGGCCGTCGCGTTGCCCCCGTCGAGAGCCGTTTGCATGCCACGTACACGCCGGGGACGATCACGAGGCCAACGATCGTCCCGACCACCATGCCCCCCACGGTGGCCGCTCCGATCGTTCGATTCGCAACTGCACCGGCGCCACTCGCGAGCATGAGCGGAACGAGTCCCGCGATGAACGCGAGCGACGTCATGAGGATGGGGCGAAGTCGCAGCCGGGCCGCCTGCACCGCGCCTTCGAGCGGCCCCGCCCCCGAGGCCACCTTCAGCTCCGCGTACTCCACGATGAGGATGGCGTTCTTTCCGAGCAGGCCGATGAGCACGATCAGCGCGATGTGGACGTAGATGTTGTTCTCCAGACCTAACCAGTGCACGAGACCAAAGGCGCCGAACAGGCCGGGGGGAAGCGAGAGCAGGACCGCTGCGGGCAGCAGAAAGCTCTCGTACTGGGCAGCGAGGACGAGCCAGACGAACACCAGCGCGATGACTCCGACGATCAAGCCCTGATTCCCGGCATTCACCTCGTCGCGCGAGATTCCCGCCCAGTCGATCGTCCACCCGCGCGGCAGCTTGTCGCGAGCGGTCTCCTGCACCGCCCGGAGCACGTCGCCGCTGCTCACGCCGAGCTTGCCTTCGCCGTTGAGCTCGGCAGAGGGATACATGTTGTAGCGGGTCAACGAATCGACTCCGTAGGACTTCTCGAGCGTCATGAATGCAGAGAGCGGAACGAGCTTGCCGCTGTCGCTCCGTACGCGGAGGTTCAGGATCTGTTCGGCCGATACCCGGTACTCGGGCGGAGCCTGGACCATCACCTTGTACATCTGGCCGAAGCGGATGAAGTTCGTCGCGTACTCGCTGCCGAGCAGCGTCTGCAGCGTGCTGAGCGCCCGCTCGGACGTGACGCCGATCTGCGCCGCTTGATCGATATCGATGTCGACCGTGTACTGGGGATAGCTCGCGTTGAAGATGGTGAACGCGCTGGCGATCTCGGGCCGCGCCTTCAGGTCGGCGATGAACTGGGTGACCACTTGCTGCATCTCGAGCGCGTTCCCGCGCCCCGTGCGGTCGAGGAGCCGGAGCTCGAACCCGCTCGCGTTGCCGTAGCCGGGGACCGCCGGCGGCGGAAAGAGCTCGAGGTCCCCGTCCTTGATGTGGCGCGTTCGGGCCTCGAGCTCGGCCATGATGTCGTCCACCGAGCGCGTTCGTTCCGACCACGGCTTCAAGTTGACGAGGCAGGTCCCGTAGCTGGCTCCCGTGCCATCCGAGAGCACGTTCGTGCCCGCCAGCGTCGCGACGCTCTCGACGCCTTCGATCGCGCGGCCCTCGACGGCGATCGCATCGACCACCTGCTTCGTGCGTTCGACCGTGGCTCCCGGCGGCGTGGTGACGCTCACGTAGAACATCCCCTGGTCCTCCTGCGGGATGAAGCCACGGGGGACCTCCCGGGCGACCAGCACGCCGACGATCGCGAAGCCGACGATCAGCACCGCGGGAACCACGAAGCGCGAGGCCGTGCGTCGAATCACCGACGCGTAGCCGCTCTCGACACGCTCGTAGCCCCAGTTGAATCCGCCGAAGAACCTGCCGACGGCGCGGGACACCTGAGTCGTCGACCGCGGGCGATCGTGCGCGTGCATCAAGGCTCCGCAGAGCGCCGGCGTCAGGGTCAGCGCCACGACCCCCGAGAGCGTGATCGAGATGGCCGTGGCCACGCCGAACTGCCGGTAGAACACCCCCGCCGGGCCATCGATGAACGCGAGCGGCACGAACACCGCCACCATCACGAGCGTCATCGCGACGATCGCAGGTCCGATCTCTCGCACGGCGCTCTCGGCCGCCGCCCGCGGGGGCAACTTGTCGTGGTGGATCTTGAAGTGGACTGCTTCGACGACGACGATCGCGTTGTCGACGACGATACCGATCGCCAGCACGAGTGCGAACAGCGTGATGAGGTTCAGCGAGAAGCCCAGCTGCGACGTGAAGATCAGCGTTCCGACGAGCGATACGGGCACGGCGAGGATCGGCACGAGCGTGGACCGAAAGTCTTGCAGGAACAGGAAGACGACCAAGGTGACGAGCAAGAAGGCTTCGACCAGCGTCCGCAGCACTTCGTGGACCGATGCGTCGAGGAAGCGGCTCACATCGAAGCTGACGTCGTAGGACATCCCCGGCAGAAACGTGTCCTGCTCGATCTTCTCGAGTGATGCCTTGACCGCGGTGATCACCTCGCGCGCATTCGACCCGGGCTGCTGCTTGAGCACGAGCGACGCGGCCGGGCGCCCGTTGTACTTCGCCTCGACATCGAAGTAGTTCGTGCTGAACTCGATGGTCGCAACGTCGCCGACCCTCAGCACCTGGCCGTCCGCCGTCGCTCGCACGGGGATCCGCGCGTACTGCTCTTCCGTGTTGAACTTCCCCGTGTACGTCAACGTGTACTGGAGCGGTGTCTGTCGCCGGTCGCTGTTCTCCCCGAGCTTTCCGGGAGCGGCCTCGATGTTGTACGCCCGCAACGCGGCCAGCACGTCGTCGACGGAGACGTCATACGCGGTGAGCTTGTCGGGCTCGAGCCACACGCGCATCGCGTACTCCTTGGCCCCCAGGATGTCCGCGAAGCCGATGCCTCGGATGCGCTTGAGCTCGGCGAGCACGTTGATATCGGCAAAGTTGTAGAGAAACTTCTCGTCGTGCTCGGGGTTGCTGCTGTTCAGGCTGATGTACATGAGCATCGCGTTCTCTTCCTTCGCGACTCTCACGCCGTTCCGGATGACCTCCGCCGGCAGCTCGTCGATCACCGAGTTCACTCGGTTCTGAACGTTGATGGCTGCCACGTCGGGATCGGTCCCGGCCTCGAACAGGATCTGGACCACGCCGACGCCGTCGTTTCCGGCGTCGCTGCTCATGTACTTCATGCCGGGAACGCCATTGATGGCGCGCTCGAGCGGGACGATCGCCGCCTTGATGACGGTCTCGGCGTTCGCCCCCGTGTACTCGACGCTGACGTTGACCTCTGGCGGAGCGATGTCCGGGAACAGGGCCATCGGCACTTTCAGGAGCGCCAGAACCCCGAGGATCGTGATCAAGATCGAGATGACCGCTGCCAGCACCGGCCGGCGAACGAACGTCGTCAGCATGGCGGCTATCCCTGCGCCGGCTCGGCGGGGGTTGCCGAGGGCATCGAGGGGCGCACGTCGATGCGCGCACCGTCCTTGATCTTCTGCACGCCTTCGACCACGAAGCGCTCGTCGGCCGCGAGACCCGCCTCGAGGACGTAGATGTCGTCCACGCGCTCGCGGATCTCGAGCTTGCGCGCGTGGGCGATTCCGGAGGCATCGACGGTGTAGAGATACACGTTCCCCTGGACCTCGAAGGTCGCCTTCTGGGGAACCACCAGCGCTGCCTTCAGCGTGGTCTCGAGGACGACCTTCGCGCTGCTGCCGTGCTTCACGAGCCCGCTGGGATTCGCGAACCGGGCCCGGTACATGATCGTGCCGGTCGCGGCGTCGATCTCGCTGGTGACCGCGTCGATGGTACCCGTCTCCTCGAAGAGCGATCCGTCCGCGAGCCTCAGCCTCACGGTTCGCGGAGCTGCGGAACCGGTCGCGCGAACATGCTCCAGGTACTCGCGCTCGGCGACGGCGAAGTACGCGAGCACTTCGCGCGTGTCGCTGATCGTGGTCAGCTCGACCGTCTCGTCGACGGCGCTGCCGGCCTTGAAGGGGATCCGGTTGACCACGCCGTCGAAGGGCGCGCGGATCTCGGCGCGATCGACCTCGACAGCGGTGCGTCCCGTGGCCGCCTTGGCTTGCTCGAGCCGGGCCTCGAGCATCTGCACCTTCGACTTGGCGCGCGCGAGCTCCGCCGGAGAGACGACGTTCTTGTCGGCGAGCAGCTGGACGTTCGCGACCTCCTGTTGCGCTGCCTCGAGCTCGGCGGATACCGCCACGCTCGCGGCCCGCGATACCGCCAGCTCCTGCTTGCGTGACCGGGCGTTGATCGTGAAGAGCCGCTGCTTGTGCTTGACGGCTTGCCCTTCATCGACGGCGACCGCCTCGATGATCCCGAAGTAGCGCGAGCGAATCTCGGCATGACGCGCTGCGCGGATATCGGCCACGTACTCGTGCGAAATCACGATGTCGCGGGTCTCCGGACGGGCGATCGGGAACGCATCGCCTTCCGTCGTGGGGGCGACGGACGCCGCTCCCTCTCGGTCACAACCGACGCAAACGAGCGCCAGCGCCACAGCGCATGAAATGGATCTGGTCACGCATTCTGGACGACGCGCGATGACGGAGACTGTTCACGCCGTCGACCGTTATCTCCGGGTCAATTGCCCGCGATCGAGAACTGCACGTCGATCCGCGCCCCGTCCGTGATCGTCTCGAGGCGGTCCGCGACGAACCGCTCGCTCGGCTCGAGGCCCGACTCGATGACGAACAGATCGTCGAGACGCTCGCGCACCTCGATCCTCCGCGCTCGGGCCACATGGCCCTGATCGACCGTGTAGACGTAGACCTCGCCCTGAACTTCGAAGGCTGCCCGCAGGGGAACGACCAGCACCGAGCCCACCCGGGTCTCGAGCACGACCCTGGCTCTGTTACCCTCCTTCACGATCCCCTCGGGATTCGCGAATCGCGCGCGGTACACGATGGAGCCCGTCGGAGCACCGTTCTCGCTGCCCACCGAATCGATGGTGCCCTCGTGTGCGAACAGCGAGCCATCCGAGAGGAGGAGCTTGACCCTGGTAGGTGCCGCCGCGGCATCGGGCGGCACGAGCCGGCGGTACTCGCGGTCCGCCACCGCGAAGTGAGCGAAGATCTCGCTCCTGTCGCTGATCGTTGCGAGTACGCTGGTCTCGTCCACCGCGCTCTCCTCTCCGACGGCGATCTGTTCGACCACGCCGTCGATCGGGGCCAGGATTTCCACGGCAGCCCTTCGCTCGTGCATGTTCGCGCGCGGTTGGATCGTGAAGAGCAGCTGACGCCCCGTCACGGCCTGCCCTTCGACGACCGAGACCGCACGGATGTTGCCGGGGAGCCACGACCGGACCTCGGCGTGCCGCATGGCTCGCACATCGGCCGCGTACTCGCGCGAGATCACGACATCGCGGGTCTCGGGAGCCGCCGTCGGGACGAGGTCGCCGGTGGTCACGGGGACGACCGCTTCCCCGTTGCGATTGCAACTGGCGCAAGCGAGGGCGCACGCCACAGCCAATGGGATGGAGCAGGTCACTCGACATCGACGACGCCCGGGCGCCGCCCATGTTCACGCCCACCGAACGAATTCGGCTACAGCCGGTGGAGGCCGATGACGCGCGGCTGCGACGTATCCGGATCGTCGGCGATGTGGACGAGCGTGCCCGGGATCCCGCGCGACGTCTCGATGCGCAGGATCGTGTAGCGGCCGTCGACGGCGGTGCCGCCGCGGGGAAGCTTGGTCGTGCAGGTCTTGCCCGTCGCGTCGGGCGTGAGCTGCTGGAGCGAACCGGCGAGCGCGCGACCGTCGTTGTCGTACGCATCGACGGTATACGTCACGGGCCAGTCGGCGAGGTGGTGCTTCACGATCAGGTCGTCGAAGCAGACCCGATCGGCGGTCTCGAGGACGAAGTCGTCGACCGGATTCACCTTCGTGAACCAGTGGAGGGCGGTGCGGCGCTGGCGCTTGATGAGGGTCTCGAGGAGGTAGGGGGCGGCCCGCGGATCGGTCAGCTTGCCTTGCTCGATCGCGGCGGCGAGCTGGGCCCGCGTCATCTCGATGATGATCTTGGCGCCCCAGAACTGATCGAAGCGATCAGCCACGTAGACCGGGAGGTGACCGATCGGGTTCGGCTTCCAGCCCTCCGGCCGGTAGTCCTCGGCGGAGTACATGCCGAGACCGGGGATCTCGGGGTCGACGCGGCCCTCCCACGGCTGGCGGCGGAGGCCGAGGGTCAGGAACGACCACGTGAACTCGTACGGATCGACCTCGTAGGTGAAGTCGGGCTGCGGGCGGCGGTTCGAGCGGGGGAAGGCGCCGAGCGAGTTACCAAAGTCGATGTGGTAGTGGACAACGTAGTGGGTGCTCTTGTCCGCGGGATCCTCTTCCCAGGACTCGAGCGTGTTGTCCTCCTTCATGTCCGTGTGGGCGAGCCACGCTGCGAAGGCCGCCATGCCGCGCTGATCGCGGCGGAGCTCGTGCGGGATGACGTCGTTCGGATCGTCCTTGCGCGTGCCGAGGCGGTGCGAACCGCCGAGCGGCTTCCCGGTGATGTAGAGGGACGCCGTGCCGCGATACTTGCCGGTGGGTTGCGCGAGAGCCCGCGCGAACTCGTCGTCGACCATCTGCTCGGTCAACGGCTGCTTCTCACCCTTGATCTTCTTGTAGGCCGTGTCGCCGACGACGAGGTCCTTGCGATCGAAGAAGACGACGTGGTCGGAGGGCACGTTGTAGCCGGCCGCCCAGAGGATGCGCGCGGTGATGACGTCAGCGGCGCTGTCGAGCTCGGGCTCGTCCTTGGGCGAGAACTTGAGGAGGAACTTGCGGCCCTTCGAGTCCTCGCAGATGAAGCCGGGGACCGAGCCGCCTTCCTTGGCCGACTTGATCGTCCAGGGCAGGTTCTCGTACGGCGTCTCGCCGGGCGCGCCCTGGGCGACCTCGGCGGGTGTGACCTCGCGCATGCCGACGCGGTTCGTGAACCACGTCGAGTCGGGGACCTCGTCGAGCGAGTTCACGCCGCGGGCGCGCTGCTCGCGCGTCAGGCTCAGGTGGCGGCGCGCGAGGAGGAGGTACGAGGTGAAGTGGTAGTAGGGCCGGTAGAAGGGATTCTCCGCGGGCTGCGTGGGGACGTCGGTGCGGTCATTCACCTTCCACACCGGCGGCGTGTTGACGAAGCGCACCGATCCGACCGGCGATGCGGTTCCGCAGGCGGCGATCGCCAGCACCAGGATGATGGCCGCAGCGCGCATGATCATCGGCGGTAGATTCCGATGACGCGCGGCGCCCCGGACTGGGGATCGATGGCGACGTGGATGGACGTCCCCGGGATGCCGCGAGTCGAGCCGACCTCGTAGATCGTGTAGCGCTCGCCGTCGGTGGCCATCGGGAGGTCGGGGAGGCATACGTCACCCTTCGCATCGGTGGTGACGGCGGCGATGTCACCGAGGAAGCGCTCCTCGTTGTCATACGCCTTCGTCGTGAAGGTGGTGGCGCCATCGGCGAGGCCGTGGCGAACGGCGAGGTCGACGAAGCAGAGCCGGTACTTGCCATTGACGATCTTCACCGCGATCTCGTCGATCGGGTTCACGCGCTCGAACCAGTACCGGGCCGTGATGCGCTGGCGCGCGACGAGCGTCTTCACGAGGTACGCCGATGACTCGGCGTTCGTCAGCCGGCCGGCCTTCACCGCGGCCGCGATCTGCGCCTCCGTGAAGCGGATGAGCAGCTTCGAGCCCCAGAACTGATCGATCCGGTCCGCGAAGATGATCGGGAACTGCCCCGCCGGGTTCGGCTTCCACTCCGTCGGTTCCCAGTTCTTCGCCGAGTAGATACCGACGCCGGGATAGCCCGTCACCATCTCGCGGTCCTCCCAGCTCTGCGTGCGCAGGCCGAGCGACAGGAGCTGGAGCAGCGTCTCCTTGAAGTCGAGCTGGTACTGGTAATCGATGATCGGATCCCGGTGGATGGCCGGGTACGCCCCGAGCGACTTCCCGAAGTCGATCAGGTAGTGCTTCATGTAGTGCTTTGACTTGTCGCCCGGGTCCTCGATCCACGTATCGATCGACTGGTCCTCCTTGGCATCGCTGACCGAGAGCCACGCCGACAACGCCGCCTGCCCACGCATGTCACGCCGCAACTCGTGCGGGATCCTATCGTTCGGATCGTCCTCGCGGGTACCGAGGCGCGGAGTGCCGCCGCGCGGCTTGCCCTCGACGAAGATCGACGCCATGCCGCGGATCGTGCCGTCCTCCTGGATGTTGACACGCGCGAGCTGCTTCTCGACGTAGGCCATGTCGAGCGGGACCTTCTCGCCCTTGAGCTTGTAGGTCGCATCCTTGTCGATCTTGAAGTCCGTCTGCTTGAAATAGACGACGTGATCGCTCGAGACGTTCCAACCCGCGGCCCAGAACAGCCGGCCGACGATGACGTTCGCCGCCGTCTCGATCTCGGGGTGCGACCGCTCGTCGAACTTGAGGACGAACTTCGTGCCCGCGCTGTCTTCGCACACGAAACCGACGGAGGCCCCGCCCGCCTTCGCGCTCTTGATCGTCCAGGGCCGATGCTGGTCGGGCGAGTGCGCCGGGCCCGGTCCCTCCTCGATCTCCGCAGCGCTGAGCGGCGGGCGGTTCGTGAACCACGTCGAGTCCGGAACCTCGTCGAGCGCGTTCACGCCCCGCGAGCGCTGGTCACGCGTCAGGTCGAATCCCCGACGCGCGCGCAGGAAGTACGAATCGAAGTGATAGAACAACCGGAGGAACGGCCGATCCTCTGGCGCCTCGGGGGTATCGACGCGATCGTTCACCACCCAGACGGGCGCTGCGTTCTTGAAGCGCACGGGACCGACAGGCGACGGGGCGCACGCCCCGACGAGGCTTACGACGGCAATCCCGGCGACAGCGACGGGCTTGGCACTCCGTACGGTGGAATCGAAGCGACGCATCAGTAACGCTCCACTCGCGACCGAGCCTGGAAGATCGGGTTGAAGGACAGGTACGCGAACATGCCGCCATCGATCGAGCTCGCGACCTCGGCCCGCACGAGCATGCCGGCCGCCGAGTACGCCTCGAGGGCGATGCCGTAGCCGATACGCAGGTTATCGAGATCGAGATCCGACACCGACGGTGACACCTTACCCGCGTCCACGAAGACCGTACCGGCGAGCGTGCGACCGATGAAGAAGAGGTAGCCGGCCTGCGCCACCGTCGCGACGCGATCGCGGAAGCGATCACCGAGGTAGCCCCGCAAGAGGTCCTGGCCGCCCAGGCGTGGCAGCTCCGTGAACGGCACTTCGTCACGCGCGCCCGACACCATCTCGCCGTACGCGCGGAGCTCGATGACACGTGGGCCCTTCGTCAGGCGAAAGTAGCGCTGCAGATCGAAGCCGGCGCGGTAGAACGAGGGCTCTCCGTCGAGGCGGCCCATCTGCCGCCCGAGGAATGCCATGGCGAGGCCACCGGTGCCGCGAATGCCGGGAGAGTCGTACTCGTCGTAGGGGCGGCGCGAGTCGTAGGCGAGCTGCGCCTCCGTGTAGAAGTACTCCGTGCCGCGGACGAAGCCCGGCAGCGCGTTGCCGGAGACGTTGTAGGCGTCGCTGATGTTCTGGTCGTCGCCCAGGTTCGTCGAGTCGCCGTACTCCTTGTGGACGAAGCCACCTTCGAGCTGCAGCTGGAACCGGTGCGGCAGCTTCACGGTGATGCGCGGCACGATGCGCCAGATGTCCATCGCGAAGCGGGACCGCACCGAGGCGTCGTTCTCGAGCACGTTGATGCCCATGGTCTGCTGGTCGTCGAGCTCGTCCCCGTTGCCGTAGCCGAAGAACCGATCGCGATCGCGGTTCTCGTAGCGTGCGGTGATGCCGATGGCGACCGGGTCGCTCACCCGGCGGCCCGTATCGAGATCGATCTCGGCGTAGCGGTTCTGGCGACCACCGAAGCCGCCGCGCAGCGAGAGCTTCTCGTTCTCGCCGAGCAGATCGCGAAAGAAGGCCCGGACGCCAACGTTCAGGCCGAAGCCCGTCTCGACGAGCGCGGTCGGATACACGCCGACCTTGCCGTCCTCGCTGATGAACACGGCCGCGATCTTGTCGGCGACGTTGTATTTCTCCTGCAGGTACAGCGCGCCGCGGATCGGCTGCAGCACGATCTCGACGGGGATACGCCCCAACCACAGGACGACCCGTCCGAGGATG
>JALHPV010000015.1 GCA_022842285.1 Kofleriaceae bacterium
TCAGAGGAGAGATTGTTCGCGCTTCGCGCGGACCGGACTCATGCCCTGACGCAGGCGGCGTTCGATGTCCGGGTGCCGGACATCATTCCTCGGCGTCCTCTGCGCCCTTGGCGGTCAGATCTCTGGAGCACCCGCGGCTCGGAGGCGCGCGAGGGATTCGTCGACGACCGCGGCATCACCGCCGGCGAGCCACGCGAGGGGATCCACGGGGTCGGACCCCGTCAAAACTTGGCGACAACAGTTAGCGCGGCTGGACGGGTCCGACTGGTCCGCCCCCCATTGATGCCAATCGCGCGTGTCGCCTAGCAGCGCACGAGGTCGAGCGCAGCGCGCGCGTTCGGCGCGAACACCAGGAGCGATGCCGTCGCGGTACGCGCAATGATGTCGAGCGTGTGATCGTGGAACGTCCCGACCCAACGCGTGAGGCCGTCGTCATGCGCGTGCTGATAGAACGTGTAGTAGTCCATTCCTCGGGTCAGCGGATGGGTCCGCTGCTGGTCTTCGCTCGGCGCACCGAGATGGACGTGGACCGCGCCCTCGAAGCGAAGAGCTCCGAACGGCTCCGCCCCGCCACGGCGTTCGAGATAACTGTCGGTGTCGGGATGGCCCCAGCCCGGGAATGCGGTGTCGCGAGCCCGATAGACGCACCAGACCGCGCCGTCGATGTGAAACAGCTCTGGCTCGGGCGCGCCGGTATCCATCGGGGGCGGTTCGTGCCAGCGGATCATCGGGGACTGTCGCCACTGTTGTACGCGTAGCGGACATGCGCAAGGGAGCAGTCCACGGCATGCACCGGGCCACCGTTGAGCTACGCGCGCGTGCCCGCTTGGAGGTCCGCGTTCCTAACGGCCGGCTGCACGGACATCGATCCTTGGCGTCCCCCGCGACCTTGGCGGTTACATCTCTGGAGCACGATCAACGGGTCGGCCCCATTGATGTCCGGCGTTCGGACAAGGCGCTCCTGACTGGGGGCAGCCCCGCCACACCGCACGGCTTGACGGGGTCCGCCCCCTGCGTACGCCCGCGCCGAACACACGGTGGACACCTCGAGTCTGCGCCTACCCCAGGTGGTGGCGGCGATCGCGCGCGTCGCCTGAAGCTTTCGGCACGCGATTCATGCGCACGCGATTCGTGCCCCGGAGTTCCAACGCCAAGACGCCATCGACGCCGAGAGGAAGGTTTCGGAGGACGAGCTACCCATGTTCCCGGTTGCACAGCCCCACCCCACAAGAGAGCTCCGGCGCGAAGCGCCCTGAAAGTTCCGGCCCTGGCGTCTATGGCGTCTTTGGCGTCTTGGCGTTGATCATTCTTCGAGCGGGCATCTCCTGAGGCGTGCAAGTGCCGCGTCGACGGGCGCGGCATCGCCACCCGCGAGCCACGCGAGGGCTGCCGCGTCGAGCTCGCGAACGGCGTCGGGGTCGGCGCCCATCGCGAGCGCATCGGCGAAGGGCGCGGCGATCGGTTCGCGGGCGCGGCGGAGTACGGCCAGGCGGCCGTAGCTACCGCGGACGATGACCTGGCGGCCGTGCCAGTACGCGACGAGCAACGCGGGCAGCGCGATGAGGTCGGTGGGATCGGGGACGATCGTCGAGCCGCCGGTGACGACCGAGAGGGTCGCGGCGACGACAGCGGCCGCCGCGGGCGAGAGCTTGACGGCGGTGAAGCCGAGGAATGCGATCACGAGGGCGGCGTGCAGCTTCCAGGGACGGAGCGAGAAGTCGAGGCGCAGGCCGAGGCGTGCGAGCGCCATGAACGCCACGTCGAGCGCGGCCGTCGCGACGAGCGGGACCACCGCGAGGCCGGCGACATCGGAGAGCTTGCCGGTGATGGTGCCACCGACGGCGGGCTTGAGGAGCCAGTCGTTGACGACGAGGAGCGCGATGCATGCGAGAGGCAGCGGCGCGAGGAGCTCGGCCGCGGGGAAGCCCGGGCGTGCTGTCGAGTCGGGCCCGGCCAGGAAGCGCCAGGCGCGGCGGTAGGCGCTTACGTGCGATTCCACTGAAACTGTGGACGCTCGGGGCGGCCGTACAGCGTCAGGGCGCCGTGCTCGCCGGTGGAGTTGGCGCGCGTGAAGATCCAGTTCTGCCAGGCCGAGAGGCGACCGAAGATCTTCGTCTCCATGGTCTCGGGGCCGACGAAGCGCAGGGAGGCTTCCATGCCGGTGAGGGCATCGGGCGAGAGCGACGCCCGCTCCTCCACGGCGATGCGGAGCTCGTCGGCGAAGTCGATGTCATCGGCGGCGACGGTGACGATGCCGAGCGCTTCCGCCTCCTCGACGTCGATCGGCCCCTCTTTGCCCCGGGCGATGACCTTGCCGACGCGCTCGGGCTCGCCGTAGAAGCGGGCCCCGAGGCGCGAGAGGCCGGTGTGGGTGGTGTTGAAGCCCTCGTTGGCGACCGACAGAGCCACCGAGATCTTGTCGTCGAGAAGCGCGTAGAAGCGATCGGCGCCGAGGGCAAGCTCGAGCAGGGAGCCGGCGAAGCACGACGTCGGCGCATCGGCCACCGCGTAGAAGCTGCGGGCCGTGTTGTCGAAGCGCTTCAGCACGCGCTTCTGGAGGAGCCGCACTTCGCGGGCGAAGCCGGTCTTGGCGGCGGCGAGGGCGGCGTCGTGAGCGAGGACCTGCGCCGCGTCACCAACGGTACGAACGAGGACCATGCCGATGTCGGAGAGATCGAAGCGCAGGTGGAGGAGCGCGTCGTCGAGCTCGCAGAAGGCGCGCAGGCTCCACTGGTTCGGGTCGAGCGAGTCGGCCTGCGGGGCCGCGTCGGGGCCCTTCACCGTCAGCTGGGCGGTGCGGGTGGCCTTGTCGTAGGCCAGCTCGACGTACTTGTAGACAAAGGACGTGGCCGTGATCTTCGGCGCGAGCTCGGGCAGCTCCACGGCGGGACCGCGCGCCACGGTCTGCTTCGCGGCGAGCTTGCCGGCGCGGGCCTTCACGGTCTCGTCCCACTTGGTGCGGGAGATGACGTCCTCGACGAGGCCCCAGTCCTTCGCGCGCTTGCCCTTGATGCCCTCTGCGGTCGTGCAGAACACGTCCGCGCGGTCGCGGCGGACCTTGCGCTTGTCGACGAGGCGGGTAAGGCCCCCCGTCCCGGGGAGGACGGCGAGGAGCGGCGTCTCGGGGAACGACACGGCTGACGAGCCGTCGTCGACGAGCACCGTCTCGTCGCACGCGAGCGCGAGCTCGTAGCCGCCGCCGGCGGTCGTGCCCTTGCACGCGCAGAGGCTGGCGAGACCGCTCTCCGCGGAGGCATCCTCGAGGTAGAGGCGCGTCTCGTTGGTGAACTTGCAGAAGTTCACCTTGAACGAGTGGGACGAGAGCCCCAGCATGTAAATGTTGGCGCCCGAGCAGAACACGCGATCGAGGTCGGCCGTGAACACGACCGTCTTCACGGTGGGATGCTCGAAGCGGAGACGCTGGATCACGTCGGCGAGCTCGATATCGACCGAGAGGTCGTACGAGTTGAGCTTCAGCTCGTAGCCGGGCTTGTGCGGGTGGTCCGCATCGACGGCCATGACCACCGTCGCGACCTCTCCATCGACGGACAGCCGCCAGTGCTTGTACTTGGAGGGATGCGTCTCGAACCGCGTGGGCTCCATCGGCACGTGGGTACCAACGAACCGACGCTTTGTCACTACGGGGTTGGCCATGCGACCACTTCAGACTCGGACAGATCGACCAGGTTCGTGACCTCGTGCAGCCACTTGCGCAAGGCGGCCGGCTCCGTCGGGACGCTCAGATCGAAGCGGAAGATCGCGTGGCCCGGCCGCCGAAAGGCGATGCTCGAGCCGTTGACGGCGGGCGGGTCGGAGATCGTGGCCGTGGTGAACACGTCGTAGGTCAGGCCCGTGGGCAGGTCGATCACGCGCAAGCGGCCGTTGCCGCCGCTGGTGATGAGTCGATCCTCCGACGCGATACTGAAGTCGCCGATGGTGAGCGGCAGGATGCGCCCCGTCGTGCCGTCGTGGACGTAGATCGCATTGGCGAGCTTGGCGATCACGTAACGTTCCGATCCGGAGAGGTTGACGATGCGCGACTCGAGGTCGTCGTAGATGAGGAGCACGCCGTCCCATTTCCAGAGGCGCTTGCCACTGGCGACCCACACGACGCCCCCGTCGTCGACGATGATGCTGTCCAAGGGGGTGGGTAGCACCGTACAGATCCGCGCATCGGTCCGCAGGTCGACGCGGCAGAGCCGGCCGTTGGACACCGCCACCACGAGCCAGTCGCCGCGGAGCGACGCCGCCAGCGGTGTGCCGTCGAGCCGCGGGAGCTCCGTGACCGTGCCGGTCGCCATCGTCGCGAGCTGGCCATCGGCCCCGATGATGACCGGGTAGCGGTCCAGAAGGGCGAAGTCGAGGGGACGCAGCGTCACGACCTGCTTGGTCGTGGCATCGCGAATGTACTGCCGCCCATCCTTCGAGCCGGTGGCCACCAGCCAGCGGTCGGTCGGGTCGACCGTGACGCCCTGGTAGGCATCGAAGGGCATGTCGAGCGCCTCGCGCGTTCCGTCGAGGGCGACGCGGGTCACGCGGAGAAAGTCCTCGATCGTATAGAGCGCGACCGAGGTGATGGCCGCCAGCGTGCCCGCCCCCGTGTACGGCGAGAGGTTCTGCTGCGCGAGGTCGTAGAGCATCACCTCGTTCATGCTCGCCGCCGCGAGGTAGTGGTCGTCCATGCTCGTCGTCGCGCGCTGGTACCCTGCCGGTCGGGGAGCCAGCTCGATCGAGTGGGTGGGGAGCGCGACGAAGATCGTGCCCTTGTGCGTCAGCGCGATGGCGCCGCGCCCGTTGGCCGTCGGGAACAGCCCCGAGACCGGACCGGGGTACATGATTCCGGTGATCCCGTTCGGTAGCTCGCTGACGAGCGCATTGCCGCGGGCGGCCACGACGAACGACCCGACTACCGCCATGACCCCGACGTTGGAAGAGCAATGGCCCACCCCATCGGGCGAGGCGTGCCAGACGCACGTCTTCGTTCGCGTGGTGGCCACGACGAGAGCGCCGAGGCTGGTGAGAAACGGCGATTCGTCGAGCTCGATGTGGCCCGGCAACTCGCGCTCACCCGACGGCGTGAGGAGGTACACGCGCTTGCCGACGAGGTGCGCGACGCCGTGGCCGGTGACGCCCACCGGCTTCTCGAGCCCCGTCACGAGGGGCGGACCGAGCGCCGTCATCGCCGGATCGAAGGCATAGACCGAGGTGTCGGAGAGCACGTAGCCGCCACGCCCGATCACGACCACGACTGGTTGGGGGCCCGCGGGAACCTCACGTTGGGTCTTCGTCTCGGTATCGAGGATGACAACGCCCTCCGGTCTGCCGCCGACGATGATGCGCTCGTCGACCCACTGCAGGCCGCTGGCGTCGGAGGTCCCGATCAGCGACCGCTCTCCCGAAGGCACCTCCTGCACCCACAAGGTCCTGTCGATGAGTCGGACGAGGAGTCGCTTGCTGCTCGGCGAGAACGCCACGAAGACGACCTGGGAGGGGTACGAGTAGCCACGAGGGATGCCACGGGCCATGGCCGCCCCCGCGACGACCGACGCCGCACGCCACTGGGTCGAGTCCAGCGGGATCCGACGCAAGACGGCGATCGCCGCCGCCGGATCCGTCTCGGCCAGATCCATCGCGTGCCGCACGAGCAGCTCGTCGCGCTTGTCATTCGCTGCCCGCTGACCGGCCAGCGCGACCTTGCGTGCTTGCTCCGCGGCATCTCGCTCGGCGATCACGCGCTGCACCGAAAGCGTGGCGCCGACGGCAATGATGACGAGCGCGATGACCGCAACGGCGATCACGGGCTTGTGGCGACTCGCGAAGCGGCGGAGCTGCTCGAACCACGTGTAGTGCCGCGCTCCGACGAGCTTGCCTGTCACGTACTGTCGGAGATCTGACGCCAGCTCGCCCGCGTCGGCGTAGCGACGGCTCGCCTGCGGATCCATCGCCTTCCTCAGGATCGCGACGAGATCCGCCGGCGTGCGCTGGTCGAGCTGCGACCAGTCGGCATCCTGGTTCGCGCCCACCCTGGTCAGGATCTCCGTCGCACTGTTCGTGCGGAACGCGAGCTTGCCCGTCAGCACGTAGTAGAGCGTGGCCCCGAGGGCATAGACATCGGCGCGCGCATCGATGGTTTCCCCCCGCGCTTGCTCGGGGGCCATGAAGCCTGGCGTGCCGGCCACGGCCCCGGCCCGGGTCAACTCCGGGTGGCTATCGAGGATCGGCGCCGGGCCCTCGGTCGTCTGCTCGTCGAGGTCGTAGGCACGGGCGAGGCCCCAGTCGATCACGAGGGTCTCGCCGAACGGTCCGACGAGGATGTTCGTGGGCTTGATATCGCGGTGAATCACGCGGCGCGCATGAGCGAACCCGACGGCATCGCAGGCGGCGAGCACGTTCGGTACCAGGGCGAGTCGCGCGTCGAACGCACGTGGATCCACGAGCTCGCTGAGCGGCCGGCCGTCGACCTTGCGCATCACGTAGTACGGCTTGCCCTCGGCATCGCGACCGGCGTCGTGAATCGGCACGATCCCGGGGTGCTCGAGCCGCGCCGTGATCTGCGCTTCACGTTCGAAGCGCGCCAGGTCCGTCACGTCCGTCGACATGATCGTCTTCACCGCGACGGAGCGGCCCAGCGCGCGATCGTACGCATCGATGACCCGGCCCATGCCACCGCGCCCGAGCTCACCCAGCTCCGCGAAGCGATCCGCGGGTTGGTCGAATGCCCCCACCGGCGCCGGCATGTCGATGGTGCTGGCCGCGGTCGCGGACTCGCGTGCCCGGAGCCCCGGACTCTCGCGCAGGGTCTCGACATCCGCCGGGTCCGGCTTCACGGCCACGTCACCACCTCCGCCCCGGGAACGTCCGGCGAGCGCCGGCAGGCCGTCTGGCCGCCCGCACGCTCTCCTCCAGTTTGCCATCCCCCACGGGGGTAGGATGCCACGGCATGTTCCAGCTCGACGAACAGACACAGATGGTAGCGGGCGTATTCCGGCAGTGGTGTCAGTCGACGCTGCAGCCGCGGGTGCCCGCGCTCGAGGCCGGCACCGAACAGCCATTCGACCTGATGAAGCAGATGGCGAAGACGTTCGGCTTCGACGCCATGCTCGGTGGTGCGGTCAAGAAGCGCCTCGCGAAGCTCAAGGCGGGCGAGACCGCGCCCGGCGAGTCGCTCGCCGCGTCGAGCGGGACCCCGATGATGATGCACGTCGTGGTGAAGGAGCTCTCGCGCGTCTCGCCGGGCTTCGCGATGGGCTTCGGCGTATCGATGGGGCTCGCGGGGGGCTCGATCGTCGCGAAGGGCACGGCGGAGCAGATCGAGCGGTGGGGACTGCCGCTCGCCACGATGCAGAAGATCGGCGCCTGGTGTCTCACCGAGCCCGGAGCCGGCAGCGACGCCTTCGGATCGATGCGCACGACCGCCACCGCCGATGGCGACGGGTATCGCCTGACGGGCAGCAAGACCTTCATCACCAACGGTCCTGGTGCCGACATCTTCCTCGTCTACGCCCGTACCCCCGACGGCATCGGCAGCTTCATCGTCGAGCGCGCGATGAGCGGCGTGACGGTGGGCCCGCCCTTCAAGAAGATGGGCATGCGCGATTCGCCGACGAGCGAGGTCTTCTTCGATGACGTGAAGCTCGGCGCCGAGCACCGCCTGCCGGGTGGTCGCAGCGCGACGAAGGACAGCCTGGGGACCGAGCGCTCCGGCGTGCCCGCCATGGCGTGGGGCATCATCGAGCGCTGCTACGACATGAGCCTGCAGCACGTGCGCGACCGCAAGCAGTTCGGGCGCGCGATCGGCGACTTCCAGGCCGTGCAGCTGAAGATCACCGATCTCTTCCTGAAGCTCCGCACCGTCGAGAACGTCGTGTTTCGGCTCGCATGGATGCAGCAGGCGGGCGTGAAGGACCAGCCGTTCGTGAATGCGTCCAAGGCGATGAGCGCACAGCTCGCCGTCGACGCTGCGCTCACGGCGATCCAGATCCACGGCGGCATGGGCTACATGGAGGAGCTAGGGCTCGAGAAGCTCGCACGCGATGCCAAGCTCCTCGAGCTCGGTGCCGGCACGACCGACATCAACCTGCTCGCCGCCGCGCGCGAGCTGATCGGGCCGCTAGAAGCGTAGCGAGAGGCCGGCGGTGCCGCCGCCGTCCCCCGTCGGGGTGATGTAGGGCGCCATGCTGTAGTAGCCGGGATACTGCCCCAGGCGCATGCGGAGCTCGCGCACCCGGCGATTGTGACCGGCCGGGCCGGTGAAGGCGTCGATGGATTCCCAGATGCGCAGCACGGAGAATCCGATCAAGCCAACGGCCATCACCGTGATCCCGCGGGAGTCGTTGCAGGAGCCTTCGTAGTCGTCGCATGCGTTCACCGCGTCCACGACGCCACCGACGATCAGGCCCAGCGACCCGATCTCGCCGAAGGTGAAGATCCAGCCCGTGTCACTCCACCGGCCCTGGATGGCCTGTCCCACGCCGAAGCCGAAGAAGATCGCGCCGAGTCCGCCGAGCGCGACGTGGGAGCTGTCGATCTCGCCTCGCATGAGGATGTCGCGCTCCTCCTCGGTGATCTCCACGGCATACTGCTGCGGCGACGGCGCGTAGTAGTTGCCTTGCGGCGGCGGTCCGTAGGCCGGCTGGGGAGCGGGCGGTGCGTAAGGCCCTTGCTGGGCCGGCGGCGGATACGAACCTTGATTATCTGGCCCAGGCTGCGCGCTGGCGATCGACGTGAGGCAGAGCAAGCCAACGGCGCCAGCGCGAATCCCCATGCGCCGAGGTTATCGCGGCTTCGGCTCGGCGCGGGCAACTTGTCGATCCGGAGCCGTAGGTGTGACTTCGCCCACGACTAGAGATCGATCCCGTTGCGCTCGACCACGGCCTCGACGCAGCCCAACCGCGCCGCACAGTCTGCAGCGTTCGTGCACTCGATCATCTCCTCCATGATCGGCTCCGAGATGAGGCGAATCAGGCTCGCGTCGTCATCGCCCTCCAGCGTGCACGCCTCCTCGCTGATTCCGCTCTCCGCGCATCCGAGGAGGTTGGCGCGGCACGCATCCTCCCACTCATCATGAATCGGAAGCCGCGAGATCTGACCGAGGCAGGTCTCCTCCCGGCCCTCGCACGTGAGGTCACCGATGCACTCCGCGAGGTCACCGAAGGCATCGGAGCGCGGCCAGCCGTCGAAGTCGTCGCGGCATTCGGCGACGCAGCCCTCGACGGTCTCCGTCTCACCTTCCTCGAGGCAGGCCACATCGCGCGTGCAGATCTTCTGGCAGCCGTCACGGACCTCGGACTCGGAGGCCGGCCCCGCGCCATTGCCGCCACACGCTGCCAGGACAACCATCACCATGAATCGCTTCATGGCGTCGATCTTCTCATGGACGCGAGCGACGCAGCACCACCTGCAGATCGCCCCCGGTGGCAAACAACTGACCGACGTGGCGAATCTGCGAGAGCTCGTTCGCGAGGAAGTCGGCCGTATCGACCGAATCCTGCGCCTCCCGCGCGTGGGCCGCGAGCAGGCCGCCGACCTGGTAGTAGACCTCGTCGCGATTCCCGGTCTGGACCGGCTCGAGGAGCTCGCGTTCGGCGAGGAGCTCCAGGAACCGCTTCGCCCACGCGGCCAGCTCCTCGGCCCGCATGTGCGTCTCGAGCTCCACGGGGGCGGTCGCATCGTCGACCTCGTCGACGTCGACCGGCACGGGGGTCGCGAGCCGATTCACGCTCGATCGCTCGACGGTACGCGCGGGCTCTTGCCGCGAGGCCAGCGCCTCCTTGCGATCGATGTCGCCCATCATGAGGAGCGCACTCGGAATGCGGCCCTCGACCGGGATCGCCGAGCCGAGGTCGCCCTCCTCGAGGAAGGTTGCGAAGCCCGTGCGCGCAACCTCCCACGAGATGAGATCGCAGCCCGGTACCACGAAGTCACCGCCGTCCGGATCGCTCAGCGTGATCGTGTCCGTGCGAGCCGGATCGCCGCACGCGGTCGCGTAGCCCTCGACCGACTCGACGACGTAGAGCGCACACTCGTCACCGGCGAGCACGGCGACGAGCTGGTCGTCGGCCGCGGACCACATGCGCACGAGGCGCGGCTGGTCGAACGACGCGGTGTGCAGACCATCGAGCGCCTTCTGCAGCATCTCTGCGCCGGTGATGACGAGCGCATCGTCGCCGTACTCGCCCCAGATGAGGAGCGGCTCACCCGACGGCGTGCGGTGCTTCGTCTTCACGAGATCGAGGCGCTCGGCGGGAACCTCGATGAGGAGGCCGTCGGCGATCTCTCGCATCTGCGGCTCGGCGAGCAAGACCTCCCACTTCGCCTGCCCGCTCGACTCGATGTACGTGAACGCGTAAATGCTCGCGCCGTCGCCGAGGCGCTCGACGCGGCCGCCGTGGCCGCACTCGTGATGGAAGGCGTCCTCGGCGTCGAGGAGCTTATCGTCCTCGGGCCCATCGACATACGCCACGACCTCCTGGAGGAAGGCGCGGAAGTCATCGGGGACGAGGAAGGGGACCACGGGGCGGCTCGGCCCCGAGCTTACATCTCGATGGCGTAAACGTAGGTAGCGCGGGGGATCCGAGCGTACCGCTCCCGGATGGTCTCGTGAGGGACCACGGCCGAGCTGTCCACGTACTTCGCGAACAAGGCCTCGGCCGCCTTCACGTCGCCCCGGGCCTTGATGCCAGCCGTCACCTTCATCATCTCCTTGATGGCGGCCACGAGCTTGTCGCCGTGCACGATGAACGCACCCACATCCGTGCCGTTCGCGGCCTTGGCCTTCGCATCCCACGTGATCGCCCCCTGATCGATCAGGAAGCCGACCTGGATCGCGGCGAGCTGGCTGTACGTCTTGCGATTCTTGTCGCCCGTGTACATGCCCTGGGAGATGTGGCCCAGGCACCAGACGATGCCGTCGATGTAGCCCTGGGCGACGTACTCGGCATCGAGCACCTGCTTCGTCTTCAGAAAGTCGAAGAGGTACAGCGCGCCCGTCTGCGCCTTCAGCTCCTCGAGCACCGACGCGATCGGCCCCGTGAAGATGTCGCCGTCGTTCTTCCCGCCGACCGTGTAGTCATGCGACGGGCCGAGGTTGTGGGTCGCCTCGTGGAGGATCGTGTTCAGGAGCCCCGGGTCGGCCTTCGTGCTGGCGTAGGGCTTCATGCTCTCGGCATCGATGAGCGACTCGGCCGCGGCCTTGCGCGCATCGCGCGTATCGCGATCGATGCCGACGTTCGTCATGGCGACGGTGCGACCGCGTCCCTCGTCGGCGACCTTGCCCCAGTTGGGCAGCGACTGACCGGCGGTGATGTTCATCGGATCGCGGTCATCGCCGGCGTTGATGACGATCTCGATGAAGTCCGGCAGGTGGAACGTCACCTTGCGCGGCGCGTACGGCTTGCCGGCGCGCTCGGCGATTGCCTGCTCCATGTCCTGCTGCACGGGGACGAGCTTGCTCTGCCATTCCTTCGAGGCCTGGCTGATGCGCGCGAACGTCAGATGGAGCCCGGCCTTCTCCGCGCATGGCTCCCAGTACGTCTCGTCGGGCGCGATGCGCACGTACCACTTGGAGTTGTCGACGTTCATCGCGGCCCACGCTTCGTTCGCGGGCTCCCAGTCGTTCGTCGTGAAGCTGCCGGCTGCCGCCTTGAGGTACGCCACGAGCGCGGCCTCGCTCGGATCCTTCAACGCCTCGGCAGCCGCAGTGAGCTCGGCGGCGATCGCCTTGTACTGTTCGGCGTACGCCTCGGAATACGGGACCGCCTTCAGATCGGCCCCGTCTCCTCGCACGACGACGAAGTGATCGAGGAGCCCCTTGTCCTTCGGCTCCGACAGCTTCTTGCAGAAGTCGGCGTCGGCCTGGAGCGCGGCGGGATAGAGATCGAAGATTGGCTTCGGCGCGCCCGGGATCGCGGAGCACGCCGCATTGCCTTCGGTCGCTTGCCCCACACATGCCGGGCCGCGGTTGCGGCGGAAGAGGCTGCGGCTCGCCGCATCGGCCGGCAGCTTCGTCTCGAGGGCCTTGGAGCCGTTCTGCAGCTCGTACAGATCGTCGACGAGCTTGGCGATCTTCTGCATGCGCGCCACGAAGGCCTTCTCCTCCTTGGTGAACGCACCGATGCGCGTCCGGATCAGTGTGGCGCGGCCCTGGTCGAGATCCTGCGCCACGAGCGCCTGGCGCTGCCCCTCGGGCGTGCTCGGGTCGGCGGCCGGCGCCTTCATCGCCGCACCGATCGCGGCGTAGGCGGTGTAGAGCGCGTCGGTGAACGCGCCGTCCTTGACCCACTCGGCCGCGGGCGTCCCCGAGGTCGGATAGAACATCAACGACGCGACCTCGTCGGGATCGAGCGCCTTGTTCTCGTTCGTATCCTCGATCCAGTAGACGGGGAGGTTGGCGCGAACTGCCCACTTGTTGAAGTCCATGCGCGCGATCGCATCGAGCTTCTCGGGCTTCGTCGTCGTCGCCCCGGTGCCGGATCCAGAACCGGTCGCCGTCGCCCCCGGCGTGCCGCTGCCGAGATCCGGCGCTGGCTGCGGCTCCTTCTTGGATCCACATCCAGCCGCGAGGGCGAGCACCAGAGCGAGGCGTCCAGATTTCATGCGCCGCACGCTACCTCAACGCGTGCCGCACACAAGCTGCGTCGGTGGTGCGACGTGTCAGTCAGGGCTGCGACGCGAGCGGCCCGGAGGTGCAGGCGCCGGCGGGAGCCGCGGCTTGACCACACGGCGTAGCCCCCGGCGTGTTGATACGCACGCGTCCCGCCGCGCCGCCGCCGCCCGCACCGCCATTGCGTGCCGCCGTCGAGGAATCGGTGCCATCGACCCCGCCGAGCATGGTACTCGCGCCCGCGCCACCAGCCCCGGCCTGACTCGCTCCACCGTTGCCGCCGGCCACGCGCAGCGTACCGGCACCGATCGAAACGCTCGGCGCCTCGACGAGGATCGAGCCACCACTACCGCCGCCGCCGCCCGTGGCCGACTTGAAGTCGATGTCCATGCCGACCGCAAAGCCCGCGCCGCCCTCCGCGGAGACGACACCGATGATCGAGACCGCGCCCCCGGCCGAGATCTGGAGGGCCCCACCGCCGCCGCCACCCGCGTGACCGCACTGGGTGGCGCAGGTCCCGTCCGCGCCGCTGCCGCCGCCGCTGCCGCCGACGAGCGGAGTCAGCGCTTGCGATGTGCACGCCATGCCGCCGGCACCACCGGGACCGATCAGGAGCGGGATGCCTGAAGCGTTGCCGCCATAGCCCTGCCCGCCCTTGCCGCCGAGCCCGCCGTTGCCACCGCCACCACCACCGCCCGCCGCGGCTGCGGCCGCCTGCGTGTTGCGCACGCCACCGCGCCCTGCACACGGTCCGCTGCCCACCTGTCCGCCCGCGTCGTTCTCCGCGTTCGCACCCGCGAAGCCGCCCATGCCGCCGCGCCCCCCGGTCAGGGCGGAGGCCGCGCGACCATCCACGCGGAGCTGGCCCGCGATCGTGACGTTCCCCGTCACGAGCAGGACGATCGCCGCGTTCGAGTCGCCATTGCCCGTCTCGACGAGCCGCGCGCCTCCGTCGATCTCCAACGAGCTGAGGCAGAACACCGCGATCGCCGGCTCGAGCCCCGCGCTCGGGATGACCGTCGACGGAACGACCATGCCCCCCGCGTTCAACACCGGAACGAGTGCGCGGTCGATGGTGGCCGTCTCGCTGTTCGCGATGGTGATGGCCGGCGCGGCCGATGTGCACTGTTGCTGGATCGCCGAGCTGAGGTTCGAGGCGCTGAAGCAAGCGCCGTCCGTGCACGCGAGATCGCAGGTCGTGGTCGTGAGGGTGCTGCCGTCCGCGCTGCACGTGGACAGCACGCGGCCATTGCAGCTCGTCGCGTTGGGGGTGCAGAGAGATGCATCCGGCGCCCCATCGAGGGGCGGCGCGTCGCTGGAGCTGGAGTCAGGCGAGGCGTCGGGGGGCTCACGATCGGCGTCCTCGCCGATCGGCGCATCCGGGGCCGCGCCGCCCGTGAATCCACATGCTCCGACCGCAACCGCGAGCCAGAGCCCGATGAGGGCACCGTTCATGCGGGGAGCCTACGGGCGGTCGTCCCGGATCGCGACTTTCCACCCGTGCCGAGCGCCAGCGCACGGTGGGCGCTCGCGCTCTCCAGTCCCGTGAAATCGCCCGGGAACTCAGCAGGATCTCACGCTCGTTTTCGAGCCGTTACGGGCATATACCATGCACCACGCGAGGGACCTTGGGCAGCGATCTTCCGTACGAGCTGGACGACGACACCGGGCCACCAAGCGTCAGCTACGGGCGCGACATCCTGGTAGTCGACGACAACCAGTCGAACCTCGTCGCGATCGAGGCGGCGCTGCAATCCCTGGGGCGCAAGCTCGTGCTCGCGAGCTCGGGGGTCGAGGCCCTCGGCTGTCTCCTCGAGCAAGACTTCGCGCTGATCATCCTCGACGTCGCGATGCCGGGGATGGATGGCTTCGAGACGGCGAAGCTCGTGCGCTCGCGCGACAAGAATCGCTCGACGCCGATCATCTTCGTGACCGGCCTGTCGTGGCAGGACGACGCGGTGATCCGTGGTTACGAGCTCGGCGCGTTCGACTTCCTCATGAAGCCGATCCGCCCCGAGGTGCTGCGCGCCAAGGCGAGCGTGTTCGTGCAGCTGCAAGAGCGCACCATCGAGCTGCAGGAGAAGGCCGACGAGCTTCGCCGCGCGCAGGCGCGCAATCACGAGCGCGAGCTCCAGGCTCTCAGCAAGCGGTTCGAGAACGATTCGCTCGAGTACCAGATGAAGCAGCTCGCGGAGATCGATCGCCGCAAGGACGAGTTCCTCGCGATCCTCTCGCACGAGCTGCGTAATCCCTTGCAGCCGCTCCAGACGGCCGTCGAGGTGCTCGATCACGACCCCGATGCGCCCGTGCCTCCACGCATCCGCGGCATCATTCACCGCCAGGTCCATCACATCACGCGCCTCGTCGACGACTTGCTCGACATCGCGCGCCTGAACGCCGGCAAGCTCGAGCTGCGCCGCGAGGTGGTGCGGCTGTGCGCAGTGGTCGACGAAGCCGTCGAGTCGACACGCAAGCTGGCCGAGGCGCGGACCCACAATGTCGTCGTGGTCGGCGCCGACGCGCCCGCAGCCGTCCATGGCGACTCGACGCGCCTCGTCCAGGTGGTGTCGAACCTCCTCTCGAACGCGATCAAGTACACGCCGCCGAACGGCAAGATCACCGTCGAGTGCGGCATGCGCGACGGGTATGGCTTCATCCGCGTCACCGACAACGGCAAGGGCATCACCGCGAAGCTCTTGCCCCGCGTGTTCGACATGTTCGTCGACGAGCGCACCGAGCCCTCCGGGGCAGGTGGGCTCGGCCTCGGGCTCGGCCTCGTGAAGCGGCTCGTCGAGATGCATGGTGGCTCGGTCCACGCGTTCTCCGAAGGGACGGGCAAGGGCGCGAGCTTCGAGATCCGCCTCGCCCTCGTCGACGCGCCCGCGGTGGCACGCACCCGGAACCAGACGAAGCTGCCGCCGAAAGGCCCGCTGCGCGCCGTCGTGTGTGACGACGCCCCGGACCTGCGCGAGCTGATCGCGGACCTGTTGCGCCTCCACGGACACGTGGTGACGGAGGTCTCGGACGGTCCCGCCGCCATCGAGGCGGTGCTGCGCGAGAAGCCTGACGTGGCGCTGATCGATATCGGCCTTCCGGAGATGGATGGTTACACGGTGTCGCGGGAGATTCGTTCGCGACTCGCCGGCGCCGGGGTTCGTCCGCGCTTGATCGCGATGACCGGCTACGGCCAGGCCTCCGATCGAGCCGCCGCCTTCGAAGCGGGCTTCGACGAGCACATCACGAAGCCGGCGACCGCCGACACGATTCTTCGAGCGCTCCACGGCACCGATCCAGAAGGGTGAAACGACCTATGACTACCTTCGACGCGCCCCCGAAGAAGAAGTGGCCGACGGGTAAGAAGGAGAAGAACGGAGCCGAAGGGACCACCGCGCCCAGCGTCACGAACGGCGAAGCCCTCGATCACCGTCACATCCTCGCGTCGTTGCGCGCGCTCAAGCGCGGAGACTTCGAGGTCCGCATGCGCGAAGACCTATCGGGCGTCGACGGTCAGATCGCCGAGACGTTCAACGAGATCGTCGAGCTCGTGAAGACGATCCGCGACGAGGCCACGGACATCTCGAACGCCGTCGGCAAGGAGGGACAGGCCGGGAAGCGCATGCGCCGCCTGAACACGGCGGGCGGTTGGGCCGGGTACATCAGCGCCGTCAACGACGTCATCACCGACCTCACCGGTCACGCGAACGAGATCGCGCGGGTCGTCACGGCGGTGGCGCGCGGCGACCTCGAGCAGACGATGGAGGTCGAGGACAGCCCGTCGGGCGCACGCCGCGGCGAGTTCCTGCGCCACGCCCGCATCGTCAACGGCATGGTGGCTCGCCTGTCGCAGTTCGGCTCGGAGGTGACCCGCGTCGCGCAGGAGGTCGGCGGCGAAGGCAAGCTCGGCGCGCAGGCCCGCGTGCAAGGCGTGTCCGGCGTGTGGAAGGACCTGACCGATTCCGTGAACCTCATGGCGTCGAACCTGACGTCGCAGGTGCGCGAGATCGCGCGCGTGACGACGGCCGTCGCGCAGGGCGACCTCACCAAGACCATCACCATCGACGTCAAGGGCGAGATCCTCGAGCTCAAGAACACGATGAACACGATGGTCGAGCAGCTGCGCGCCTTCGCGAACGAGGTGACGCGCGTCGCTCGCGAGGTCGGCACCGAGGGCCGCCTCGGCGGCCAGGCGACAGTGCGTGGTGTCAGCGGCGTGTGGCGGGAGCTGACCGAATCGGTCAACTCGATGGCGAACAACCTGACGTTCCAGGTGCGCAACATCTCCGAGGTGACGAGCGCCGTGGCCGCCGGCGACCTCGGCAAGAAGATCACCGTCGAGGCGAAGGGCGAGATCCTCTCGCTGAAGAACACCGTGAACATCATGGTGGATCAGCTCTCGGGCTTCGCCGCCGAGGTGACGCGCGTGGCCCGCGAGGTCGGCACCGAAGGCACGCTCGGCGGGCAGGCCGAGGTGGCCGACGTGTCCGGCGTCTGGCGCGAGCTGACGCAGAACGTGAACTCGATGGCGTCGAACCTGACGTCGCAGGTGCGCAACATCGCCGAGGTCGTGACGGCCATCGCCGGCGGCGACCTCTCGAAGAAGATCGGCGTCGATGCGCGCGGCGAGATCCTCGCGCTGAAGAACACGATCAACTCGACAGTCGACAAGCTGAACCGCTTCGCCGCCGAGGTGACGCGTGTCGCCCGACTCGTCGGCACGGAGGGCACGCTCGGCGTCACCGCCGACGTGAAGGACGTCGAAGGCATCTGGAAAGAGCTGACGGAGAACGTCAACCAGATGGCCAAGAACCTCACCAACCAGGTGCGCGACATCGCCGAGGTGACGACGGCCGTCGCTAACGGCGACCTGACCCGCAAGATCACCGTCGAAGCGCGCGGCGAGCTCGTCACGCTGAAGAACACCATCAACACGATGGTCGATCAGTTGAACGCGTTCGCTTCCGAGGTGACGCGGGTTGCTCGCGAGGTCGGCACCGAGGGCGTACTCGGCGGCCAGGCGCAGGTGCGCGACGTGTCGGGCATCTGGAAAGAGCTGACGGACAACGTCAACGGCATGGCGTCGAACCTGACGAACCAGGTCCGCAACATCGCCGACGTCGCGCGCGCCGTCGCGACGGGCGACCTCTCGCGGAAGATCACCGTCGATGCGCGCGGCGAGGTCCTCGACCTCAAGGCCACGCTGAACACGATGGTCGATCAGCTGAACGCGTTCGCCTCCGAGGTGACGCGCGTCGCCCGCGAGGTCGGCACCGAGGGGCGGCTCGGCGGGCAAGCGTCCGTCGAAGGCGTCCGCGGGACGTGGAAGGAGCTGACGGACAACGTCAACTCGATGGCGTCGAACCTGACGAACCAGGTGCGTGACATCGCCGAGGTCACGACGTCGGTGGCGCGTGGCGACCTGACCCGCAAGATCACCGTCGACGCGAAGGGCGAGATCCTCGAGCTGAAGAGCACCGTGAACATCATGGTGGATCAGCTCAGCTCGTTCGCCGACCAGGTGACGCGACTCGCGCGCGACGTCGGTATCGAAGGCCGTCTCGGCGGGCAGGCCGACGTGCGTGGCGTGCTCGGCACGTGGCGCAACTTGACGGACGCGGTGAACTCGATGGCCACGAACCTGACGGACCAGGTGCGCAACATCGCGAAGGTCGCGACCGCGATCGCGAACGGCGACCTCCAGCAGAAGATCGTCGTCGACGCGAAGGGCGAGATCCTCGAGCTGAAGCTGACCATCAACACGATGGTCGACCAGCTGTCGGCGTTCGCGGACCAGGTAACGCGCGTCGCGCGCGAGGTCGGCACCGAAGGCAAGCTCGGCGGCCAGGCGTCCGTCGAGGGCGTCCGCGGCACGTGGAAGGAGCTGACGGACAACGTCAACCAGCTCGCATCCAACCTGACCAACCAGGTGCGTGACATCTCGGCCGTGGCGACGGCCATCGCGCGTGGCGACATGACGCGCAAGGTCGCCGTCGAGGTGCGTGGCGAGCTGCTAGATCTCAAGAACGTCATCAACACGATGGTCGACACGCTGAGCTCGTTCGCCGACGAGGTGACGCGCGTGGCCCGTGACGTCGGGGTCGAGGGCAAGCTCGGCGGCCAGGCCACCGTGCGCGGCGTCGCCGGCACGTGGAAGGAGCTGACGGACAACGTCAACCAGATGGCGTCGAACCTCACCATCCAGGTGCGCGACATCGCCGAGGTGACGACGGCCGTCGCCAACGGCGACCTGACCCGCAAGATCACCGTCGAGGTGCGCGGCGAGCTGCTGCAGCTCAAGAACACGATCAACACCATGGTCGATCAGCTCGGCTCGTTCGCGTCCGAGGTCACGCGTGTCGCCCGCGAGGTCGGCATCGACGGCTTGCTCGGTGGTCAGGCCGAGGTGCGAGGAGTCTCTGGCACGTGGCGCGAGCTCACGGAGAACGTGAACCTCATGGCCCGTAACCTGACGGAGCAGGTGCGCGGCATCGCGACCGTCGTGACGGCCGTCGCCAACGGCGACCTCGAGCGGAAGCTGTCGCTGACGGCGCGCGGCGAGATCGCGACGCTCGTCGAGACGATCAACTCGATGATCGACACGCTGTCGACGTTCGCCGAGCAGGTGACGGGCGTGGCGCGCGATGTTGGTGTCGAGGGCCGCCTCGGCGGCCAGGCCGACGTGCCCGGTGCCGCCGGCGTGTGGCGTGACCTCACCAACAACGTGAACGAGCTCGCCGGTAACCTCACCGGCCAGGTCCGCGCGATCCGCGACGTCTCCACGGCCGTGACCCAAGGCGACCTGACGCGGTCGATCACCGTCGAGGCCCGCGGCGAGATCGCGCAGCTGAAGGACACCGTCAACCAGATGATCCGCACCCTGGCGGAGACCACGAAGGTCAACCAGGAGCAGGACTGGCTGAAGACCAACGTCGCCCGGTTCACCCGCATGCTGCAGGGGCAGCGCGACTTGCTCACGGTGGCGCGCCAGATCCTGAACGAGCTCGCACCGCTCGTGAACGCCCACCATGGCGCGTTCTACATGGCCGAGTCCGACGAGGAAGGGCCGGTGCTCCGGCTCTTCGCGTCGTACGCGTACCAGGAGCGCATGAACGTCTCGTCCTCGTTCCGCTTCGGGCAGGGTCTCATCGGCCAGGCCGCCCTCGAGGGCAAGCGCATCGTGCTCGCCAAGGTGCCGGCGGACTACATCACGATCCAGAGCGCGCTCGGCGAAGCGCCGCCTCATGCGATCGTCGTCGTCCCGATCCTGTTCGAGGGCGAGGTGAAGGGCGTCATCGAGCTCGCCTCGTTCGACAAGTTCTCGGGCATCCAGCTCGCCTTCCTCGACCAGATGCTGGAGTCGCTCGGCATCGTCATCGCGACGATCGAGGCCACGATGCGCACCGACGAGCTCCTGCGCCAGTCGCAGTCGCTCACCGAGGAGCTCCGCAGCCAGCAGGACGAGCTCCAGCAGACGAACGAGGAGCTCGAGGAGAAGGCCGTCCAGCTCACCGAGCAGAAGGCGGAGGTCGAGAAGAAGAACAAGCAGGTCGAGCTCGCCCGGCAGGAGCTCGAGGAGAAGGCGGAGCAGCTCGCGCTCACCTCCAAGTACAAGAGCCAGTTCCTCGCGAACATGTCGCACGAGCTGCGCACGCCGCTGAACTCCCTCCTGATCCTCTCGCGTCAGCTCGCCGACAACATCGAAGGCAACCTGACCGACAAGCAGATCCGCTACGCCGATACGATCCGGCAGGCCGGCACGGATCTGATGACCCTCATCAACGAGATCCTCGATCTCGCGAAGATCGAGTCCGGCACGATGGCCGTCGAGGTCGGCCAGGTCCGCTTCGGCAACCTGCGCGACTACGTCGATCAGACCTTCCGTCAGGTCGCCGAGGAGAAGGGCCTGCAGTTCACCGTGGACCTCGACGGCGAGCTCCCGACCACCATCGACACCGACGACATGCGTCTGCGTCAGGTGCTCCGCAATCTGCTCTCCAACGCGATGAAGTTCACCGGAAAGGGTCGCGTCAGCCTGCGGATGTTCCGCGCGGCCCCCGACGTGATCGGCTTCGCCGTCACCGACACCGGCATCGGCATCCCGAAGGACAAGCAGCGCCTCATCTTCGAGGCCTTCCAGCAGGCTGACGGATCGACGAGCCGCAAGTACGGCGGCACCGGCCTCGGTCTCGCCATCTCGCGGGAGATCGCCAGCCTGCTCGGTGGTGACCTCCGCGTCGAGAGCACCTCCGGCGAGGGCTCGACCTTCACCCTGTTCCTGCCGACCGTGTATCGCCAGCAGTCGCGCGAGATTCGCTCGCAGCAGATGCCGACGCGCGGGACCTCGGAGCTGACCGGAACGATGCCCGCGCTCACGTCGACCGTGCCACAAGCCGGCGAGGCCCCCGCGGGCCCGGTCACCGAGACCAACCCGACGATCGCGCCACTCGCGCGCTCCATCCCCGACGACTACGACTCCCTCGAGCCCGGCGACCGCGTCCTCCTCGTGATCGAAGATGATCCGACGTTCGCGATCACCCTCCTCGAGATGGGCCGCCAGTCGGGCTTCAAGGGCGTCGTCGCCGTCAACGGGGCCCACGCGCTCGAGCTCGCCCGCACCGTCAAGCCCGATGCGGTCACGCTCGACCTGCGCCTCCCCGATCTCGATGGCTGGGTCCTCCTCGATCGCTTCAAGCACGACCCCACGACCCGCCACATCCCCGTGCACGTCATCTCCGGTCTCGACGAGGAGCGGCGCTCCCTCCAGAGTGGCGCCCTCGCCTTCCTCCAGAAGCCCGTCTCACCCGAGAACCTGACGGCGGGACTCACCGGCATCCGCGAGTTCGTCGAGAAGCGCGTCAAGCAGCTCCTCGTCGTCGAGGACGACCCGGTCCAGAGCCAGGCCATCACCGACCTGATCGGCGACGGAGACGTCCAGACCACCACCGTGGCCTCGGGTGAAGGCGCCCTCCAGTCCCTCGCCGACAACAACTACGACTGCGTCGTCCTCGACCTCAAGCTGCCTGGCATGTCGGGCTTCGACCTCATCGAGCGCATCAAGGCCGACCCCCGCAATCGCCGCCTGCCGGTGATCGTGTACACCGGCCGCGAGCTCACCGAAGACGACACGGCACGCCTCCACGGCCTCGCCCAGACCGTCATCATCAAGGACGTCACCACCATGGAGCGACTCCTCGACGAGACCGCGCTCTTCTTGCACCGCGTCGAGGCCAACCTCCCCGAGCGCAAGCAGCGCGTCCTGCGCCGCATTGCGAAGAGCGACCCCCAGCTCGCCGAGCGCAACGTCCTCGTGGTCGACGACGATCTGCGCAACATCTTCGCCCTGACCTCCCTGCTCGAGGGCCACAAGATGCACGTCCAGTACGCCGAAAACGGCCGGCGTGCGCTCGCCAAGCTCGAGGAGAACCCCGACATCGACGTGGTCCTGATGGACATCATGATGCCCGAGATGGATGGCTACGAAGCCGTCCGCAAGATCCGCGAGCGCCCCGAGTGGAAGGACCTTCCTGTCATCGCTCTCACCGCGAAGGCAATGAAGGGCGACCGCGAGAAGTGCCTCGAGGCCGGCGCGTCGGACTACATCACCAAGCCCGTCGACGCCGACCAGCTCCTGTCGCTCTTGCGCGTCTGGCTCTACCAGTCGTAGCAGGTCGTTCGCGCTTCGCGCGAGGGCATGACGAGGCGGCCGCAGCTCCGCGCCACGGGGGCTGGGTCCGCTCGCCCCGTCGCATGAGACGGAGTGCTCGCACCACCGGCGTGCCATGCGCACCAACTCACGCCGGCGCCCGACTGAGCCGCCTCCCCGCTACGGTGCTCGAGACCCACCCCCGATGTCGCTCCGCAGGCGGCCTGCCTCGTTCATGCCCCAACCGCGCGCTCCCCGCCCCCCGCTTCGTCCTCCACGTAGCATGCAGGCATGAGCATCGAGGCGAAGGAGACGGCGCTGTTCGCCGCCTACGAGCGAATCGTGGCGAGTCAGCAGACAGTTGGATTCGCCAAGCTCGACCGGGCGGATCAGCTGTTCATCGTGATCTGGGAGCTCGAAGCCGAGGTGAACAACGGCGGGTTTTCGCAATGGATGTTCAACAGCTTCGGTGGGCAGCCGGAGCTTGCTGTCGTCGCGCTTCGTGAGCTCGGTGCGAGCGCAGTGGCAGATGTCTGCGAGCGTTTCTTTGCGTTGTTGCCGGGCGGTCGCCCCGAATCCGATCGAGATGCTCGTCAATCGCAGCTCGAAGCCGCGGAAGCGCAGCACGGCGAGAAAGCGTTCGAGGATGCGTGCTCGGCGCTAGAGGAGGAGTTTTATTCGCTCGAGGACGACCTCCGCGACCGCCTGTGGAGTCTCGTGCGTAGCTGAGCTCCGAACATCTTTAGGGGAGCGCTCTGTTGCCGCATCAGAGACGAGAATTCTCGCCGATAGTTCTCAAAGCACATTCGCGTCAGGGCCAGCTGACGATTGCGAGGCCTGCCCGGCCGGCCGCGCCGCCGGTGCCACCGAGGCCGGCGGTCTCGCGGTCCGGGTCGCTGGCGTAGACCCACCCCCGATGTCGCTCCGCAGGCGGCCTGCCTCGTTCATGCCCCGCGCGCTCGTGCTCCGCGCGCTCGTGCCCCAGAATCGTTTGACGCCAAGACGCCGAGGAACGCCAAGGTCAGAAGAGATGTGATCGGCGCTTCGCGCACGACGCGTGTGCGGGAGGGTGTCGCAGGGGTCGGCCCCCTGCGACACCCTCCGATGTGTTCTAGGGCCAGCTGACGATGACGAGGCCTGCCCGGCCGGCCGCGCCGCCGGTGCCACCGAGGCCGGCGGTCTTGCGGTCCGGGTCGCTGGCGTTGCCGGGCGTGGCACCCTCGCCGGCGTCGGTGTCCTGTTGCGAGAGGCCGGGTTCGATGTGGCTGCTACCGCCGCCGCCCGCGGAGGTGCTGGAGGAGCCGCCGTTGAAGCCAGCGCCGCCGCCGAAGTAGCCGCCACCGCCGCCGCCCGAGCCGTTGGTCATGGAGTTCGACCGGGCCGAGCCGCCTTGGGTGGAGGTGCCCGCGCAGTCCGGGATCACGTTGCAGGTGCCGGGGGCGGATTGCGTGCCGCCGCTGCCGGGGTTGTTGCCGTTCAGGCCGGGGAGGCCTTCGAGTCCGCCGCCGGCGCCGCCGGATTCGGCCGCGCCGTCGCCACCGCCTCCGCCTCCGGCGGCGGTGATGAGCTCGATACCGGCGGAGATGACGGCGGAGCGTCCGCCGCCGCCGCCGCCGAAGCCGGTCTGCGGCGTGCCACCGCCGGACCCGCCGCCATTGACGCCGCCTGCGCCCGACGACGACCCCCCACCGCCGCCACCGACGAGGATCATCAAGGGACCGTCGAGGTCGGTGGCAAAGCCGGTCGCGAATCCGCCGCCGCCGCCGGGGCCGCCATCGCTGCCACCGCCGGCGCCCCAGAGCTTGAAGGTCGCGGATGAACAGCCAACGGGCAGCGAGACGGTGAACGTGCCGACTTCGTCGAAGCGCTCGGTGCCGGGTACGCAGATGGCGGCGTCGATGGACGCGTCGGGCTCGGCGTCGATGGGCGCGTCGGGCTCGGCGTCGAGAGGCGCGTCGGGCTCGCTCGCGTCGGCGAAGGGGTTAACGGTGATGCAGGTGGCGCTGGGGCCGCAGATCTGATCGCCGGGGCACCGCGAGCTGTCGCTGCACGGAACGCCCTCGGGCACCGTGGGCGCGTAGCAGGCCGCAAGCAGGACCAGTACGGTGAGGCGCGGAGCAGGCAACCAGGGGAGCGTATCACCGCGGAAACCGGCAGCAGCGAACAGTCAATGCGGGCAGGGAATGGCACCGGCGTCAACTGGCGCGAGGAATCGTGTGTCTATTGGGACATGCGGTGGCTAGCTCTTGGATGTGCTGCGATCACCATGGCCTGTGCCGTGAGCTCCAACATGGATGCCAGTGCCGAAGAGGCGCTGACGGACTGCGGGACGCCACCCGGCAAGGACGGTTCGTTCCGCCACACGCGGAGCCGGGCGATCGCGAAGCTCGGCGAGCCGACGCATCGCGGGGTCGACGTGGTGGCGCGGACGACCGATGGCACGCAACGGCTCGGCGGGAAGCTGGCGTACGGGTCGACGGACAAGGACCTCGAGGACGAGGACGTGACGATCTTCGCGTGCACGCCGAGCGGCTGGCACGCGATGACGACGACGACGACGGATGACGAGGGGCGCTTCGAGGCGACGCTCGCCGGGGCGGCGCGGCTGGGCGCCGGGACGCATACGCTATATGCGCGCGTGAACGGCGATGGAACCGGTGCGTTCTTCTACGGCTTCGTCCTCACGCCGGGGCAGCGCGTGATCGTCTCGGACGTGGATGGGACGTTGACAGCGTCGGAGAACGCGATCGTCGAACAGGTCGCCCTCGGGACGAACATCGGGATCCAGGAGGGATCGCCGGAGGCGCTGCGCGAGAGCGGCGCGCTCATCGTGTATCTCACGGCGCGCGGCGATCAATTCACGGAGCTGACGCGGCAGTGGCTCGATGCGCGGGGGTATCCGCGCGGGGCGCTGCGACTGGCACCGTCCCTGCTGACCTTGCCGGGCGACGGGCAGCTCGAGGCGAAGCAGGCGTTGCTCGCGGACCTCCAGATCCCGATCGCGGCGGGCATCGGGAATCGCAGCACGGACATTCATGCGTACACGCATGCGGGCCTCACGCCGGACCGGATCTTCATCAAGCTGCCCGAGTTCACGGACGAGCTCGAGGCGCAGCTGGCCGCCGGGCAGGCGACGAGCTTCGAGGACTACTCGCTGCTGGCGGCGCAGCTGCCGTAAGCCGAAAATGAACGACAGCCCCATCGACGGTAAATCGATGGGGCTAACTACTAGCCAGGTGCGCGCTCGTAGCGAGCGGGCTCGAGCGTGAAGCGACCGCGCCCGTGCGTGAGGGTGCCGAGGGCACTCGCGTAGCCGAAGACTTCGGCGAGTGGGACCTCGGCCTTCACGACGCGATCGTCGGCGCGCACGTCGAGGCCCAGGATCTGGCCACGGCGGCGCCCGACGTCACCAACGACGGAGCCCAGGTGCGACTCGGGGGTGGTGACCTCGAGCGACATCACGGGCTCGAGGAGCGTCGGGTCCGCGGAGGCGGCAGCTTTCCGGAAGGCGAAGCGGCCCGCATTCGCGAACGCGAGCTCGCTCGAGTCGGAGACGTGCATCGCGCCGTCCAGGAGCGTGACCTTGATGTCGACCACGGGGTGGCCGCCACAGAGGCCGTCGTTCATGGCTTGCTTGATGCCCGTCTCGACGCCGCGGACGTGCTCGCGCGTGATCGCGCCGCCCTTGATGCGGTTGTCAAAGACCAGGCCCGCACCGCGGTCGGCGGGTCCGACCTCGATGACGATGTGAGCCCACTGACCTGGCCCGCCGTCTTGCTTGACGTGCCGGTAGGTCACTTGCGTGACCTTGCCGAGTGTCGAGCGATAGGCGACGAGCGGCTGGCCCGTGGCCACCTTCACGCCGTGCTCCAGGGCGAGTCGCTCGACGGTGATCTCGAGGTGCAACTGGCCCATGCCCGCGAGGAGGGTTTGTCCGGTCTCCGGACTCGTCTCCACGCGGAGCGAGGGGTCAGCGGCCACCATGCGCTGCAGGGCCATGCCCAGCTTCTCGCGATCAGCGCCCGTGACGGGCTCGATGGCGATTCGCATCACCGGGTCCGGCGCGCGGATCGCTTCGAGCTCGACGGGATGCTCGGGAGAGCTGATGGTCTCGCCACCAGCGAGGGGCATGCCGATGATGGCGCCGATCTCGCCGGCTTCGAGGCGCGAGACCTCGGTTCGCTCGTCGGCCGTGAGTTGCACGAGCCGACCGACGCGCAGCTTGCGGCCACCGCGCGACGCGAGCACGGCCTGCCCCTTCTCGAGCACGCCGTCATAGACGCGCACGAACGTGAGCTGACCGTAGTCGTCGAACGTGACCTTGAAGCCGAGCGCCGCGAGCGGAGCCGACGCCGAGCCCGACGGCGCGGGGAGTAGCGCCACCGCCGCGTCGAGGAGAGGCTCGACGCCACGATGCCGGTACGCCGAACCGGCGAGCACGGGGACGATCCGACCGGTGACCGTCGCTGCCCGCAGCGCGGCCCACAGCGTCTCGGAGGAGATGCTGCGACCGGCCACGACGGCGTCGAGCACGGCAGGATCCTCGTCGGCACACACCTCGAGGATGCGGTCGCGAGCGCGCTGCAAGTTGTCAGAGAGCGTGACCGGAAGGGCCGTGGGCGTCGAGGGGCGGTCGGAGTGATGCCAGCGCAGTTCCCGCTGGCCGACGAGATCGATGACGCCGACGAGGTCGTCGCCGTCGAAGAGCGGCCAGTTGACGGGCACGGGGTTGGCCCCGAGGCGCGAGGCCACCTCGGCGACGCTACGTTCGAAGTTCGCGCCGGTGCGATCGAGCTTGTTGACGAACACCAGCCGCGGGACGCGGTGGCGATCGGCTTGACGCCAGACCGTCTCGGTTTGCGGCTCCACGCCGGCGACGCCGTCGAGGACCACGATCGCCCCGTCGAGGACGCGCAGGGACCGCTCGACTTCAACGGTGAAGTCGACGTGACCTGGCGTGTCGATGAGGTGGATGCGGTGCCCCTGCCAGTCGCAGGTGACGGCCGCAGCGAGGATCGTGATGCCTCGGCCTTGTTCGAGCGGGTGCGAGTCGGTGCTCGCCGTGCCGTCGTGGACCTCGCCGATCGAGTGGATCCGTCCCGTGTGGAAGAGGATGCGTTCGGTGAGCGTGGTCTTGCCGGCGTCGACGTGCGCGATGATGCCTAGATTGCGGATACGGTTGTTCATACAGAAGCTCTCGGGTGCGTGAAGGAGCGTTCGAACGGCTCAGTCACCGCGAAGAGCGGACGCGCGGCATCGAACGGATGCGCCGCGGTCGTCGTCGTGGCTCCCCGCGGTCTACAGACGCGCGGCCGCGAACATGGCGCAGCCGGCCAGGAACGCGTAGCGGTTGGTGTAGAGCGAGAGCAACATGACGGCGCCACACTAAGGAGCCCGCCGCGATCCGTCAACAGGTGTCTCGGAGAGCCGCGAAACCTTTAGTAACCGTCGAGCGCGGCGAAGGCCGCCGACAGGTTCGGGCGAGGGCCGATGTGCTCCTTCGTATTGCCGGTCTGCGGCGAGCCGCTCGACACCAGCAAGCCCCGCACGTGCTCCGGCGACAGCACGCCGCCACGGCGCTTCGCGTAGCTCTGGAGGAGGATCGCCGCGCCGGCCACGATCGGCGACGCGCTCGACGTCCCGCTGAACTCGGCGGTGTAGTGCCGGTCGGTGTTGTCGTCGCTGCAGGACTGGAGGTCGCCATAGTCGAGGGTCGTGACCTTGCGGCCCCAGCCCTGGACGTCCACGCGGGTGCCGTAGTTGGAGAAGTCGAGGCGCGCCCGATCGCGGAAGCCCACTCGCGGCGGACCACCGGCCCCGACCATGATGGCGCCCGAGTCGCGCTTCGTACGATCGAACTTGCCCTTGTACGCCTTGTGCTCGAGGTTCTCGGCGCCGTTGCCCGCGGCTTCGACGATGATCACGCCGCGCTGCGCATGCGTCGAGATCGCGAGGTAGACGTCGTCGTACCACTCGACTGGAATCCAGCGACCGCGCGGCCCCGCCGTCTGCAGCTCGATGAGCAGGACATCCCCGGGCCGCAGGGCGTTCGCGGCCGCATCGATGGCCGCGGCCACGCCGATGCCGCCAAGCGACGCCGTCACGACGCGCTCGGTGCCTGGCGCGATGCCGCCCACGCCGATGCGATTGTGCTTCCCGACGACCTCCCCGAGGACCGCCGTGCCATGCGCCTGCCAGCTCCGATCCATCGGCGAACCAGCCACGTGCTCGATGCGATCACCAGGCAGATCCTCGTGGGCCGCGTTCCAGCCGCCTTCGATATCCGCAAACGCGACGCCCTGCCCCATCGCATCACGACGCCATCCCGCAGCCGCGTCGATGCCGCCGGGGGCGACGCCGAGATAGCCCTGCTGCTTCACGAAGAGCGGGGTGTCGATCGGGCAGCCACGGTCGTCACGCCGAACCGCGGGTAGCGACGGCTCGATGAATACGCTCCGCGGGAGCTCCGATGTCGGCTCGACGAAGGCCTGGGCGACCCCGGCGAGCGCCCGCAGCTGCTGGACGAGGATTTCTGCCGCCTGCGGCGACGGCGCCGGCAAGCGCAGCCACTGCGCGCGTCCGTCAGTGCGCAACGCCCCCGACTCGAACAGCGAGTGTTCGAGCCTCGCCGGGAGCAACTCGCCTTGCAGCGACATGTCCCGCGTCAGCTCGACGTGGACGAACGTCGAACCACCACCAGCGGTGGACGTGGCCTGTCCGATCACGCTCGCCAGCCGCTCGGGCGCCGTCGGCGTGGCCCGCGGCGTCGGAATGAGCGTGGAGAAGGCAGCGGCCGCGAGCAACAAGCCCCCGAGCCGCCACGGCAGCGTAGTCCCCGTCGCGAGCATCTGACGATCTTAACCGCGCAGCTGGCTCTGTCCAGAACGAAGCGAGCCTCGCGCCCTACTTGTCGAGCTCGCTCAGTCCCTGCTTCGCGGCGGCCTGCACCGCCGGATCCTTGTCGTCTGCGACGGACTCGTACCAGGTGCGCGCCGACGCCGTGTCCCCTCGCTGGGCGAGGAGGCGGGCGAGCGTGACGACCGCACGCCCGCGACGCGGCGACGTCGGCGATCGATCGAGGAAGGCCACGAGCGCCCGCTCGGCCTCGGTGCCGCGCGAGATCTTGATGAGCGCCTGCGCCTGGAAGTAGAGCGCATCGGCAGCGAGAGGGCCTTCGCCCGCCGCCGCTGTACCGAGCTCCTGTGCCGCCTCGGCGTACTTGCCGGCGCGCAGGTGCTTCCAGCCGGCCTGGAAGTGATCTTCGACGATGTCGGCGGCTCCGGTGTCGACCGGGGCGGCAGGCGGGTTCACGGTGACGGGCGGTTGCGTCGGCGGCGGGATCTCGATCGCGGGCGCTCGGTTCGAGGAGTCCGTCGGGGCGGGCCGCGGAGTCCGGACGCCGGACGGTTCGGCCTGCGCGTCGCCGCTGTTCGCGGGGCGAGGGCTCGCGCTGATCGACGGCGCGGAGGTCGGACTCGCCGACGACGGAGCGGCGGGCTCGGTTGCGACCGGGGGATCATTCGCTTCGCTAGCCGGCGCGAGCGCGACCACGTCAGCGGGGCTCGGCAAGGCTGGGCTCAGGTCCGCCGTCTCGATCGGGGCGCGCCAGGTCTGGCCCGTCGCGAGGAAGACGGGGGCCTGGCCGGCGACGACGACCCGCGCCGTGCCGCGGGCGACCGTGACGCTGCGCAGCGAGTCATCGACGACCTCGACCTCGAAGGCACCGGCACCCTCGACCTGCGCGTCACGCGTCGCGAGCTGGACTCGATCGCCGTCACGCACGGCGGGAATGGCCAGGCGGAGCTTGCCGTCTCGCACCCGCACCGTCTCCAGGGTCCCCGTCGCGGTCGGAGTCATCACGTGCTCGAGCGCGACCGCGTTCGACGACTCGACGGTGGCGTATGCGCCGTGATCGGCCACCGGAGCCGACGACGACGCGGGCGAGCGGACCAGCAGCATCGCGACCGCGGCGGCCGCCAGAGCCCCCGCGACGAAACCGAGACCGGCGAGGCCCCACGAGCGACGGGGCGCGGCCTCCTCGGCCCGGACCGCCTGTAGCAACGACGCGCGAACCGCCTCGCGGCGCGCATCATCGGGCGCGTCGAAGGGGAGCTGCTTCGCGAGATCGGCGAGGCGAGAGTCGGTGGCAGGATCGAGGTCGCTCATCGCTGTCCCCCTTCGATGGCATCGCGGAGCGCTTTGCGGGCGTCGTGGAGCCGGCGCCAGAGTGTGCCGATGCGGCAGTCGAGTGCCTTGGCGGCGTCGGCACCGGGCAGGTCCTCGAGCTCGCAGAGCACGTAGGCGGCCCGGAGATCGTGCGGGAGCTGGTCGAGCGCCAGCGCCAGGCGATCGAGCTCCTGCTTACGGATAGCCTCCGCCGCGGGCGTGGCCGCATTCGCGGGCGTCTCGAGCGCGGCGTAGGCGTCACGACGCCGGCGAGCACTCCGCACGTGCTGACGGACGGTGTTGGCGGCGATGCCATACAGGAACGACTTCACCGATCCACCGCCCCGGAAGCCCTTCGCACTGCGCCACGCCGACATGAACGTGGTTTGCACGAGGTCGTCGACCTCGGAGCGCTCGCAGCGCAGGAGCCGCGAGACGAGCCGAAAGACAGCGGCGTGGTGGCGATCGTAGAGGGCACCGAGAGCGGCCGCGTCGCCGACGCCACACGCGGCCAGCAAGGCCTCGTCCGAGATCTCGGAGAGCGCAGCCTTGCGCTCCTCGATGCGTCGCAGCGGGACGACCTGGCCGCCCTGATCCGACTTCGCCATGGTGGGCTCCGGGCTCGCCTTCACTGCGCTCACGGGAGCCCCACCCGCACGCCGATGCCGAGCTCGGCACGCACCAGCGGTTCGCCGGGCAGATCGATGAGACCGTCCCACATGTTGGGCTCGGGGGTCGGGAGGTTGGTGGAGAAGGCCTCGGTGTGCGCGAAGGGCGAGATGGTGAGACCGGCACGACCCTCGAGCCACAGCCAGTCGGAGAGCGGGATGTCGAGGCGCATGGCCAGGCCCGCGCGGGGCGAGACCGACGTGTTCGAGAAGTTGTCGCCCACGTAGATCGTGCCATCGGCATCGTTGCTGGCGCCAACACACATCTCGCCGGGAACCGGCACTTTCTCGACGCCGGGGGCTCCATCGAAACCGACGGGGTTCGTGGGCCTTGGGTTCGGTTGCATCGGCTCGCTCGGGTCCGGCCCCGGGTTCATGGAGTTGTCGATGGTCTCCTTGCAGGTCTCGACGCGCGCGGTGGTCACGATGCCGACACCGGCCGCGGCCTCGACGGCGAGCCGCGCGCGCCCCAGCGGCACCGCGCGGCTCGCGGTGGCGAGGACGGCGATGTCGCGACGCTTCATGCTCGTCAGTGTGAGATCGCGCTCGCTCTCGAACGTGGCATCGATGCGACCACCGAGGCACGCCTTGCCGAGCGCACCGCAGGCCGCGAGCGAGAACCCCGACCAGTCACTCTCCTCGTCACCACTACCGAGCGCGTAATTGACGCTGAATCCAAAGCGCTCGAGCACACCGCGCCGCAGCGTGCCCGGCGGCGTCTCGCCGAACGCCGGGGGCGGAGGTGGCGCGAGGTCGACCGTCGCCGGTGGCGGCTCGGGGATCCATGCGGCCGCAGCCGCATCGTCGGCGAGCCAGGAATCGATCCAGGCGGCAGCGACCGTCGCGTCACTCACGACGCGGCCTTCACTGGCCTGCGCCGAACCGCGCACCGCGACGAGGATCGAGTCGGGCGCGGCGTCAGCCTGCACCATCGCGATCACCGTCGGGCACGCGGCCGGCGCGACGGTCTCGGTCCCCTGCAGCGCGATGCGCTCGACGGAGATACCGAGGCGCTCGAGCTCGGCCGCGACGCGCGCGACCACGGCTTCGTCACCACCCAGGCGCGCGTGAGGACGGCATGGCTCTGCGACCGCGAGGTGATTCGCGAGCAGGCACGCCGCGCTGGCGCCGATGATGACGAGGCCGGGCTTCACGGGGTCTCGGGGTGGTCTCCGCCGGGGGGCGGATCCATCGTGCCCCCACCATCGGTGGGCGTGTCGCCACACGGCGGCGGCTCGACGGGGACGTCGCCGTCCTCGCAGCCGAAGTCACCGGGCGGGTGATCGGGCTGCCAGCCGTCGTCGGGTGAGCACATACCGTTGTCCTTGCAACCCGGCTCGTCGCCCGGCTGCGGCCAGCAGTTGGTGCTGCCATCGCTGCCCATCGTGCAACCGCACGACATCGGATCGTACGAGCACGGATCCGGTTCGCAGGTGGACGGATCCATCGAGTCCTCGCACGGCGGCGGCGGCTCCGGCCAGCCACAGTTCGGAGCGCTCGGATCGGGGCACATCGGATCGGGGTTGCACCCCGGATCGTTCATGTCCTCGCACGGCTTTGGCGGGCAGTTCGCCCCTGACGGATCCGTGCAGCCCGGGTCGGGCCAGCCGCAGTTGGGCGCGCTCGGATCGGGGCACATCGGATCGGGCCACCCGCAGTACGGGTCGGCCGGATCGGGGCACATCGGATCGACCGGGCAGTTCGGGTCCGTCATCGCGTCGCATGGCGGCGGCGGCTCGGGGCAGTCCATTCCGCCCGCCACGGGCGTACAACCGGGGTCCGGCTCCGGCCAGCCGCAGTTCGGCGCCCCTGGATCGGGGCACATCGGATTGCAGTTCGGATCGTTGGTGCCTTCGCACGGATCCGTCGGCGTGTCGCACGGCGAGCCGTCGGCGTTGGTACACGGCTCGGGATCCGGCCAGCCGCAGTTTGGCGCGCTCGGATCGGGGCACATCTCGTCAGGTTGGCCAGGGCTGCCGTCACCCGAGCTACCGGGCTCACCGACGCCACCCATGTCGTACGGATCGGTCGGCGAGCAGACCTTGAAGCTGACCGCGCCCCACGCGCCCTCCTTCTGGGCCACGAGGTCTTTGACCCCGGACTTGGTCAGCACCTCGAGGCGATATTCCTTGCCCGCCGGGAGCTGCAGCGTGAACGAGCCGTCGGCACGAATACTCGCCGCGGTGATCGTCTCGCTACCGGACACGGCGCGGACGCCGACCGCATCGGTCGACGCAACCCGCCCCGTGATTACCTGGGTGCCGGCTTCGTCGCCCGCACATCCCGCTGCCCCCGCGGCCGTGAGCAGCGCCAGAACCAGCAATCGCCTCGCAGTCATCATCATCAGAGTGCCTCCTCTGATGACCTTGTTGCCGTAGCCTTTCGATCCTTCGCCGAAATATTTCAGGCGAGGGATTTCAGTGAGTTACAGGCGGGGGCAGGTCTTGTGAGCGCCCGGGTTGTTCCGGAAGTCGGTCGAGTCGACCTGCGTGCAGTGCTGGCGGATGAGGACGCGGAGGCGGTCGACCTCTTGCCAGGTGAGGGAGATCGGCTCGAACGTCAGCGGAATCGTCTGCGCAGTCGAGATGGTGGTGCGGAGCGCGTCGAGCTTGCCGCCCGCGCGGTTCGTCTCCCACAGCTGGTTGAAGTTCGCCTCGAACGCGTCGGCGAGCGGCTTGAAGGCTGCGCCGGTGGTGTGGACAACGTTCTCGAACGTCGCGTGCTCGGCGTTCATCGAGAAGTTGTAGGAGCCGGAGAAGACCTCGTTGCCGTCGATGACCATGTACTTGCTGTGCATCTGGATCGCGTAGGACGCGTTCCAGCGATACGAGTACGTCTTGAAGCGAACGGGGATGCCCGCGTCGACGAGGGTCTTCGAGAACAGGAAGTCGTTGTAGCCGCACTCGGCACGCTCGGCGTCGGTGGTCGCCTCGGCGATGCAGGCCTCGACCTCCGCGAGTTGCGTGTTCTGCGCGGTCGTCGAGAGCCACTCCTGCTGATCGAGGTAGACCTTGATGTCGAGCTCGGGCCGGGCGGCCTTCGCGGCGACGAGGGCCTCGGCCAGCGGGCGCAGTCGCAGGTGCCCCGACCCGACGTGAATGGACTTGGTCGCGCGGCCGATCGCGTCGACGAACTCGTCGCTCACCACGAACGACTCCTCGTCGACCTTCCACGTCGCGCCATCGCTGCCGCCGGGACGGAAGTTCGCCCGCGTGAACAACGCTTCGATGCCCGCCTCGTCGGCGACACTCGCCGGCGTGACGCGCGCCCCCGACGGACCCTGCACCGGCGCTGGGCCCTCGAAGTCACGCGAACCGATCCACAGCGCATCGAACTCGGCCTGATACGCCGCCGCGAGCTCGGGGCTGTTCTCGATGAAGAACGTGGCCTCGTCATAGACCGTGCCGCCGGTCGACGACCAGTTCGCGCTGCCCGTCACGAGCTTCGCGGTGGCGGTGCGGCTCGCGTCATCGCGCGGACCATCGACGATGGCGAGCTTGTGATGGAGGATCTTGTTCACGTAGCGGACGTCGACGCCCGCCGCTTCGAGCTTGCCCGACTTGGACGCGGCACGCGCCGCGGGATCCGTGATGCCCTTGTCCTTGCGGGCGGTCTCGAACAGGAAGCGGATCTTCACCCCGCGCCGCACCGCATCGGCGATCGCGGCGGAGACGCCCGCATCCGAATAGCTGTACATGGCGATGTCGACCGACGACTGGGCCCCGCGGATCATCTGCGCGATGCGCGCGTTGTGAGACGCCTCGGGCACCTGCGGTGAGAACAGGACATCGATGCGCGTGCCGTCATTCGCGTGGACGAGGCCTCGCACCCGCGCCGCCTCGAGCAGGGCGTTCAGCGTGGCCGGGCCGACGTAGGGAATCGCGTCGAGCTCGCGGAGCGTCTCGAAGGCATTGTCATCCGCCGTGCTCGGCGCGCCATCGGGACCATTGCGATACGTGACGATGTTGGTCGCGACGCGGGTCGTGATCCCCGCGGCTGACTTCAGGGCCGCCGCATTCAGGGTCGGGTCATTCACGAGGGCCAGGACGCCGGCCGCCTCGTTGGAGCCCTCTTCCAGCCCGCCGTCCGCCTTCCCGTCCGGGAAGCTGTCGGTCTCGCCGTCCTCGATCTCCACGTCCGTACACGCGGACAGAGCGCAGAGGGTCGCGAGGGCGAAGCTGAGGTTTTGGGCGAGGCGCATCATCGGGCCCGCCTTCAGCAAGCAGCGCGCCGCGTCAACCGCCCACGATTGTAGGCAGTTGGCCCTGTCCGGCGGACTGTCCGGCCAGTTGTCCGGCCGGCGGATCCGGCGCCTCGAGTGGCCATGGTACGTGTCCGGGACATGCCCAAGGTCGCGATCACGGGAGCGTCAGGACTCCTCGGTGGCAATCTCGCCGCACTCCTCTGCGCAGACGGTCACACGGTCGTCGCCACCCGCCGCGCCGGCACGCAGGTGACCCACCTGGCCGATCTGCCCATCGAATGGCGCGAGGCCGATCTCGGCTCGGTGCCGGCGCTGACAAAGGCGTTCGAAGGCGTCGACGCCGTCTTTCACTGCGCGGCCGCGGTCGGCGTCTCGAAGGAGATCACACCGGCCCTCGTGTCGGCGAATGTCGATGGGACCAAGCACGTGCTCGAGGCCGTCGCCGCCGCCCGCGTGGCGCGCCTGATCCACACGTCGAGCACGGTCGCGGTCGGCGTCTCGACGAACGGTCAGCTCGTCGACGAGAACGCGCGGTGGAACTTCGACGACTACAAGCTCGACGACGGGTACGCGATCACGAAGCGCCAGAGCGAGGAGCTCGTGCGCAGAAGCTCGCTCGATCACGTCGTCGTGAATCCCGGCTACATGTTCGGTGCGCGCGACGCGCGGCCGTCCTCCGGCAAGATGATCGTCGACGTCGCGAAGGGACGAGCGCCCGGCTTCACGCCGGGCAAGAACAACTTCGCCGCGGTGAAGGACGTCGCGCGCGGCATGATCCTCGCGTGGCAGAAGGGCAAGCGCGGCGAGCGCTACATCCTCGGCGGCCACAACCTGTCCTACGGCGACATCTTCAAGCTCATCGCAAAGGTCGCCGGCGCGAAGCCGCCGCGCTTCCGCGTGCCCTACGCGGTCGTCGCCCTCATCGGGCGCTACGGCGACTTCGTCGAATCACGCGGCAAGGATCCGCTCGTGAACTCCGTGCAGGCTCGCTACGCCTTCACGCAGCGCTTCCAGTTCACCAGCGACAAGGCCGTGCGCGAGCTGGGCTACGTGATCTCGCCGCTCGAACCCGCCATCGCCGACGCGATCGCCTGGTTCCGCGCGAATCAGATGCTCTAACCGCAGGGCACGCCCGTGACGTGCACGACCAACCCGCTGGTGGTGCTGAGCCACGCACCACCTGCTCCGTCGAGAGCGATGCCGCTCGGCGTGAGCGCCGCCGGCAGCGTGAGCGTTCCCAGTACCGCGCCCGTCGGCGAGTAGCGGATGATGCTCGGTTGGACACTCGAGGTCACGAGCAGCTCGCCGGTCGCGTTGCAGACGTCGAGGTCGCCGAAGCTCACGTCGAACGCGCCCGTCGGGAAGCTCTGGATCAGCGCCCCCGTGACGAGGTCGAGCTCGGCGACGGTGTTCGCCGCCGTGGCGGCCGCTCGGTCCTGCAGCACGAAGAACGAGCCCCGCCCCGGATGGTACGAGCCGCCAACGACATGCGAATCACCGAAGGCGGCGGTGAGGGTCACCGCGCCGTCGTCCCCCTCGGCATAGAGCTCCGCGGGGCCGGTCTCGCCATTGATGCGCACGCTGTCGCCGGGCGCGACGCTCGTCGTGCCGAGCGTGTACGTGGCATCGGAGATCTCGATATCCGCGTCATCGGCCAGCTCGCCCGACCACGCTTCGGTGCGCCGCAGCGTGCCCTCCACGGAGTAGACATGCACCTGCGTGTTCTGGCACGGCACCACGTGCACATCGCCCGTGGACTCGTCGAACCCGAGGCCGCACAGCATGCCGAGGGTGGTGTCGAACATGTTGTCGCTCACCAACATCCCCATCGGCGCATCGACCGGGGCATCAATCGGTTCGGCGGCATCGATGGCCGCATCCGCCGGCTCCGCCGCGTCCGGGTTCTCTCTCCGCTGACCGCCGTCGTCCCCACATCCCGCCAGAGCCGTGATCACGAACCACACCTGCGCGCGCATCGCGTAATCATACCGCCGCCCATGGGCCTGTCCCATCACCTCGCCGCTCTCCTCGAGCGCCCGCTCCGAGTGCCCGCGCACGCGATCGCGCCGCGGGATGCCATCGTCGTCCTTGGCTCCACGCTCCTGCCCTCGGGTGCGCTCACCGACGTCCTCGCCGAGCGGGTGGCCGCCGCCGCGACTCTCTTCCATGCGGGCGCCGCGCCCGTCGTGGTTGCCACCGGCGGCCTGCTCCACGGCGCCCCGCGCCCCGAAGCCGATGCGATGGCCGAGGCCCTCCGCGCCGCCGGCGTCCCCGCCGCCGCGATCGTCGTCGAGCGCGCCTCGCGCAACACCTACGAGAACGCACGCCTCACGGCCGCGCTCTTGCCGCGGCGGGCCCGGATCTGGATCGTGACCCAGCCGTTCCACGCCCGGCGCGCCGCGCGGTGCTTCCGCGCCTTTGGCTTCGACGTCGCCGCCGCGCAGATGGCAGACAGCATCCAGTACGCGCAGCGCCGCCGCGCCCTCAAGTGGCTCGTCCGCGAGTACGCCTCGTGGGCGAACCACCTGGTTCGTCGACGCTAGCGCTCAGCCGGTTCGACCGGTGGCCCGCTCTGGAGGGGGAAATGGAGCGTGAGATCGCGCTCCATCCTCACACCATCGGGCGGCGGATCGAGCTCCAGCGCGTAGAGCTGCTGGGTAAAACACTCGCGGAGCGACGGCTGCGTGATTGTGGTTGATTCCTCGATGATCTCGACGCGTTCGAGCAGGCCGCCGACGGTGGGCTCTCCGACGAGCGAGAACCGGACGAGCATCGTGCCGGTGAGGTCGGGGACCTCGGCGTGAGCGAGGTCAAAGCACTCGCCGAGTACCTCGTTGAGGGTGCCGAGCGCGCGCTTCGACCACTCGCTGGTGTCGCCGGTCTTGTCGGCGATGTCGAGCTTGGCGGCGGGCGTCGGCGTCGGCGTGGACGCGGCGGGCGCGACGGTGCGCTGGACGCGAGCTTCTCTCGCCCGCGCGATCGCGGCGAGCATGGCGGCGCGCGCGGCGGCGCGCGGTTGCGGGGCAGATGTTGGTGAGGTCTGCGCATCGGTCGCGACCGCGGTCACGCTCGGAATGGCTGCGGACGCACCGCGCGATGCCGTCACATCCGGCGCATGCATCGGGGCCGTCGAGCTGCCACCGCGCATGGGAACGAGGATCACGATCGTCGTCGCGATCGCGAGCAGGAGGGCGGCGAGAATGACCAGAACGAGCTTGGTGGGTTTGGCCACGTACATACCTCCCTGGGCGAACGCGATCACGGCGGGTGCCCATTGCTTGCGATCGCCGGCGCTGGCATCCAACCCGGCGCGCAGCCGCGAGAGCGCCTCGTGGACGCGCTTGCGGACCGTGCCGTCGGGGATGCCGAGCGACTGGGCGATCGAGGCCGACGTGCGGCCTTCGACGAAGCGAGCGATGATGGTCGAGCGATAGGGCTCATCGAGCTCGAGGACGAGATCCACGAGCTGCCGGTGCAGTCGCATCTGGGCCACGAGCTCGTCGGGCGCGGCGGTCGACGGGGCGTCATCCGTGAGGGCGTGGCGGGCCGCCCGCCGGCGCTCGCTGCGGCGCTTCATCCCCGCGAGGTCGCGTACCACCTTGGTGAGCCAGCCCCGCATCGGCCGCGTGGGGTCGGGTTGACGGCGCCACGCGGCGATCAACGCCTCCTGCACGAGATCGTCGGCGTCGTCGCGATCGTTCGCGAGGCGCGTCGCCAGGCCCTTCAGCCAGGCCATGTCCTGGAGCAGGTGCTCGGCTTTCTGCACGTCGGTCACGCCCCCATCCTGCCGCCCGAGTCCGGACCGTTACCGAAAATCGTCTGCCGCCCCGGCAGCTAGAACCGCAGGCCCGGCCGGGGGGCGGCGTCGACGTCGCCCGTCGTCAGGCCGACGTTCAGGACGACGGCGCGCTTCATCGCGGTTGGTCGCGCCCGGAGAGGTAGGCCTTGCCGCGGGTCATGAGGTTGCGGAAGCCCTCGAGGTCGCCGGCGCGCACGACGGACCGCAGGCGCTCGACCGCGTAGAGCAAGGCCGCGAGGGACTCGGTGCCGTAGTCGTTGAGCGTCTGGATCTCGAAGTAGAGATCGGGATTCTCGCGCGCCACCTTCCCCGCGACGCCGAGCTGGCTGTCGAACGTGGTCGACGACAAGGTCGCGAGGCGCGGGGCCGCTTCGCCGGACTCGGCGAGGGCGGTGAAGAAGGCAATGTTGAGCGCGTGGGACAGGCCCAGCACGTAGGCGATGAGGCGGTCGTGCGACTCGAGGTCCATCTCGACGAGCGTGGCCATCGTCGGCTCGAAGAGCGCGCGGGCGGCGGCCGTCGCGTCGGGGTCGCCGCAGTCGACGAAGATCACGTGGCGGCCACTCAGGAGCTCGGTGTCGGGACCGAACATGGGATGTACCGAGCAGACGCGACCGCCGGCGGCCTGCAGCGCACGTAGACCGGCGCGCAGCGGCGACTTGAGCGAGCCCACATCGAACACCACGCCCTTGGGTGGGTTCGCGGCAAGCGCGGTCAGGATCTCGCCGGTGGCGGGCATCGGGGCGGCGATCACGATGAGCTCGTGGTCGAGGCTCACGGCTCGCCAGTCGCGGTGCAGCGTCACGCCGGGCGGGCCCTCGCCGTGCGGATCCGCGATCTCGACGGTGAAGCCCTGGGCGCCGAGGTAACGGACGAACCAGCGCCCCATGTTGCCGGCGCCACCGATCACGAGCACGCGCCGACCGGAGCCTTCGCCCTTGGTGGCGACGGTGTCCTTCTCCTGGACCATCAGCGAGCTGCGGATCAGGGCGAGCACGATCTCTTCGCCCAGCGACGGCGGGAGGCCGTGGGCGGTGGCGGCGGCGCGGGCGCGCTCGACGACGTCGCGCTCCTGGCGGTAGTCGCGCGTGGGGATGCCGGCTTCGCGCTTCACCTGCCCGATGCGCTGCGCCAGCGTCTGGCGCCGCGCGATCAGGCCGAAAATCTCCTTGTCGATCTCGCCGAGCTCGGTGCGCAGCGGCTCGAGCGCCGCTGACAGGGTGCGCGACGCGGATGGATCAGGGGCCGCGCGGGTGTCTTCAGACATCCCGCGAAACTACACCGCTTCGGCGTGTCGAATCCCGCTCGGCCCCTGGCGGTACCAGCGACGCTTCATACTGAACGCGTCGTGCGCGGCGGAGATCACGCGCTCGGCGATGGCCGGCTGGGTCGCGATGCGATCGAGCGTCTCGCCGAGCTCGCCCCAGCGAGCACCGACGCGACCCTCGTGGGCGGAGAGGTACGCCGACGCGACTCGCGTCTCGCGCGGGAGGTGGGAGGTCAGATGCCCCTTGAGCACGCTATGCGAGAGCGTGTGGCGCTCGATCACGTACATCCAACCGAGGGCTTCGGCGGAGCCACGGAACTGCGGGATGGCGAGGCACTGCGGCAGCTCGGCGATCTCGTGCGGACGGATGCCGAGGGCCGCGAGGTCCTGCGCGAGGTAGTGGGCCTTGCCGCGGTCGTGCGTGCGCAGGCTGAGGTCGAGGCCCGGGGTCATGGCCAGCATGGCCTCGACCGGCGCCTCGAACCCGTAGGCCCTCATCAGGAAGACCAGGTAGTCGGCGGCGGCGACGTCCTGCGCGAACAGGGGGGCGAAGTCGGAGTCCGCCGCCGTGTGGTGCTCGGCGGTCACGGCGTTGAGCCGTGCGATCATCCGCGACTGTCCCACCAGCCTCGGTGGTGCAAACCACATACTTCTGTGCGGAAGAACCGATCCCACGCCTACGGCCCCGGGGAGGGCATCGTGACGGGGCTCGCTGTGCGGTGGTGACACGCAGCGCACGCAGTGCACGGGCGCGGGCGCTCAGCGGCGGGCGACGACGACCTTGGCGACCAGGTGCGATTCGACCGCTTCCACGGTGAATCCGGCGTCTCCCAGCATCACGGCGAGGTCGTCCTCGAGGTAGTCCGCATAGAACGGCTCGTGAAACTCCCCCGGGAACGCTCGGAGCGCGGACGCGATGTCGGCGCTCTCGGCGAGCTGGGCGGAGTCCTCGATGACGACCAGGCCGCCCGGGCGGACCACGCGATGGAGCTCCGCGATGACGTTGCGGCGCGCGTTTCGCGGCAGCTCGTGGAACAGGTACACGCTCGTCGCGACGTCGAAGCTGCCGTCGGCGAACGGAAGGTTCTCCCCGTTCTCGACCGAGAGCGCGAGCTCGGACACGTGCGCGAGCCGCCTGCGAGCGGTGCGGATGTACGCGGGGGAGAGGTCGACGCCGTAGTACTGCACGTCGGGGTGCGCGGCCGCGAGCTGGCGGAGCGCATTGCCCGTGCCGCAGGCCACGTCGAGGAGGCGCGCGCGGCCCGGCTGCTCGATCCATCCGCGCCGCCCTTCGGCGGCACTTCGCCCCGCGCCCCCGCGAGGCTCGCGGAGGAAGCGCGTGATCGGCGGGATGATCTGGCGCCGCATCACGTCGGCGGTGCCGCGGAAGAGGAGCTGGACACCGAGGTCATAGCGCTCGGCGCTCTCCTCGGTGAAGTAACCATCCGTCTGCCAGTGGAACGTCCGCCGGTAGTACGGGGGGAAGCGCTCCTTGTCGACGGGCGGGATGTCCTTGTAGTCCCCCGAGCGCATGCGACGGAGCACGCGCGGCGTATCGCGCACGAGTGATGGCAGCGCCTTCGCGTACTGGCGCAGCGGGATGTCGAACAGCAGGGATCGCGGATACATCCCCGCGTCGACGTTCGCGAGGTCGCGCGCATGGAGGTCGGCGCGCCGCTTGAAAAGGAGCTTGAGCTCGTCGGGCGGAAGCGTCGGGCGGGGCGTACGCGAGACGATGCGCACCGCTTCCTGGGCGAGGGTCGCGTTCAGGAGCAAACCGAAGTGCTGCGAGCGGTACGCGAAACGGTCGAGGCGGGACAGCATCTAGCGGAAGGATGACCGGCGGCGGCGCCGCAGCAAGGTGCCAAGGCCCAGACAAATCAGCGCGCCGGCGCCCGGGTTTCCCCCGGTCCCGCAGCAGCCGTCTCCCTGGTTCGTGGGCGGGCCGTCGACGGTCGAGACCGGGCCATCCGGCCCGCCGTCCACCAGATTCGGGCACTCGCGCGCCGGATCGCAGCCGAGCTGGCTACAGAGGGCGCACCAGCCGATGGTCGGGTTCGGGTTGCGATCGCACCGGTCGTACTGAACCGTGCCCGGGGCGCAGGTGACCGGGGCGACCACATCCTGGAAGCGCATCACGCCGGTCCACGTCGCGAGATCCGTCGACTTCATCATCGCGAAACCATCGTTCGGGACGCCCGGGACCGATTGGCCGCGCGTGCATGCCCACACTTCGCCCGCCGCGTTCTCGACGAGGCAGTTGATGTGGGGCGGATTCGCGAGGGGCGTCCAGGTGGTGCCGCCATCCGTCGAGCGGAACGAGCCGAGGTCTTCGTGGCTGACGAGGAGGTCGCCATTCTTCCGCGCGACAAACGACAGGGGATCGCGCTCGCCGTAGATGCGAGTCCAGGAGGCCGCCCCGTCGACGCTCTTGTACAGGCCTTCACCGGAGAGGTTGTTCTCCTGCACCACCTTGGCGTAGACGATGTCCTCGTTCATCGCATCGATGCCGACGATCTCGATCCGCGAGTTCGACATGGCCGTGAAGTCGGTCGTCGGCCGCTGCGTGTACGTCGCGCCGGTGTCGTCGCTGCGATAGACGAAGACGGTCTTCACCATCTCGCCGTTCATCTCGACGAAGCGATAACCCGTCGCGTACACGCGGGTGGCGTTCGACGGCGCGACCTCGATACTGCTCCACCAGTCGAGCGGCTGGCCCTCGTTGGCCGGCGGCAGAAACGACATCGCGTCGTCGGTGCTGCGGTAGATGTGGCTGTCGGCGGGGACGCCCGCGCCGGGAGCCTGTGCACCAGCGAAGTGCAGGGTGCCGTCGGGGCCATCGGCGATCGCAGAGAAGAAGTTCAGGGGCGGAGTGGGCGGCAGCGCGAAGTCACAGGTATCGCGGCGGACCTGGAGCCCCACAAACGTGGTGGCGAACAGCGTGCCCGAGACCGCGTAGACGTAATCCGGATCGTACGTGCCGCTGTAACCGATCGAGTCCTCGCACAGCCAGCGCCAGGAGGCGCCGTTGTCGTCCGACAGCAGGAGGCCGAACGTCGTGCCGGCGGCGATGTGCGTCTCCATCCCGCGCCGGAAGTGCAGAGTGGAGACGCCCGGCGGACGGCCGTTCGCGTGCGCCGTCGTGGCCATCGCCACGAGGCACGCGGTACCGAGGAGAAGCCCGCGCAACATCGCGTTCGAGGATACCACCGGTGTACGATTCGGAAGCGGTGGGTCAGTACGACGACGACGCGACCCTCCCGACGACGGGACCGCAGCCGGAGTCGAGCAAGTCGGTCCGCGCGTCGCGTACGTCACAACCGCTGCGCCCCGAGCCGATGACGCGCTACGATGTGGGGGCCGTCCTCGGGAAGGGCGGCATGGGCGAGGTCCGGCTCGCCCGCGACACCCGCATCGACCGCGAGGTCGCGGTGAAGCTGATGCGCGCCGAGTTGCGCGACTCCGTCAACGTTGCCCGCTTCTTCCGCGAGGCGCACGTACAGGGGGCGCTCGAGCATCCCTCGGTCGTCCCCGTACACGACCTCGGCATCGATGCCGACGGCACGCCGTACTTCGTGATGAAGCGCCTCGCCGGTGTGACGCTGGCGCAGGTGCTCGAAGGGTCACCGCTCTCGCGCCGCGAGATCCTCGATCGCCTGGTCAGCGTCTGCCTCGCCGTCGAGCTCGCCCACCAGCGCGGGGTCATCCACCGCGACCTGAAGCCTGCCAACATCATGTTCGGCGATTTTGGCGAGACGTACGTGCTCGACTGGGGACTCGCACGCGTGGGCGGCGACGGCACGATCAAGCACGTCGAGCCCATGTCCGGTGACCTTCGCGACACGCTCGACGAGCGCGACTCCGGAGAGACGCAGGCGGGCGAGCTGATGGGGACGCCCGGCTACATGGCGCCCGAGCAGGCTCGCGGGGTGACGATCACACCCGCCGCCGACGTCTTCAGCCTCGGCTGTATCCTGTTCGAGATCCTCGCGGGCGAGGCCGCCCTCCCCCGCGGCATCGCCGCCATCGCCGCCACGCTGGGTGCGGACTTTCACTCGCCGGCCAGCCGCGCGCCGGATGCGGACATTCCGCCTGAGCTCGACCAGCTCTGCATCGCTGCCACCTCGCATCTGCCGGCGGAGCGGCCCACCGCGCAGGCGTTCGCCGACGCGATCCGAAAGTACTTGAACGGTGACCGCGACGAGGCGGCGCGCAAGGTGCTCGCGAGCGCCCATGCCGCCACAGCGCGGACCGCGATGGACCAGATGCCACTGACGGATGCCAATCGCGCCCTCGCCATGAAGGAGGCGGGCCGCGCCCTCGCTCTCGACCGCAAGAACGCCGATGCGCAGGCGTTGCTCGCGTCCCTCCTCGTCGCCGCGCCCGATCACATTCCGGCGGAGGCCCTCGCCGCGGCCGACCTCGAGCGCGCCGTGCTTCGCCAGAAAGCGCTAAAGCAAGCGATCAGCGCGTACGCGAGCCTCGTCCCGCTCATCGCCATCCTGTTCGCCTTCCACGTTCGCGTGCCTGCGGTGCCGCTAGTGACAATGCTGCTGTGTGCGACGGTGGCCGTGATGGCGTACCTCGCCTCGAGAACGCCGCTGTCACCTGGATCTCCGTGGTTCGCCGCGCTGATGATCACGAACAGCGTCCTGCACACCGTCGGCGGGCTCATGTTCGGACCACTGCTGGTGATGCCCGTCTATCTCGTCGGCTCGCTAGCCTTGATCCTCGGCGTTGCCCCCATCACGTTTCGGCCCTCGCTCATCGTCGCCGCGCACGTGCTGCCGATCGGCGTCGCCCTCGCTCTCGAGCTCACGGGCATCACGCCCCGCACCTTCGTCATGGCGGGCGGCTCGATCCAGCTCACGTCGTGGGTGATCGACTTCACGCCGATGGCCCTCGTGATCGCGCTCGTGATCGCGCTCGCGAGTCAGTTCCTGACCATCGTCGCGGGCGCCGTACCGGCGCGGCAGGCCGAAGAGCTTGCACGGGACCGAGCCCACGCGCAGGCGTGGCACCTGAAGCAACTCGACCCACGAGACCGAAGCGAGAAGTGACCGTCGGGGGCGCGCAGGGCCGTCAGGTGCGACGCCGGCGGCTGAGCCCTCTTGCGATGCGCTCGACGCTCTCGGGGGATAGCTGCTGCTTCTCCGCCCGGGTGAGCTGCTTGATCGCGTACTCGAGGCGCAGGGCGAAGCCCTTCATCCGGCAGCGTCGCGTGAGCACCACCTTCAACGGGCCCCGCGAGCGCGTGTACTTCGCGCCCGTCCCGGCATCATGCTCCGCGATCCGCTCCGCGACATCGCGCGCGATGCCGCAGTACAGCGAGTCATCGGCGCAGCGCGCCAGGTAGACGAACCAGGCCACCGGAAAACTAGCCGACCTTGTGGGCGATCTCCGGCTCGGACGCGAAGAAGCGGTTGCGCTTCGGATCGTTGAAGCGCTGGTAGTCGATGAGCCACGGGGTGACCTGCGCGGTGCCGCCCTCGAGGTGAATCGTCGCCGCCATCGGCGTCACGCTGCGGTAGCTCGAGTCCTGGGGCAGATCGTTGTTGTCGGCGCCTCCGGCGGAGAACAGGGAGATGAGCGACGTGGCGTCCGAGTACATGGGACGGAAGCCGGAGTCGACCTTCTCGTGGCCGCGCACCATCATCGAACAGCCGATGCGGTTCATGAAGTGCTCGAACTGGTGCTTGCCGAACGGAAAGCGCGCGTTCTGCGCCTGCAGATCGTCGGGGATGTAGTCCGCCGTCGACGGATCGCTCCACAGCATCTGGAAGCGGATGTCTGGATCATTCAGGCCCGCGAGGTCGGTCACCTTCGCCTTGATGTCGGCGTCGCGCGGGATGCCTGCGTGGACGAACATCAGGTCGTCGAAGAACAGCATGTTCGGCAGGGCCTCGAACAGGCGCATGTACTCGGCGAAGACCTCGCCGGGCATGTGGCCGGCCAGGGTGTTGATCGCCTCGGCCGGCTTCACGCCGCCGTAAATGCGGCCGCGATACTCGATGTAGTACTCGTGGTTGCCGCGCAGCGGGAACACGTGGTCCGGAGCGGCGAGGAAGAGCTGCATCACGGCGCGCAGCACGCCGTTGTAGCTGAAGCGGCCGCGATCGATGTAGTCGCCCAGGAGGATGATCTTCGGCTCGGGCTTAGTGTGGTCGGCCTTCCACGCCTCGAGCTTTGCGAAGAAGTCGGCCTGGAGGAGCGCGCCCTTCAGGCACGAGTAGCAGCCGTGCAGGTCTCCGAGCACGGTGAGCTCGTAGACCTTGTTCGGATCGGCGGGGTGCACGTAGACGTGACCGTCGAGGAACGGCTGCTGGCCGGTGAACTCGGCGACGCTCTGCTTGCCCGCGAGTTTGCCCTCGCCGGCCGCGCGCTGCTCCGAGAGCTTCGCGAGGACCCGGTACATGAGGTCCATGTCCGCCTCGGCCTGCTGCTTGATGCGCTCGGGGTCCGCCGAGTAGTGGTGCTCGAAGCGCGCGAAGAACGGGTGGTCCTCGTGACGCGTGCGCAGCGACGCCGGGCTCTCGATCTCGACCTTGTTGTGGTGGAGGATCTGGATGTCCTCGGGCGAGAGCTCCTTGGCCTCCAGCAGCGCCTCGAGCTCCTCGCGGAACTTCTTCTCCGCAGGGTGCGCGGTGCCGTCGGCGTAGATGAGCTCGTCGATCGTCGCGAGCAGCTCGTGCTGATTGTTGCGATCGAACGTGTGGAAGATCTCGAAGCTGCGTAGCTTCAGTTTCGCGTAGACGAACTTCTCGACGTTCTCGCCGTCGGCGACCGCCTCGTCGAACAGGTCCTGGACGCTGCGGTCGACCTGCTCGAAGACCTCGTGGAAGTGGCTGACGAAGCGGTTCACCACCTCGTCGCGCGTCTTGGCATCGGCGTCGGGCATCGCCATCTTCGCGCGCGCCGTCACGAGCTGACGGATGTAGATGCGAACGAACGTCTTCTCGGTGAAGTCGAACTCCCCATCGATGTACCCGAATGCGGTCAGGTAGAAGATGATCGCGTTCATCTGCTGTTCGGCGACATCAGGGTCCGTGCTGAAGGTGAGCATCGACTTGGCGCAATATTAGCCCTACGGAGCAGGCGATGTATGATTTGGGCGTGCGCGCACGTGGGGCAGTTGCGTTCGCCATCGGTCTGCTCGGCGCTCCGGAGGCAGATGCCGATCCCGTCGTCGAGGTGGGCGTGTTTGGAGGGGCCCGCTGGTTCACGGACGACATCCAGCTCGGTAACTCGCAGTTTCCCGATCAAGTGCCGCGCGACGCGGCCACCATGGGGCTCCGCCTCGCGTTCATCCTGCCGCCGCTGTGGACCAGCGAGGATGGCGAGAGCCGGCTCCAGCTCGCCGTGGAGACGGAAGGAGCGTTCACGCCAGCGTACAGCGGTGCGGGTGGTGGTATGGGCACGGGGCCGCGGCCCAGCGTGTACTCGCCGATCTACGGCGGCCGCGGCCAGCTCGCGCTGCGCTTCTCGAAGTGGGACGAGGTCCCGCACTTGCTCGTCGGCGGCGGCTTCGACGCGATCGACTCCGATTCGCCGTTCATGACGAAGGAGAGCGACTGGATCGCGTACTACGGCCTCGGGGTGACGGTGCCGCTCGGCTCCCGTATGGAGCTGCGCGCGGACATTCGCCACGGCCTCATGCCCGGCCGCGTGCAGGACATCACCTCGACGATCGAAGTGCATGGCGGCCTGCAGATCGCATTCGGCGGGACGTACCGTCGGCCGCCGGTCATCGAGATCGTCCATCGCGAGCCTGACGTCGTGGTCTTCGAGGAGCCGGACGATCCGACTCCGCCGCCCCCGCCCGACCGTGACGGTGACCGCATCGCTGACGCGAGCGACCGCTGCCCCGACGAGCCCGAGACGCGGAACAACTTCGAGGACACCGACGGTTGCCCCGAGCAGGACTCCGACGGTGACAAGCTCTGGGACTCGGCCGACCGATGCCCCGGCGGCCCCGAGGACTACGACCGCTTCGAGGATGCCGACGGTTGCCCGGATCCCGACAACGATGCCGACGGCGTCGATGACATCGCCGACACGTGCCCGAGCGAGGGCGAGGTACGCAACGGCTTCCAGGATACTGACGGCTGCGCGGATGCGATTCCCGTCGATGTGACGAAGGCGTTCCAGCTCGTCGCGGCGATGAAGTTCGAGCCGAATCGCGCGCGCGTGACCGAGGCAGGCCGTGCCACGCTTCGCAAGGTCCTCGCGACGCTCGACTCGTACCCCGATCTGAAGATCGTCGTCACGGGACACGCGGACAAGAGCGGCAACGCGCTGGCGAAGAAGC
>JALHPV010000016.1 GCA_022842285.1 Kofleriaceae bacterium
GCGGGGCACGAACGTGCGGCGCGAACGTGCGGCGCGAACGTGCGGCGCGAAGCGCCCCGAAAACCTCTTCTGACCTTGGCGGCTTGGCGGCTTGGCGGTGAAAGATCCGGGGCGCGAACGTGCGGCGCGAATGTGCGGCGCGAAGCGCCCCGAAAACCTCTTCTGACCTTGGCGGCTTGGCGGCTTGGCGGTGAAAGATCTGGGGCACGAACGCGGGGCGCGAACATGCGGCGCGAACATGCGGCGCGAACGTGCGGCGCGAACGTGCGGCACGAACGCGCAGCTAGTACGCGCTGCCGTCGGTGCGGCGGCCCGGCGAGGCGGGCGCCGACGAGAGCGTCTTGTGCAGGACGAGCTCCGACGCGGCGTCGAGGCTCGTCGCGCGGGTCAGGCTCTGGTCGCGATTGCCGGCGCTGCCGTACGCGGCGCTCGCGAGGACCGTGCCGCTGGCGTCGCGGAGCGTGACGGAGTCACCGGTGTTGTTGAGGCGCAGGGCCCCGACGCGGACATGGACGCCGGCGCCGAGGTCGGGCGCCGTGCCACCGCTGAACACGACGAGGACTTCGCCGGGACCGATGACCGTGCCCGCGGGGAGCGTGACGCGCACGCCGGTGTCATCGGCGACCGTGCCGCCGGAGAGATCGACCGCACCGCTGCCGATGTTCACGAGCTCGACGAACTCGTCGGCAGTGGAGCTGACCGTGCCGTCGCCGTTGGCGTCGAAGGTGCCTGGATCGGCGAGGATCTCCTCCAGGACCATCTCGCCCGCGGCCATGCCGCCGCCGCTGGTGTAGGTGACGACGAGGTCGACGGTCGCGGCCGCGTAGCCATGGACCATGACGTGGGCCGTGCTGGCGGTGGCGGGAACGTCGAGCGTGCAGGTCTCCGTGCTCGTCTGATCGAGGTACGGCCGACAGTCGAAGAGCTCGAGGGTGGGCGCGTCACCGAACCGGACATAGAGGTCGGCGTCGCCCGTGCCCGTGAGCTGGGCGCGGAACAGCGTGCCCGGCTTCACCGAGAGCGGGGCGACGGCGCGGATCTCGTCCTTGGCGACCGAGAACGACTCGCGATACTCGCCATCGGGCGCAGGCGGATCGACCGGGTCCTGGCCCGGCAGCCCGTAGAGGACGGCCGCGCCCGCGGCATCGGACTCGGTGAACGAGAGTGCCGGGTTCGTGCCGTTGCAGTGCGGGTAGTGCATCACCGAGGCGGAGTCGTACGCGGTGAGCGGACGCCAGTCGGTGTCCTCGAAGCACGCGCCCGCTTCCGGACGCGTATGCTCGTGGCGGAAGCCCAGGGTGTGACCGAGCTCGTGCGCCATGATGTTCGAGAGCGCCCAGTCGGACTGAGCAAACGAGCTCGTATCGACGAGGACGTTGCGCGCATCGCGCGGCTCGCCCGGGAAGAACGCGCGGGCGAGGTACGGCTGTCCGACGACCGGACGAATGTCGAAGAGCACCGCCTCGTTGGTCTCGTTGCAGTTGGCGTCCTCGGCCGTCAGGTGGATGAAGTCGAGGTTCGCGAACGTCTCCCAACCCTGATCCGTGGCCTTCGTCATCGCGTCGACGACGGCGGCCTTGTCGGAGCCGAACGCATCGCTCACGCAGTACGTGAGCGCGCGCTTGGTGACCCGATCCCACTTTGCATCGACGCCGCCCGGGCTGTGCACGATGAGCGCGCCGTCCGCGTACAGACCCTCCCACACCTCGTAGAGCGCTCGCTGGTCGACGATGCCCGTGTCGCCGTTGATGATGTACTTGCCCCCGCTCCATGGCTCCCTGTAGGTGGCGGCCTCGAACTCCTCGAACGACGGCGCCTCCGTGGTGGAGGTGCGCGGTGTGTCGGCACACGCCGGCACGAGAGCGAGCGGCACGCCGAGCACCAGGACTGCTGAAATCGTCTTCCCCATGAGCGAGGCGCGGCTGCAACGCGAAGACCACTCAGAATCCGCCTCGCTGAATCCGCTTCGTTCCCGGATTCACTAACCAGAATGAGGAGTTGTCAGAGGTAATCAAACCACTGCTTCATCACACAGTTGCGCTGGTGCAGCCCTGGGGAATTCGGGGCACCGATCGGCCGTGACCGAGCGATCGCGCACGGCTCCGAGCGGCCGTCAACCATCGGTCACAACGAGAACGCGCGAACACAGGCCGACAGGTTCCGCCCGGATCGCGCCACCACTCCGGTAGGATGATCTTGTTGAGCGAGGGAGCCGACAGCGGCAATCGCCTGCGACTGGCCATCGAGATGATGGCGGACGGGGCGATCGTTGCGGACACGCGGACCGGCGAGGTGCTGGTGAACCTTGCCGCGCGCGAGATGCTCGGCATTCCCGCTGGCGTGCCCGTGGATACGAAGTACCTGAAGGAGACGGTCGGCTTCTATCCGTTCGAGCTCGCCGCCGGGGCGGCGGATGGGCAGCCGATCCGCGAGGAGGTCCGCATCGGCGAGCGCGTGCTGCACTCGGTGGTCACGCCCTTGCGGGAGGACGGTCAGCCGACCGGTGCCATCGTCGTGCTCCGAGACCTGGGCGACACGGCCGACGTGGCCCGTCGCCGCGCCGAGTTCGCGCAGGTGATGTCGCACGAGCTGCGCACGCCGTTGACGTCGATCGCGGGCGCGCTCGACATCGTGCTGTCGGGCTATGCCGGGCCCCTCGCGGATCGCCAGCTTCGCTACATCGACATGGCGCGCCAGGCAGCGACGCGCATGAACCAGCTCGTCGACCAGCTCCTCGATCTGGCGCGTGCGCAGGCCGGCTCCATCACCGTGGCCACGGCCCCAGTGCAGCTGGATCGCCTCGCACGCGAGGTCATCGATCGTTACCGCGACGCCGCGGCCACGAAGCGGCTGTCGATCGTGCTGGGGGCGACGGCGGAGGACATCGGCATCCTCGGAGACCCGGAGCGGCTCGCGCAGGTGCTGGGGAACTTGATCACGAACGCGATCCGGTTCGCCCCGACGGGCGGCGTGATCGATGTCCAGGTCTTCGGCCCGCCGCTCACCGAGGACACGGTCGGCGTCAGTGTCCACAACTCCGGCGAGCCGATTCCCCCCGAGGATCGCGAGCGCGTCTTCGAACCGTTCTCGGCATCGAGCCGGCGCGTCGGCGGGACGGCCCTCGGCCTCTCGATCTCCCGGGGCATCATCGAGGCGCACGGCGGCCGCATCTGGGTCGAGTCCGGCACCACGGGCACGAAGTTCGTCTTCACCCTGCCCGTCTCGGCCAAGCCCGAGATGCACACGCAGCCCCTCGCCACGCTCGATCCGGCCGTGCGCCGGCGTGGCCTGGGCGAAGGGGCCTGCGCCCTCGTCGCCGATGACGACCCGCGGCGCGCGCTGCTCATCAAGGGCCTGATGATGTCGCTCACGGATCGCGTACTGGTCGCGTCGGACGTCGACAGCGCGATCGAGATCAGCCGCAAGGAGCACCCGGCCCTCGCCGTGATCGCGGGCGCCATGAAGGACGCGATCGCCCTCGTCGCGATCCTCGAGCACGACCCCGACACCGCGAAGACGGCCGTGATGGTGGTCGGTGATGCGGAGCGCCGCGCCGATCTGCTCTCCGCCGGCGCGGACGACCTGCTCGAGTTTCCGATCCAGCCGGCCGTGTTTCGCGATGCCTGCCTGCGCCTCGTCGAGTCTGGCCGCCGCGAGGCGCCGCGCGTGCTGATCGTCGACGACGACCCGTCCATCCGCATGATCTGTCGCGAGGTCCTCGAGCTCGGCGGCTACCAGGTGCGCGATGCGGGCTCCGCGCAGGCCGCGCTCACCGAGGCGCGCCGCTTCCGCCCCGACATGTTCGTGCTGGACGTCCTCATGCCCGGCACCGACGGCTACCGCCTCGCCGAGATGATCCGCGCCGACGGGGCCATCGGCATGGCGCCGATCATGTTCCTCTCCGCGCGCGGGGACACCGCCGACAAGGTCCGCGCCTTCCGGTCGGGCGCCGAGGACTACATGGTGAAGCCGTTCGACGCGGCCGAGCTGCTCGCACGCGTGGCCAAGGCCCTCGATCGCCAGGCCCGCGAGCTCGGCGCATCCCCGACGACGCAGCTCCCGGGCGCCGACGCGATCCAGGGCGAGATCGAACGTCGCCTGGCTCATCCCGACGCCGCCGTCGCCTGCTACCTCGATCTCGACAACCTGAAGGCCTTCAACGACTTCTACGGCTACGCGAAGGCCAACGCCGTCATCCGCCAGACCGGCGACGTGATCCGGCAGGTCGTCCAGCGCGCCGGCAACTCCACCGACTTCATCGGCCACATCGCCGGCGACGACTTCGTCTTCGTGACCTCCGCCGACAAGGTCGACGCGGTCTGCCGCGGCATCTGCGAGCACTTCGACCAGCTGATCCGCCTCTACTACGACCCGCAGGATCGAGCCGTCGGCTACATCGAGACCAAGGATCGCTTCGGCGTCCAGCGACGCTTCCCCATCATGTCGGTCTCGATCGCGGCCATCGATCTCGGTCGCACGAAGTCCTACGCGGGCCTCGCGGAGCTCGCCGCCCTCGGCAAGCGCGCCGCCAAGGCCATCCCCGGTTCGACCTACGTACGCGACGGCCAGACGATCTTCGCAATCACGGCCGGGCTCACCGCCTAGCTAAGCTAGTCCGCCGATCGTTCAGGTCACCACCACGTATCCCAGTCCTCGGCGATTCCTACGAGGTTGTCGATGTCGTGAATCTGCCCCGACGCCGTACGGACCTGGCCCGAGAAGCGTCCCACGACGTGACGTAGCTCATGCCGCAGCAGGGGGACGTCGAGGGACTGCGCGACCTGCGCGACCGGCTGCATCGCGAGCTCGATCGGATCGGCCGAGACGGCCCAGGACGCGTCACGAGGTTCGATGATGACGTTCTCGATCGCATCGCGCTTGCCGTCGATCCACAGGGCATTCTCGGAGACGAGCGCATCCGGCGTCGGATCGACGAGGTTCAGGCCGATCCGGGCGCCCCGACGCGTGGTGCCGGCGAGCGCGATCCACCTCCAGACCGCGTGCCGCTGCGCGTACATCTTCGTGAAGTCCATCGCGCCGAACGACCGTCCCGGCACGAAGTCGACGCGACGATCATCGAGGAGGACGCGGCCCGTGACCTGAAACCCGGCGTACTTGTGCGTGTAGTTGTAGCGACCGTCGGGAATCGGGATGCACAGGGCGAGGTGCTGGTCGGCGGCGTCGCTGGTGAACGCGAGCTCGGCGTCGAGCCGACCACCCGCCTTCGTACGGGCCTGGATGCTGGCCGTGAAGCCCGTGCCAGCCTCGAGGCTGTCGATCTGGATCGAGAGTCCCTGGGCGGCGATGCGGTGCGTGCCGCGCGCGCTCGACGGCGCGACCGTCACCCCGACGGACAGCGGCGTGATGACGAACTTCTCGTGCACCTTGCCGCTGGGCAGCTCGGCGGCGTACACGAAGCCGTTGCCCGCGAAGCCCGCGGTGCCGACGACGAACGCCACGAAGAGGTCGTCGGTGACCGCCGTCATGTACTGCCAGCTCTTCAGCCGGAAGCGCTGCCGGTACATCCGCTCCACGAACGAGAGCCCGGGATAGTCCCCGGCGCGTTCGAGGGCGTGCGCGATCCTGGCGTCCTCCAGGTTCGGGTCGAGCAGCGGCCGGTCCCAGGCCCCGATCCGCGGCTTGCCATCGGCGCCGACGAGCTCGCCCATCAGGCGCCCAGCTCGATACCGATGCCGCGCGCGGTGCGTACGAGCTCGCCTCCGGGATCGACGAGCTTCAGCTTTTTCACGGCCTTCTCGATCGGCTTCGCGACCACCTTGCCGCTCTCGATCGCGGCGACGTGTCCGAACTTGCCCTCGGCGATCAGCTCGACTGCCTTCACGCCGAAGCGGGTCGCGAGCTCGCGATCGAAGGCGCAGGGCGAGCCCCCCCGCTGGATGTGTCCCAGCACGGTGGTGCGCACCTCGTAGTCGGTCTTCTGCGAGATGTAGTCGGCCAGCCACTGCCCCGCTCCGCCGAGCTTCTCCTGCTTCGTCGGATCGGCCGCGGTCACGACCGAGAGCTTGCCGCCCTTGGGCTTCGCGCCCTCCGAGACGACGACGATGGAGTAGCTGACGCCGCGTCCATGACGCTTGTGGAACGCGGCGATGACGCGCTCGGGGTCGTAGTCGATCTCGGGAATCAGCGCGACGTGAGCGCCCCCCGCGAGAGCGGACGTGAGCGCGAGCCAGCCCGCGTACCGCCCCATCACCTCGACGACCATGATGCGCTCGTGGCTCTCGGCCGTCGTGTGAAGTCGATCGAGGGCTTCGGTCACGATCTCGACCGACGTCTGGAACCCGACGGTGTACTCCGTCGCCTCGAGATCATTGTCGATGGTCTTCGGCACCCCCACGATGCGGGCGGCACCGCGGCCGATGAACTTCTGCGCGAACGACATCGTGCCGTCACCGCCGACGACGATGAGGCCATGGAGGTCGAGCTTCGCGAGGTGCTCGAGGCAGCGCGCCGACACGTCGTGAATCTCGACGCGGTTGTCGGGGAGCTTCACCGGGTACGCGAAGGGGTTGGCGCGGTTGCTCGACCCGAGCATCGTGCCGCCGCGCGAAAGCACGTGCTGGACCGTGTGCGAGTGCAGGTCGACGTAGTCCTGCTCGTACAGGCCCTCGAAGCCGTTGCGGATACCCACCACCTCCCAGCCGTGCGAGTGGCGGGCGTGCAGCGTGGCCGCGCGAATGACGCCGTTCAGGCCGGGGCAATCACCGCCGCCGGTCAGGATCCCGATGCGTGTGCTCACGCCTCCGACTATCGCAGCTTCGCGCGCAGCTCGGGCGTCAGCAGCGCGAGGTTTTCCGGAGCGTCGTCGACGATCAGGCCCCTACAGCTCGCCGCGCCACACGCGCACGGCTCGGCGACCTCGGCCGCGAACGCGTAGTCGTAGGTGATCTCCTCACCAACGGGGATGTCCCGGAGGGCCACCCACCACGCGTCCACGCGCTGCTTCTCCTTGTTCCACTTTGCCAGCACGTCGGTGTTCGGATCGCAGGAGTGATTGAACCAGCGCGTCTGGCAGACGAGGTCCCAGAAGACGGTGTCGCCCAGCGTCGGCTCCTCGGGATCGAGGATGAGCGCGTACGTGTCGTCGAAGTCGTCGTCCTCCCTGTAGAGGACGCCGTCGCCGTAACACAGGATGTCGCCCTTCACGAAGGGCTTCGTCGTCACGCCACCGTACCCATGAATGTTGGAGGCGACGATCCGGATCCCATCGAGCAACGGCATGGAAGGCGCACATCATCTCCATCGGCATCGCGTCCGCAAGTCGATCTGCTACGTTCCCGAGCCATGACCACGCAGCGACTCAAGGTCGGTGTCGTCGGCGCGACCGGCATGGTCGGCCAGCGCTTCGTTCAACTCCTCGCCGATCACCCCTGGTTCGAGGTGGTGAGTGTGGCGGCAAGTCCCAGCTCCGCGGGTAAGGCGTATTCAGATGCCGTGGCCGGCCGCTGGACGCTGGCCCAGCCTGTTCCCGCCTCCGTCGGCAACCTGATCGTCGCCGACGCCGCCGACGTGGCCAAGGTCTCGGCGGGGGTCGACGCCATCTTCTGCGCGGTCGACCTCGACAAGGCGGCCACGGCCAAGCTCGAGGAGGACTACGCGCGGGCCGAGACGCCGGTCATCTCGAACAACAGCGCGCACCGCTGGACGCCCGACGTCCCGATGGTCATCCCCGAGATCAACAGCGACCACAACGGCGTCATCGAGGCGCAGCGGAAGCGGCTGGGCACCACCCGCGGCTTCATCGCGGTGAAGCCGAACTGCTCGATCCAGAGCTACGTGCCCGCCATCCACCCGCTGAAGGCGTTCGGACCGAAGCAGATCGCCGTCACCACCTACCAGGCAATCTCCGGCGCCGGGAAGACGTTCCAGTCGTGGCCCGAGATGGTCGACAACGTCATCCCCTTCATCAAGGGTGAAGAAGAGAAGAGCGAGCAGGAGCCGCTCAAGATCTGGGGTTCGCTCGAGGGCGGCCAGATCGTGAAGGCGGCCGCGCCCGTCATCACGGCGCAGTGTCTTCGCGTCCCTGTCTCCGATGGCCACATGGCCGCGGTGTTCGTGAAGTTCGACCGGGCTCCGTCGAAGGAGCAGATCCTGTCGGCCTGGGCGGAGTTCCGCGGCAAGCCCCAGACCCTGGGTCTGCCCAGCGCGCCCACCCCGTTCCTCCACTACTTCGAAGAGGAGAACCGGCCTCAGACCAAGCTCGACCGGGACGCGGGGAGCGGCCAGGCGGTCTCGATCGGGCGGCTCCGGACCGATGCGATCTTCGACTGGCGGTTCGTGGCGCTGTCGCACAACACCGTCCGAGGTGCGGCCGGCGGGGCGGTTCTGACGGCCGAGCTGCTCAAGGCCGAGGGCTACCTGAGCCGGAAATAGCCCGATTCGCGGGGTAATTCTGGGGGTGTCGGGAAGCCTGCCAGAATGTAGGCTGCGCTACCGAGCCTGGGCGCACATACCTGATCTAACGTGGTTCTTCACATTTCTTGGCTTGCGGTTCTGGCGCTTCCTGGGAGACCGTACCGTCTCATGGCTAAAACCAGTGACCCTGAACGGCGGCGTGGGCGGATGGGGACGCCGACCCGTGGGTCGCTGCCTATCCCGCGGACGGCTACCGCGACGCTACCCGAGCCGCCGGCCAAGGTCGCCCGGGGCACCCGTGACCTGAGGCCCGTTCCAAAGAGCCGCCCCCTCGCGGTCGAGGACGACGACGACAAGCTCGTGGTCGACCTGGCGGACGAGGCCTCGCCCCTCGCCCTCCGGGATGACGAACCCGACCGCTACGAGATCAGCGAGGACCACGACGAGCAGTCCGACTCGGCGGTGGATGCCCGCATGCTCTCGCTGGCCCGCCGCCGGTTCGGGATCGACAACTTCCGCCCCGGCCAGGCACTCGCCATTCGCAACGTGCTGGCTGGCATCGACACGCTCGCCATCATGCCCACCGGCGCGGGCAAGTCGCTGTGCTACCAGCTCCCCGCGCTGGAGCTCGACGGGGTCACCCTCGTGGTCTCGCCGCTCATCGCGCTCATGAAGGACCAGCACGACAAGCTCGAGCAACTCGAGATGGACGTGCTCCGCCTCGACTCCACCCTGTCGCCGCGCGACGAGCAGGCCGCCCTCGCCCGCCTCTCGGAGAACCGCCCGTGCATCGCTTACGTGACCCCCGAGCGCCTCGGCGAGCCGCGGTTCCGCGAGCGCCTGGCGGCGGTACGCGTCGCGCTCTTCGTCGTCGACGAGGCGCACTGCATCTCGCAGTGGGGGCACGACTTCCGCCCCGCGTACCTCGGCCTCGGGGAAGCGGTGCGCGCCCTCGGAAAGCCGCCCGTGCTTGCCCTGACGGCGACCGCGCCGCCCAAGGTCAAGGACGACATCCTCGCGCAGCTCGGCCTGACGGACTCGAACCCGTCGGTGATCGACATCGGTCTCGATCGTCCGAACCTCCGCTACCACGTCATCAAGGCGTCGTCGGAGCGCAAGAAGCAGGCGCTCTTGCTCCGCCTCATCGAGAAGCAGGCGGGCTGCGGCATCATCTACGCCGCGACGGTGAAGACGGTGGATGCCCTCGCCGACTTCCTGCACTCCCAGGGCGTCGACTGTGGGCGCTACCACGGTCGCATGCGCGCCAAGGATCGCGAGCGCGTCCAGACCGCCTTCATGGAGCGCAGCGAACCGCGCCTCATGGTCGCCACCAATGCGTTTGGCCTCGGCGTCGACAAGCAGGACCTCCGCTTCGTCGTGCACTACAACTTCCCCGGCTCGCTCGAGAGCTACTACCAGGAAGCCGGGCGGGCCGGACGTGACGGCGCCCCGGCCGAATGCGTGCTGCTCTACCAGCCCGAGGACAAGCGCATCCAGAGCTTCTTCCTCGGCGGTCGCTACCCGACGCCCGAGCAGACGCGCGCCGTCGCCGAGGCCCTCGTGCACGTGACGGAGGGCCGGGTCGCCTCGAGCCCCGATGCCGGAGAGCATCCCGACGACGAGCCGTTCGTCGGCGTGAAGGAGATCGCCGAGCGTGCCGACACGCCCGCCAAGAAGGCGCGCGTCGTCCTCTCGTTCCTGAAGGAGGTCGGCTTCGCGGCCGAAGCGCCGGGCGCACGGTTCGCGCCGCTCGCCAGCGATCCGCCGAGCATCGAGGACCTCGCCCGCGCCGCCAGTCGCTACGAACAGAAACGGGCGCAGGATCGCGCGCGCCTCGCCTCGATGCTGCGGTACTCGCAGAGCCATCTCTGCCGGACGCGCTTGCTCGTCACGTACTTCGGCTACCTCGACGCCCCGCCGTGCGGGAACTGCGACAACTGCGTGAAGGCCGGCGTCTCGCGCACGACCACGCCCGTTCGCGACGAGGCGGCCGCGCAGACCCTCGCCGCACGCAAGAACACCGACTCCACCACGCGGCGCGCCCTTCTCGAAGAAGCGTTGCGCCGCAATCGCGGCGCGGGACGAGGGCGGGCGCTCAAGATCGAGCGCGTGAAGCGCCCGGTCTTCGGCCCTCTCGAGAAGGGCGATATCGTCCGTCACGCGACGTGGGGCGAGGGAGAAGTCGTGCGCGTCGTTGGCGACAGCGTCTACACGTTCTTCCCCGTCCACGGCGAGAAGCTGCTGAAGACGTCGTTCCTCGAGAAGATCGAGAACTAGCTCCAGTCGGAACTAGCTCAGAACAGCGGCCGACCTGGAAGCGCAGCGGCGTCCCCGGCGCCACGCTGGAGGTCGCCGTCTCTCACGGCCGCTTGTAGCCCAGGCGCCCCGAGAGGCTCGCGACGACGGCGACGAGCTCCTCGGCGTCGACCGGCTTCGGCACGTGCGCGTTGAAGCCAGCCTGCAGGGCCGATGTGCGATCGAGAGACCGACTGTAGGCCGTGAGAGCGACCGCGGGTGTGCGGCCCCCCTCCTCGGGCGGCCGGCGCCGTAGCTCCCGGAGCAGCTGGAGCCCGTCCATCTCTGGCATCCCGATATCGGAGATGATGACGTCGAACTTCGCGTCGCGCAGCAGGACGAGCGCCTCCTCGGCGGACGTGCACGACGTCACGAACGCGCCATCGCGCTGCAGGACGGTGCCCACCAGCTCGCGAGCGTCAGGCTCGTCGTCGACGACCAGGCACCGCACGGTCGCGAGCATCGAGCCCGCCGCCTGGCTGCCGACCACCGCTTGCTCGGGCTTCACCGACGACAGCGGGAGCCGCACGCTGAACGTCGCCCCCTTGCCTTCCCCCGCACTGTGGACGCGAATCGAGCCGCCGTGCAGCTCGGTGATGCGGCGCGCGAGGGCGAGCCCGATGCCGAGGCCACGGCTGCGGCGATTCATGCCCGTGTCCCCCTGCCGGAACATGTCGAAGACAAGGGGCAAGAGCTCGGCCCGGATGCCCTGCCCCGTGTCGGTGACGGCGAGCTCGACGTCGGACTCGACCCGCACGAGCGTGACGGTGATCGAGTGGCCCTTCGGCGTGAACTTGATCGCGTTCGACAGGAGGTTGGCGACGACCTGGCGCAGGCGGGTCGCATCCCCCAGCACCGGCGTCGCCGACGAGTCGAGCACGCGCTTGATGCGGAGTTGTTTGGCCCCGGCCGCGACCACGAAGCCATCGAGCACGCTCTCCACCAGCGCCGGCAGGTCGACACCATCGAGGGACAGGGCCAGCTTGCCACTCACCATGCGCGATACATCGAGCAGGTCGTCGACGAGGTCGGTGAGCGTCTTCGCGTTGCGACCGATGACCTCGAGGCCCTTCTCGAGCTGCGGCAACGGCACCTTGCCGCCGTTCAGGAGCTGGTGGTAGCCCATGATGGCGTTCAGGGGGCTGCGGAGCTCGTGACTCACGACCGCGAGGAAGTCATCCTTCGCCCGGTCGGCATCGAGCAAGCGCTCGTTGATCGCGTGGAGCTCGGCGGCGCGCAGGCGGATGCCTCCGAGGAGCACGCGGCGGAGGTTCGACGCGGCCGCCACGTGCCACGGCTGCCACGGCAGCGCCTTGCCTCGCACCGTCTCGCGCCAGAGCTGGAATGACCCACGCGGCGAGAGGCGCGGCGGCGCATCGCCAGCCTGCGAGACGATGACCTTCCGCGGATCCCCCGCCCAGTCGACCGTCATCTCCGTCGACGGACGGAACCACAGGATGTACTCGCCGAGCGTCTGGGAGATGGTGACGGCGAGTAGCCCCGGATGCTCGGCAGTGAGCGACGGAAGGTCATCCGACGGCCCATCGACCGCGACCACATCGCGCGACAGCGCCTTCAGGTCGCGTGCGATCGCCTTCAGCGTCTCGGCCGGGGGCGTGACGCCGATCGGGTACGTGCCCTCCGCGAGCACCACGGCCGCGCCCTCCGCATCGACGAGCTTCAAGAGGTCGTCGACCAGGAGGCCCACCTGGAGCTTCGGCGTCGTCGCGACATTCGAGATCAACGCCGTCTCGTGCACCTTGATCTTCGCCTCGCGCTCGCCGGCCGCTGCCGTCTCGAGCACGCGCAACTGCCAGGCAACGGCCTGCGCGAGGAACTCGATCGTGTCGCGAACGCGGCGTCCGACGATCCAGGGTCCGCTGTAGTGGTGACATGCAACGAGACCGGCGAGTACACCGTCGATCACCAGCGAGACCGACATGGAGGCCGTCACGCCCATGTTGGTCAGGTACTCGATGTGAATCGGCGAGACGCTGCGGAGCTGTGCGAACGAGAGATCCAGCGACTGCTTCGTCTCGGGGTCGAACGCGGGCACGAGCGGCGATGGCCGGTACGCCACATCGCTGATGAAGCGGAGCAGGTTGATCGTGTAGAGACGCCGCGCCTGCGCGGGGATGTCCGACGCTGGATAGTGCAGCCCGAGGAACGGCTCGAGGTCCTCGCGCTTGTTCTCGGCGACGACCTCACCGTTCCAGTCCGCGTCGAAGCGGTAGACCATCACGCGGTCGAACCCGGACAGCTCGCGCACCTGCTCCGCGGCCAGGCGCGAGAGCGAGTCGACATCGCGAGCGGATTGCAGGCGCACCACCGCCGCGCGTAACCGATGGTCGAACGCGGGCTGGGCGGTCGCGTCCCCCGCACGGGCCTCGAGCTCGAGGATGACGGGCCCCGTGACGGAGCGGTGCACGACGGCATCGTAGGAGCGCCCCTGCCGGGTCATGACCGCGATCGGATTCACCTCGCGCGCGGTCTCGGGACCGCGCATCGCTGCCCCGATGGCGACGGCAGACGGGGGATCGAACAACGCGAGGACAGGCGTCCCGAGCAACGCATCGACCGCTCCGACGTACTCGGCGGCGTTGACGCTGATCTGCGTGATGAGAAGTTCGTCGCCGCGACACGCGACGAGCGCACCGTGGGGCTGGATCGAGCCAGGAATGTGGATCGGTTCGGTCGCGCAGTTATCGAGCGTGACCCGCGGATGGCCTGGCGTGCTCATGTGCCTCTGCGAATGTGCCAAACATCCGCCGTACTGCCCACGGATCTCCAGAGTCCTTTCGACAGCGCGCAGACGCACACGTGCGGAAACGCGTGGTAGGCCGTCGGCCTAGAGCAGAGCTTCGATCGTCGCCCGCAGGCGCGCGTGCGATAGCGGCTGCGTGAGCACGGTCGGGACCCGCAGGACGAGCTTCTGCTTGCCGTCCTCGAAGTAGACCTCGAGGCCGGTCGCGCCGCCGAGCTCGATGGCCATGACGGGCGCGAGCGCCTCCTTGCCCATCACATCGCCCGCCACCGCGGTCAGCACGTCGGTCACGAGCGGCAACGCGAGACCGAGCGCGCGGCGCGCGTCGTCGTTCGCATCGGTCGCGAGCGTGATGAGCAGGGGCCGCCCCAGCGCACCCGCCAGCGCGTCGTTGCGTGCCACGAGCTGGCGCGAGAGCTCGAGCCGGCTCGGCACGGGGGCATCGGCCGTCGGCGCATGCACGAGCACGCTCGCGTCACTGACCGTGACCGCCGCGATCTGATCCACGCGCACGTACGCCACGGATGGGTTCCGCGGCGGGCCCGCCGTGTGAAGCAGCGCGATGTGGCCGCCGCGCTCCTCCTCGACCCGCACGATCCGACCTCGGAGCGCCTGCCCGCTGGCGAGGAACACCTCGACCTCGGGACGTGCGCGCTCCAGCTTGGCCAGCGCGGCGCCGATCCGGGCCAGCTCCTCGAGCAGCCCGCGCGGCGAGGCCGCCGTCAGCTTCTCGAGCGTGTCGTCGGGACGGGCCAACTACAGGGCCCGCTCGACGATCTCGATGATGTGCTTCGTGCGGTCGTTCGTGTCACCGACGTTCGACAGCTCGTGGTCGATGGTGAGCGTCCCGTCGGCGAAGCTGATCGCGCTGTGCGGCGAGTACGCACCCTTGGCGTTGCGCACCTCGATCTTCTTCACGCCCGCCTTCAAGGCGTCCTTGCCCATGTCGTCGCGGCCGATCGATCGGAAGGCCTCGATGACCGGCTTGAAGTACAGCTCCGGCCACGCCTCGGCGTAGTTGTGGCTCTGGCCTTCGACGGCGATCTGGTCCCAGCTCACGTCGATCGGGACCGGAAAGCCGGCGGCCTTGTGAATGTCGTCCTGGAGCTTGGCGAAGCTCTTGTCTTGAAACTCCTTGACGGCGCGGCGCTCAGCAAGACCCATGAAATAGCCTCCGCGGAGAACTACGCCTGCCCTAGCCGACTTGTTCCCGCTGGCGGCTGATCTCGTAGAGCGCGAGTGAGGCCGCCACCGACACGTTGAACGAGCCGACCTCCGCCCGGGCCATGGGGATGACGGCGTGGAAATCACAGTGTTTCGCGACGAGGGGCCGGATGCCCGAGCCCTCGGCTCCGAGCACGAGGCACAGCGGGAGGGTCCCGTCGATCGAGCCGATCGGCTGCGCCTGCGAGCTCGCATGGATCGCGACGCGCCAGAGGTTCTGCTCTCGCAGCTCCTCGAGGGCCCGGGTCAGGTTGCCGACCTGGGCGATGGGCAGGAGCTCGCTCGCCCCGGCCGAGGTCTTGGCGACCAGTGGCGACACACCCGCGGCGCGATGCTCCGGGATGAGCACGCCATGGGCCCCGAGCAAGTACGCCGAGCGAATGATGGCGCCGAGGTTGCGTGGATCCTCGACTCCGTCGAGCGCGACGAGCAGCGGCTTGCCCGTGGCCGCGCCGAGCATCGTATCGAGGTCCGAATACTCGAACGCGCCGAGCCAGGCGACGACCCCCTGGTGCAGGGCTCCATCCGACGCCTTGTCGAGCTGCGGGCGATCGCGGTCCTCGACGCGAATGCCGGCGGCGCGCGCCGCGCCGACGATGCCCGCGACGGCATCGGACGTCGACCGGTCCGCTCGCCGGGGATCGCACCACACCGCCTTCACCGCCTTCGGCTTACGCGCGATGAGCTCGCGGACGGGCCCCGCACCGAAGATGACGCGCTCGCCGGGCGCGCTCATGACAGCTCCGCCACGACGGCGCGGGCGGCCGCGCTGGGATCCGCGGCATCACGGAGTGGACGGCCGACCACGACGAGGTCCGCCCCCGCCGCACGGGCCTCGCGCGGCGTCATCACGCGCTTCTGATCGCCGGCCTGCGAATCGGCGGGGCGAATCCCCGGCGTGACGATCAAGAAGTTCGGACCGACGGCCTCGCGGATGAGCCGGATCTCCTTCGGCGAGGCGACCACGCCCGCGCAGCCCGCACGCTGCGCCAGCTGCGCCAGCTTCACGACCGCGTCCTCGACAGACCCGCCGAAGCCGACGTCGACCAGGTCCTGGGCATCCATCGACGTCAGGATCGTCACCGCAAGGACCCGGGTCGCCCCTGCCCCCTTCACGGCCGCTTCCATCATCGCGCGCCCCCCGGAGGCGTGGATCGTGAGGAGGCCAGCGCCGAGCGTCGCCACGCGCGCGGCGGCCCGGCCGACCGTCTCGGGGATGTCATGGAGCTTGAGATCCAGCATGACCCGGTGCCCCCGCCCGACGATGTCGCTGACGATTCCAGGGCCCTCGGCGCAGAACAGCTCGAGGCCGAGCTTCAGCCAGCTCGGGACCCCACCGAGCCTGGCGATCAGGGCGTCCGCTTCTGCGCGCGCCGGTGTGTCGATGGCGGCGATGAGCCGATTCCCCGCGTCGAATGTCACGGGGGCGAGCCTATCAGGGGAGCGTGCGAATGGCGTAGGCGCCGTTGTCCTCGGTGACGGTGTAGATCACGCCGCGATCGGTGCGGACGTGCCGCTCGCTGTCGAATCTGATGAGCCCGGTGACGCCCGTCAGCTCCCCGCTGGCGAGCTTCTTCGCGAGGGCCGCGCGCCCTCCCGTGCCGGCGGCGGCGATGAGCTGCGCGGCGTCGAAGGCGTAGGCCTCGATCGCGCCCGGCGCACGACCGAACGTGGCAATGAACCGCTCGAGGAACACCTTCTGGGTGGCGCTCTTGTCGTCGGGGTAGTAGCCGGGCGCGAACAGCGCACCGTGCGAGTGCCGCCCGGCGGCCGCGATGTACGAGCCCGTGATGCCCTCCGCCGTCGAGAGGAGCACGATCGGGCGGCCGGCCGAGACCTTCTTCGTGCCCACGGGTGCGGGCACCTTGCCGGCCGCCATGAGCGCGGGGGCGATGAGCTCGAGGCGATCCGCTTGTTCGGGGACGAACACGCCCTGCCAGCTGCCGTCGAGCTTCCCGGCGAAGCTCGCGAACGACTTCGAGTCCGCGGGATAGGTGACCTTGGTGACGATGGAGCCACCGGCCTTGCTGACCTCATCGGCGAACGCCGCGGAGACCGCCTTGCCGTAGCCGCTCTCCGGCGACAGCATCGCGAACGTCGTGACGCCCTTGTCGATGGCGGTCCGCGCGAGGGCCCGTGCGCGGGCTTCGGACGAGTGGACGACGTGAAACGTGTACGTGCCGCCGGTGCGGTCCTCGGCGCGCGTCGACATCGACAGGAGCGGCACGCCGAGGCTCTCTGCGCGCGCGCTGGCCGCGTCGACCGCGGCGCCATCGATCGGACCGACGATCGCGATCACGCTCGCCTTCGTCAGTTCCTCGACGGCGAGGGTCGCCGCGTCCGCATCACCGGCGGCCCGCACCTCCACGGCCACCACGCCCTTGCCATCGCCCACCCCGGCCGCAGCACCGAGGCCGGCGACGGCGGCTTCGGCCACGCGGTTCTGCTTGCCGCCGAGCGGCATCACCGCGCCGACGAGGCCCGCTTCTCCCTCGCCAACCGCGCTCACGGAGCCCGACGTCGACACCGACCGGGGGAGGCCGACGGCCACGCGCGCCGGCCCGGCGACGTCGCGCATCTGCTTGGCCTCGTCGGTCGCGCCCGCGACATCGGCGAGCAAGGCGAGGCGCGTGGCGACGGCGGCCATGGCCGGGCCCTGCCGGTTCGGGAGCTGATCGAACACGCGGCGCAGCGCCTCGCGATCCGCGCGAGCGACGACCTCTTCACACCGTGCGACGATGACGGCCTGCTCGGTCGCGGACACCCGCGCGTAGAGCTGGTCGAAGAGCCCGAGCGACTGGAGCGGCTGGTCACCCGCGGTGGCCGTCGCGAAGGCCGCCGCCGCGAGGTACTCGGTCTTCTCGGCCTCGTTCTCGATCGCGGACTGGCCACGCGCGAGGAGCGGCAGCGCGCCCGCCGCATCGCCGAGGTAGTTCTTCGTGATACCGAGGAAGAGCTCGGCTCGTGTCGTCAGGCCCGCATCGACGTTGGCCGCGATGGCCCCTTCGAGGGAGGCCTTCGCGGCGGTGAACTTGCGGTCGCGGATCGCGGCGATGCCGGCGTAGAGGTTCGCCCACGGGACAATGGGATCCTCGGGGAAGTCGCGGACGATCTTCTGGAACGCCTCCGGCCCGCCACCGTCCTGGAGGAAGCGCGTGCGCGCCTCGTTGAAGCGAGTCCGCGCCGAGACGTCGCCGTTCTGAGGGACCTCCGGCACGAGGGTTCGCCGCGTAGGCCGCGGACACCCGGCAAGCGACACGAGCAGGGCGATCGCGGCAATGAAGTACCTCGGTGACACGTTGTGACCATAGCGACGCGGGCGAGTGCCTGCAAATCGGAGTACATACAGTGCCGATGTCACGAGTCGATCGTCTGCTTGCCGACGTGGAGCGCGGCTTCGAGGCCCTCGAGGAGGGCGACCTGGAAGCGGCCGCGGCGGTCGTCGAGCGGTGCCGCCGGATCGATCGCAAGCACCCGGACGTGCTCATGCTCTCGGCCGCCGTGGCCGATGCGCAGGGCGACACCGAGGACGCCATCGCGCAGTACCAGGCCCTGTCCCACGCCCGTCCCGACGATCCGATGCCCCGCATCTGCATCGCCCGGCTCCAGCTCCACGCCAACGCCGACCCCGATACCGCCCTCGATGTCGTCGGCGCGGCCTTCGAGTTCATCGATGAAGAGGACGACCTGATCGAGGCCGTCTACGTGAAGACCGAGGCGCTGCTCGCACGGGGCGAGCCCAAGGCCGCACGCGACGCCCTCGCCGAGCTGTCCTCGTCGGTCATCGACGATGGGCGCCTCGCCCTCGACCTCGCCGAGCTCGCGATCGAAGCCGAGGATCCGGCGGGGGCGAAGCGCTGGATCGAGGCCGCCAAGCGCGAGCCCGAGCTCGAGGCCGATTCGCTCTATGTCCTCGGCCGCGTCCACGAGGCCGCCGGCGATCGTGCGGCGATGATCGCCGCCTGGCAGCAGGTCCGCACGCTCGACAGCAACGCCGCGCCCGGCGAGGTCCACATCACCGAGGACGAGCTCGAGAAGATCGCCGCCGAGACCATCGCCGCGCTGCCGCCGAAGGTCCGCGAGCACCTCGAGCGCGTGCCGATCATGATCGACGATCTGCCGTCCGCCGAGCTCATCGCCGACGGCATCGACCCGCGCCTGCTGGGCCTCTTCCAGGGCACCCCGATGCCGGAGGACGGCGCCCTCGCCCCCTCGGTCACGAACATCCTCTTGTTCCAGAAGAACCTCGAGCGCGCGTGCGTCGACGAGGACCACCTCGCCGAGGAGATTCGCGTCACCGTCCTCCACGAGACGGCGCACTACTTCGGGCTCGACGAGGATGACCTCGAAGCGCTCGGCCTCGACTGAACATGGTCGGCGTTCGTCAGATCGGTGCGGACGACTGGCGCGTGTTCAAGGCTCTACGACTCGCCGCGCTGGCAGAGGCACCCGTGGCGTTCGGATCCCGCCTGGCCGAGTGGGAACACGCCGAGGAAGCTCGCTGGCGCGGCCGACTGGAGTCCGTCGCTCTGAACCTCGTCGCCTCGCTCGATGGTCTCGAAGTCGGCTTGGCCTCTGGTTCGTCCCTGAACGACGACACGATCGAGCTCATCTCGATGTGGGTACGTCCCGTGGCGCGCGGCCGAGGGGTGGGTGAAGCGCTCGTCACCGAGGTCCGATCCTGGGCCCGCGCCCGGGGCGTCGGCCGGCTGACGCTCGACGTGGTTGCGGACAATGGCCCCGCACGAGCTCTTTACCGACGCATGGGGTTCGTGGACGTCGGAGCGCCGCGACCACGCGACGGCGACCTCGTGCTGGAACAAGCGATGGCACTCGCGTGGTGACGACCGAGGTGGAACCGGCTCGCGCCACCGGTCAGGCGAGCGTCGCGACGCGATCGCCGAACAGCCGCTCGAGGCGAGCGAGCAGCTCGTCCGTCGGGGCGACGTCCCAGGCCTCGGGCAGCGCGAGCACGGTCTCGCTCCGCTGCGCGATCTTGAGCCGCACGAACGCCTGACAGTTACCGCGCGTGGCATTGGCAAGGATCGTCTTCAGCTCGTCGAGCTGATCGGTCGTCGTGGTGTCGGCGTTCAGGTGGATATCGACGCGCGTCGACTTCGCCTGGCGCAGCTCGCCCAGCGGCGACGCCCCCTCGAGCAGCATCTTCCACTCGGGGGCCTCGGCGCCGCCCTCGTTCTTGACCTGCCCCGTGCACAGGATCGGCTCGTCGGAGACGAGGACGTGGCGGACCTTCTCGAAGGTCTTCGGGAACGCGATCACCTCGAAGGCCCCTTCCGAGTCCTCCAACATGAAGCGCGCCATCTTGTCGCCCTTCTTCGTGATCATCTCGCGGTACTGGCTGACGATGCCGCCGATCGAGTGGTCCCCGACGGCCTTCTTGCCGGCGAGGAAGTCAGCGGTGCCCGCCGTCGCGTAGCGCAGGAGGTCGCTGCGATAGCGATCGAGCGGATGCCCCGAGATGTAGAAGCCGAGCGCTTCCTTCTCGAAGGCGAGGAGCTGCTTGGGGGTCCACGCATCGATCTCGGGATAGGTCTCGCCCTGCTGGGCCGCGCCCGGGGCCGGCTTGGCGGGTTCCTGCGCCGCGAAGAGACCGAACAGCGACGTCTGCCCGCTCTTGCGATCACGCTGCTCGGCCGCGCCGCGCTCGATCGCGCCGTCGAGCACCCCGAGGAGCTGGGCACGATGGCGCCCCCCCGGCAGGCCATCGAAGGCGCCGCTCTTCACGAGCTGCTCGAGCACGCGCCGGTTGCACTTCTGCGTATCGACGCGCCGGCAGAGCTCGTAGATCGAGGTGAAGGGCCCATCGGCCTTGCGCGCATCGATGATCGCCTCGACGGCGTTCGTGCCGACGCCCTTCACCGCGCCCATGCCGAAGCGAATCACCTTGCCGCCCTGGGCGGTCGCGCTCGGCGTGACGGTGAAGTCGAGGTTCGACTCGTTCACATCCGGACGCTCGACGGTGAGGCCCATCGACCGCGCCTCGGCGATGAACTTGACGATGTTGTCGATGTTGTCGGCGTCGCACGACATCAGACCCGCCATGAACTCGTGCGGGTAGTGGTGCTTGAGATAGGCGGTCTGGTAGCTGACCCAGCCGTACGCGGCCGAGTGCGAACGGTTGAAGCCGTAGCCGGCGAACTTCTCGACGAGCTCGAAGATCTCGGCCGCGCGCTTCACGTCGACGTTCAACGACTTGGCGCCGTCGAGGAACTTCGACTTCTCCTTCGCCATCTCCTCGGGCTTCTTCTTGCCCATGGCGCGACGGAGCAGATCGGCGCCGCCGAGCGTGTAGCCGCCCAGGACCTGGGCGATCTGCATCACCTGCTCCTGGTAGACGATGACACCGTGGGTGTCCTTGAGGACGCCCTCGAGCTTGGGGTGCATGTAGTCGGGCGGCTGCCGCCCGTGCTTCACCTCGATGTACGTGTCGACCATGCCGCCCTCGAGCGGACCGGGCCGGTAGAGCGCGCCGGCGGCCACGAGGTCCTCGAGGCAGTCGGGCTTCAGCTTCTTCAGCATTTCGCGGAAGCCGCTGGATTCGAACTGGAACACGCCCGTCGTGTCGCCGCGCGCGACCATCTTGTAGACGCCGGGATCCTCGGTGTTGATGCCGTCGATATCGAGCGGGTCGTCGGCGGGGCGCTGCTGGTTGATGAGGTTCACCGCCGTCCGGATCACGGTGAGCGTCTTCAGGCCGAGGAAGTCGAACTTGACGAGGCCCGCCTTCTCGACCTCCTTCATCGCGAACTGGGTGACGATCTCGTCGTTCTGCCCGCGGAAGCACGGGACGTACTCCCACAGCGGCTTCTCGGCGATGACGACACCCGCGGCGTGCATGCCGGCGTTGCGGTTGAGCCCCTCGAGCGACGCGGCGAGATCGAGGAGCTCGCGGTGCATCGGGCTCTCGTTGTAGAGCGCCTTCAGCTCGGGGGTCTGCTCGATGGCCTCGCGCACCGGCGGAGACTTGCCCTGCACGGGCTCGGGCACGAGCTTCGCGAGCTTGTCGGCCTCGCCGAACGGAATCTCCATCGCGCGCGCGATGTCGCGGATGACGCCGCGGGCCTTGAGCTGATGGAACGTGGCGATCTGACCGACCTGGTTCTTGCCGTACTTCTCCTGGACGTACTTGATGACCTCGCCACGGCGATTCATGCAGAAGTCGACGTCGAAGTCGGGCATCGACACGCGCTCGGGGTTCAAGAAGCGCTCGAACAGCAACTTGAACTCGATGGGGTCGATATCGGTGATGCGCATCGCCCACGCGACGGCGCTGCCGGCGCCCGAGCCGCGGCCCGGTCCGACGGGGATGTCGTGCTCCTTCGCCCAGTTGATGAAGTCCCAGACGATGAGGAAGTACCCCGAGAAGGTCATCTTCTGGATGACCGCAATCTCGGTCAGGACGCGCGCGCGGTACTCGTCGACGTTGAACTTCTTGCCGCGGGCCGTCATCTCGCGGAAGCGGCGCTCGAGGCCCTTCTCGACGATCTGCGCGAAGTACGTGTCGAGCGACTCGCCCTCGGGGACCTTGTACTTGGGCAGGTAGGTCTGATCGAGCTTGAGCTTGACGTTGCAGCGCTTGGCGATGTTGACGGTGTTCTCGATCGCCTCCGGGATGTCCTTGAAGTGAGCCTCCATCTCCGACGGCGACTTCAGGTAGTAGCTGTTGGTGATGTGCTTGAGGCGCTTCTCGTCCTTGAGCGACTTGCCGGTCTGGATCGCCATCAGGACTTCCTGGGCCTGGGCGTCGCTCTGGTTCACGTAGTGGCAGTCGTTCGTGGCGACGAGCGGGATGCCGAGCTTCTTGCCCATGCGGATGAGCTCGCCGTTCAGCGTCTCCTGCTCCGTCATGGGGGTCGGCATCAGCTCGAGGAAGAAGTCGCCCGGCGCGAACATCGCCGCGTACTCCTTCGCGACTTCTTCCGCCGCGGCCACGCCTTGCTTCTCGAGCGTCTGCGCGATCTCGCCACCGAGACACGCCGACAGGCCGATGAGGCCCTCGCTGTGATCGCGGAGGAGCTGCTTGTCGATGCGAGGGTTGTAGTAGAAGCCCTCGAGGTACCCCATCGAGTTCAGGTACGAGAGGTTCTTGTAGCCGGCCTCGTTCTGCGCGAGCAGGATGAGGTGATAGCTGCGCCGATTCGTGCGGTCGTGGCGATCGGCGGAGACGTACGTCTCGCAACCGAAGATCAGCTTGATCTCCTTGGCCTTCGCCTCGGTGTAGAGGTCGATGGCTCCGAACATGTTGCCGTGGTCCGTGACCGCGACCGTGTCCATCCCCTGGTCGCGGATCTTCGGATACAGGTCCTTCACCCGGATCGCGCCGTCGAGCAGGCTGTATTGCGTGTGGACGTGGAGATGCGTGAACGTCGACATGGAAAGAACGTCCGTCCCGGACTACGTTTTCTAGCCCATGCGTCCGACACTCCCGAGCCCTCGGGTTGCGATTTTCGCCGTCGCGATCCTCGCCGGCTGTGCGCATCGGGATCCCGTCCCCACCGGGCCACCTCCGCCGGCGCTCCCGGCGAACGACGTGCCGGCCCTCGGCACGATGGATGCCGAGTGCGAGGGCCTCGTGAAGGCCCTGGAGGCCTATCGCACCTGCCCGAACCTCGAGGACCTGGACGTGCAGGACCTGGACGCCTGGATCGAGCGCGCCCAGCGGGACTTTGCCGCCTCGCGCAAGGCCAACCCGGAGCCGAACGCCCAGGGAGCGATTGCCGAGGCCTGCCACAAGGCGACAGATTCGGTGAGCGCGGCCCACGAGCGCTGTGCCGCGGGACCGAGGCCCAAGGTTGACTAAGCAGGACGCGCAGGACGCCGAGGAGGACAAGGCCGCCGCCGCCCGGCTCCAGACGTCCATCAACCGGGGCGTCGCCTGGATCGCCGCGTCCCAGGTCATCGTCGCCGTCGCCGACATCATCGCCGTGCTCCTCGTCGTGGCCCTGATGAATCAGGAGAACTACGGCATCATGATGGCCGGCATCGGCTTCTACGCCGTGCTCGACGTGACCGCCGACTTCGGGGTCACCAGCGCGATCATCCAGCGCGACGACCACAACGAGGACCGGATCTCGACGGTCTTCTGGTTCAACGTCCTCGTCTCCGCGGGGATGTTCGGGGCGCTGTGCATCATCGCGCCGATCTACGGCGCGAGCACCGGCTATCCCATCGTCGGGTGGCTGCTCATCGCGTACTCCGCGAAGCTGCTGCTGCAGAACGTCTACGCGATTCCGTACGCGCTCCTGCGCAAGGACCTGCGCTTCGCCACCGTCGCGAAGATCCGCACCAGCGCGTATGTCGTCGAGTCGATCCTGCGCGTCGTGTTCGCGGCCACCGGCTTCGGCGTGTGGTGCTACACGCTCGCCGCGATCGCCCGCACCATCACCTTCGGCGTGCTGATCCAGCTCGCACGACCGTTCCTCCCCCGCCTCGTCTTCAAGTTCCGCGAGGTGCTGCCGTACGTGAAGTTCGGCATGCGCAGCGCGTCGAGCCAGATCCTCTACTACACGTACACGAACATCGATTATCAGGTCGTCCTCTACTTCTTCGGACCGCAGGCGAACGCCATCTACTCGTTCGCCTACTGGATCGTCCTCGAGGCAGTGAAGACGATCGCGAACGTCGTCATCGATGTGGCGTTCCCGACCTTCGCGCGCCTGCGCAGCGACCCCGAGGCCCTGAAGACCCAGTTCATTCGCCTCACGCGCCTCAACATGATGGCGGTGCTCCCGTTCGTGCTCCTCATCATGCTGTGCGTGCCGGATCTGCTCGCGATGTTCGGCCGGTCGCTCAGCGTGGACAAGGGCTGGACCGCCCACGACCTCGAGCTGTGCGCGAACGCAGCCCGGCTGCTCGCACTCGTCGGCCTGCTCCGGGCGCTCGGCTTCCTCGGCCCGCCGCTCCTCGACGGCACGGGCCAGCCCCAGCTGACCCTCCGCTACATGGCCGCGGCGTCGATCCTCGTCCCCCTCGCCTTCGTGATCGCGGCCGCCGTGCTCGGCGATCGCTTCGGCCTGATCTCGGTCGCGATCGGCTGGGCTGTCGGTTACCCGATCGCCTTCGTCGTCCTCATGTACCTCGTCGTGCGCTCGATCCACCTCGAGGTCCCGCGCTACCTCCGCGCCGCCGGCGGCATCCTCGCGTGTGCCGCGGCCGGCCTCGTCGTCGGCGGCATCGTGTCGTACGCGATCGGCCACGTCGGTCATCTCGTCGACCTCATCGCCTCGGGGGGGAGCGCCCTCGTCACGATGTTCCTCCTCCTGGCCTACTGGCAGGACGTCCACCCCAGGTCGATGCTCGCATCGCTCAAGTAGCCCGCGGCATCTCATGGCCATGCTCGGGCGTACCGATCGAGCCGGGGCACGTGGTCGCCATCGTGGTGAAGGCCGCCGGCCTCTCGGCAGACCGTTGGCCCGGCGCGTCCAGCAGCGCTTCGGTCCGCTCTCGAAGGCCTCGATGCTCGCGGCAACCCTCGTTCTGCTCCTCGCGGCGGGGTGCTACGATCCGAGCACGGCGACCGGTCCCGGGGGCGAGGGCCCGCCAGCCCCGTGCGCCGAGCTGTCTCCATGACGAATCTGCGGCCGCCATCCACCCAAATCGGTGCGGTCGCTCCATCGATCGACATGAACCGCATCGGCTTCGGCCTCATCCTCTGTGTTGCCTTGCTGGGCATCGGCGGCCCCGCGCACGCCGACCTGGATGACGGCGCCAGAAATCTCGGGAGAACCGAGCGCTTCGCGCTCGACTACGCCCCCACCCAGACCTGCATCGACGCGGCCCGCTTCGCGGACGAGGTCTCGGCGAGGTTGGGGTACGTGCCGTGGGACGACCGCGCGGTCGCCACGGTGCATGTGCGCGTCGATCGAAGCGGCGAGGGGTTCGTCGGATCGCTGACCGGACCGGATGGAGGCTCGAGACAGCTGCGCGGGGCGTCGTGCACGGAAGTGACGTCGCTGCTCGCGGTCGCAGTGGCAAGTCTCCTCGATCCTGCTCCCCCGCGCCCGCGGCCCGCGGGGCCAACCGAGCGCGAGTCCGAGGCCGACCTCGTCGAGATCAACATCGGGTCGAACGACGGCGTCCGGTACGACGTTTCGGTCTTGGTCGGTGGCGGCACCGGCCGGAGCCTCGAGGGCGTCCACCTCGTCGGGACTTCGTTCTACGAACCGCTGTGCACGAGCCCGTGTACGGTTCGGGTGCCACGAGGTCGCCGCTACTTCTCGCTCGTCGACCCGGACCGGCGTGCCGAAGGGCACGGCTACGTCGTGCTCGATACAGCCGCCAACCTGATGATCCATCGGGAGAGTCGTGCGACCACACGTCGGCTCGCCTTCGTGAGCGGCCTGCTGGTCACCGCGGGTGGCATCGCCGGGGGCTGGCTCCTGGACGATCCTGCCGTCAGGATCACGTCACTGACCGTCGGCCTGGGAGTGGGGCTGGGGCTCCTGGGTGGCTCGTTGTACGCAGACGACCGCTTGGCCATGACGCGAGCACCATGAGCGGGCAAGCGTGATCTCCCGCCGAAGCTCCGGGCGCTCGGGGATCGGGTGATCGATCGGGCCGACCTCGAGAGCGCCGCCGCGGCCGCCTGTCGCGTGGGCCTCCGCGCGGGCCTGCGCGATCCCGACGCTCGCGACCTGGCCCAGGAGGCCCTCGTGCGCGCGCTGACCTCGGCTCCCCCTCCACCGGGCGTGGCCTTGCCGGCGTGGGTTTACGGGATCGCGCGCAACCTGGCCCGTGATCATGCCAAGTCAGCGCAGCGTCGCGAGGTGCCGATGGCTACGCCGCCCGAAGCGTCGGCAACGCCGGCACCGCGAACCGAGGCCGACGTGGTCGACGTGTTGGCGGTTCATCGCGCGCTCGACGAGCTCGCCGTCGAGTTGCGGGAGGTCGTCACGCTTCACGAGCTCGAAGAGCGGACCCTGCGCGAGACCGCCGAGATCCTCGAGATCCCCTTCGACACGGCGAAGGACCGGCTCCGTCGTGCGCGCGCACACCTCCGCGTGTCGCTCGGAGAGCCCGATCGCGCGCTGGCGCACGAACGTACGGACACGCGGCGACGGGCGGCGGCGGGCGCGGCGGCGATCACCGCTGCACTCGCGGGTTTGCTCGCGGTCCCCGCGCCCGTCGAGGCCGCCCCACACGTCGGCGCCCTCGCGGCGCCCTCGCGTCGGTCGACCCTTGCGTGGACCGCCGGGGCTGCGCTCCTGGTCACGGTCGGGTTCGGCCTCGGCCGCGCGACGGCGCCGGCAACGGTACCGCGGGTCATCCCCATGATCGCAGCTGTACCGGAGGCAGCCCCCCGCGGGCTCGGCACAGCAATCCTGGCGCCTACCGCCACGTCCACCTCCACCGAGGTGCGGGTCGCACGACCGGATCGCGCGCCGTCGCGGCCCGCCGTACCGACGCCGACAGCTGCCGTGGCGCCGTCGGAACCTCCACGTGCCTTGCCGCGCGACGAGGTCCTCCTGCTCGATCGAGCGAGGACCGCGGTGGCGCGCGGGCTCTTCCACGAGGCTGTCGTGACCCTGATGTCCCACGCACGCACGTATGCGGATGGCGAGCTGGCCGAGGAGCGCGACGTCCTCCTCATCGAGGCGTACCTCGGAGGTGGCGAGCTTGACCTGGCGCGCCGGCGCCTCGCTCGCTACTGGGTCGACCACCCGCACGGCAGCCTCGGGGCCCGGGCCCGCGCATTGAGCGACCTTGCCAAGCACCCTGATGAAGCCGGCCTCACCAAGTAAGTTCGATCCGTTCCCGCGAATCCCTCGTACGTCCCGGGATGAGAACTACCCTCTTCGTGGGCGCCCTCGCGCTCTTGGCCATTGGTTGTGGAAGCGATGATGAGGAGTACGAGCCGACCGGCACCGGGCCGGCCGCGCGCGTCTTCTGCGACTCGAGCGGCAAGAACGCGTTCGACACCTACGGCACGAACGGCTTCGTGGCGGTGAACGAGGAGATCTTCGAGCTCACCACTGCGGAGCTGACAGCGAATGGCGACGCGAATCTCGGCAGCTCCTTCTCGGGCGTCGCAGACTTCGCTCGCTTCAAGGGCCGGCTCGCGGCCTTCCTCGTCTTCGTGTACGGCGGGCCCGACACCATCACGTACACCGACGGCGTGAGCTATACGGCGACCGACCAGGACATGACCGCTGCCCACACCGGCATGGGCATCACGAGCGCGCAGTACGACTACTTCGTCACGAACATCATCGTGCCGGCGCTCACCACGAGCGGCGTGACGGCGGACGATGTCTCGAGCTGCTTCGCGCCCCCGGTCACCGACGCGACCTTCAAGGCGTCGATCGTGGGCAAGTAATGCGCGCGGTCCTGGGCTTCGCGGCCGGCCTCTTCGTCGCGTTCATGGTCGCCGTTCACGACCCACGCCTGATGGGCATGCTGGGCGTGACGGCCCAGGCCGATCCGGCTGGCGGCGGCGACGGCTGTCCGTTCGGTTACGACCAGCCGCCGGAGGCGCGCAGCGCCCCGTCGATGACCGCCATGGCCCAGGCGATCGTGGCCCGCACGCGTACGGCGATGCTCGCGAGTGTCCCCGAGCGTCCGGCCCTCGGCTTTGCGCTTGGCGAGACCACCCGCACCGAGATCTTGACCTGGGCCGCGCGCCACGCCGTGACGTGCGACGAGCTCCGCGACGGCTCGAGCCTCGAGTGCAGCAACGTTCCAGTCGGCGCCCTCACCGTTGATCCCGCGCAGCTCAGCTCGGCGAGTGCGTGGTTCGAGTTCTCCGGCGACAAGCTCGTCCGCGTGAAGACCCTCCGCCGCTCGGACCTCTCCGTGCAGGTCGAAGGCGCCTTCGAGCGGACGCGCAACGCGATCACCGCGCGAGCAGGGGCGCCGACCGCCACGAGCGGTCAGCCCGCGCTCCTCGCCCGCGGCGCCCTGCGGCAGAGCAGCGCGGAGTTCGCGTATCGCAACTACGTGGCGAGCGTGCGGGCGACGAACCTCGGCCGCGACGGCTTCGCCCTGACCGAGAGCTACGCGGCCCGCTGATCGCTCCCACTTGACAGCTCGTCCGTTATAACGGATGGTCTGCCAATGACGTATCTCCTCCTCCCTGGCTGGGGCGGCTCCGGCCCCGAGCACTGGCAGACCCGCTGGGAGACCGAGCTTCCGGACTCCCGCCGTATCGAGGTGAACGACTGGTTCCGCCCGACGCACGAGGACTGGATCGGTGCGATCGAGCGCGCCGTCGCCGCCTCGCCGGCGCCACCGGTCGTGATCGCGCACTCGCTCGGCTGCATCGCACTCGCGCACTGGGCCGACGTGACGCGCGGTCGGCTCGCGGGGGCCTTGCTGGTGGCCCCGCCCGACGTGGAGCTGCCCCCATCCACGCAGCGCGCGAGCCTGCACGTCTTCGCACCCGTACCGCGCGGGCCACTGCCCTTCCCGACGCACGTCGTCGCGTCGGACGACGATCCGTATGCCTCGGTCGCCACGTCGCGCGCGCTGGCCGCCGCCTGGGGCAGCGAGCTCACGGTGCTCCGGCGAGCGGGTCACATCAACGCCGCCTCGGGCCTCGGCAGCTGGCAGACCGGCCGCAACATCCTGCAGCGCCTCGTCGAGACCCGGGTCGCGGTGGCCGCCTGACCTACTTCGCGTCCGGACAGTTGGTGAACAGCCGGTAGAGCACGCGCGCGGCCTGCTCCCGCTCTCCGCGCCTCTCGAGATACGTCACGTACCCGCTGGCCGCCGCCTCGTCGCAGGGCCGGGCCGCGTGGTCCTCCGCGAAGATGGCGGCGAGGTCCTGATCGGGCTGCTTGGCCCCCTCGTGCGCCATCACGTCCGGGGGCGGCGTCTCGGCATGTCGATCAGACATCACGAGCAGCCGCACGCCGGTCACGAGCACGAGCGTGGCAACGAGGCCCGCCACGACCTTCGCGAGTGACTTCCAGCGCGCCGTGTGCAGCGATCCGGCGTTGGCCATCATCTCGCGGTCGGCGTGCTCGAGCTGCGCCCAGTCGACGTCGGGACGTGCCGACTTGAGCGCGGCGCACGCGGCAACAGCGCGCCGGATCATGCGGCTATCCCACGTCACCGACTTGACCGTGATCGTGCCGAGCGAACCAAACAGGAGACCGAGGTAGTCGAAGTGCTGACTCGCCTCGATGCTCGTGGTCGCCAGGTTCGCGCCGTCCTGCAGCGCGCGGATCTCGTCGTACTCGGCCACCCCGGGCGCCTCGGCCGGCAGCGTCGCGCGCGCCGCGTCGAGATGTCGCCAGACCTCGGGTGCGATCTCCTGCGCCTCGCCGATCCGGAGGGACAGCTCGTCGAGCTCGGCCTCGGACCTGACCTGTGTGCTCTTCTCCGCCCGGACAATCGCCGCGAGCCGCTCGATGAGGGCGCCGGCCACGCCGATCGACTGGATGGCTGGCTCCACCGGGATTGCTACGCCCGACTGGCCGGATTTGTTCCGCCGCTCAGGTCGCCGGAACGGGATTGCCCGCGGGCGCCGCGATATCGCGGGGCGTGTGCCGCGGCGCGAGCTTGGGACCGCGCTCGATCGGCGCGCCGGTGATCCGGCCCTTCGCCCACGGGATCGCCCAGTACCACCAGAGGAATGGGAACGCGACGGTGAAGGCCGACAGGGCGACGATCTTCTTCCCGGTCTTGCCTTTGTACTTCCAGGACTCGCCGTCGTAGACGCGCTCGCAGATGTGAAACCAGAGCAGCGCCATGTACGCGGGGTAGAGCGCGAGGAAGCGGGCCTTGTGATAGTGGCCGGGCACGTTGTGGAGATAGGCGAAGAGGCGGCGGCCGAAGTTCACCGATGACATCGCGCGCTTGTCGAGGCCACCCTCGATATCGAGGCGACGGAGGATCCACGCCTCGGGATCGAACACCATGTACTCGTCGGGGCGCTTGCCCGCCTGGATGCGGTAGCAGAGCGAGTTCTCGTCCTCGATCGTCGTGCACGTGTCCCACATGCCGAAGCGCTCGAGCACCGTGCGGCGGATGGCGGAGTTCGTGCCGTGGATGTTGAGGATCTTCTCGCTGCGGATGTCGACCTGCGTGTAGCAGCGCTGCCAGTAGAGCCACGAGTACGACAGGACGTTCTTCCGCGCGCGCTCCATGTTGCTGTACGGATCGCCGGTCTGGCCCTCGACGACGTGCCGCCCGGTGACGGCGAGGCAGCGCGGATCCTCGAAGTTCTTCATGAACGCCGACAGCCATCCGGGGTGTCCGGGGATGTCGTCGTCGTCGAGCATGATGATGATGTCGCCCGTCGCGATCTTGCACGCCTCGTTGCGCGAGCCCGGGCCCCCGAGGGGAGGCCGCTTCGCCACGACGACGCGCGGATCCGAGGCGGCGAGGCGCGCGAGGCGCGCTTGCTCGTCCGGCGTGACCTTCGTCGACTGCTCGATGACGAGCACCTCCATATCCGCGTAGTCCTGCGTCAGGCACGCCTCGAGGGCGTCGCACGCCGCGGCCACGCGGTTGTACGAGCGGAGAACGACCGTCGCCTTCATGACTTCGGGCGGAAGATGAGCGCGTTCTGCGGCAGCCAGTAGCAGATGGAGATCGCCGCCAGCTTGTCGATGAACTGGCCGGTCTTCGCGAGATCGAGCTCCCAGCCGTGCGCGTCGAGCTTGCGGAGCCAGTAGGACGTGGGCTGACAGTTGATGTGCCCGACGCCCGGCTGCTTCGGAATCGCGGCCGCGAGGTAGATCCACTTCGTCGCCGCGGTGGTGAGGAACTTCACCGCGTCGTCGGCGCGCTCGGCGGGGATGTGCTCCACGACCTCGACACACGAGACGAGATCGAAGCGACCCGGCACCGGCATATCGACGAAGCTGCCGTACGCGATCTTGCCGACGAGCGACGGTGCGACGAAGCGCTCCGATTCCCGACTGTACTCGATGCCCTGCACGGTCTTGCCATGCGCCTCGTGCAGCGGCTGCATCAGGAAGCCTTGCCCGCACCCGACGTCGAGCTGCGTGGCGAAGTCGACCGTCTCGACCAGCGCCCGGGCGAGCACGAGGTAGTCGGGGCGGTACTTCTCGCGCGACGAGTAGTCGCGGCGAGAGAAGAGCTTCAATTTAGGCACGACCGATACCGTGATAGGTGAAGCCCGCCGCGCGCGCCTCCTCGGGATCCCAGACGTTGCGGCCGTCGAACAGGACGGGGGTGCGGACGAGCTTCTTGAGCTTCGCGAAGTCCGGGTGCCGCAGTTCGTGCCACTCGGTGATGAGCACGACGGCATCCGCGCCTTCGGCCGCGGCGTACGCGTTGGGAGCGTAGGTGATGACGTCGCCGATCTGCGCCTTGATGTTCTCGGCTGCGATCGGGTCGTAGCCGGCGATGGTCGCGCCCGCCTGCTTGAGGTGCGCGATGATCTCGATGGCCGGAGCCTCGCGGATGTCATCGGTCTCGGGCTTGAACGCGAGGCCCCAGATCGCGACGCGCTTGCCGGCCGCGCTGCCACCGAGCGCGGCGACGATGCGCTGCGCGGTGTGCACCTTCTGCTTCTCGTTCGCCTCGACGACCGCCTCCACCACGCCCTGCACCACCCCCGCCGACCGGCCCATGTCGCGGAGCGCGCGCAGGTCCTTCGGGAAGCACGAGCCACCGAAGCCGACGCCCGGGAACAGGAACTTCGGCCCGATGCGCGGGTCCGAGCCGATGCCCTTGCGGACCTTCTCGATATCGCAGCCGAGCTTCTCGGCGAGGCGCGACAGCTCGTTCATGAACGAGATGCGCGTGGCGAGCATCGCGTTGGCCGCGTACTTCGTCAGCTCGGCCGAGCGGAGGTCCATCACGTGCGTGCGATCGCCGGTGCGCATCACGCCGCGGTAGGCCTCGCGGAGCCGCTCGATCGCGCGGGGATCGTCGGAGCCGAGGACCACGCGGTCCGGCTTCAGGAAGTCGTTGACGGCATCGCCTTCCTTGAGGAACTCGGGGTTGCTCGCGACCGCGAACGGCTGCTTCGTGTGCTCGGCGACGATCGACTTCACGAGGTCGCCGGTGCCGACGGGCACGGTGCTCTTGGTGACGATGACGGTGAAGTTCGGGCCGAGGCCCTTCGCGACCTGCTGGGCGGCCGCACGCAGGTACGAGAGATCGGCGGAGCCATCCGCGGCCGACGGCGTACCGACGGCGAGGAAGACGAGCGCCGCGTCCTTCACGGCGGCCAAGGTGTCGGTGGTGAAGGAGAGCCGGCCCTGGGCGACGTTGCGCTTCACGAGCTCCGGCAGGCCGGGCTCGAAGAACGGAACCTCGCCGCCCTTGAGCTTCTCGACGCGCACCGGGTCGATGTCGACGCAGGTGACGGTGTTGCCGAAGTCCGAGAAGCCGGCGCCCGTGACGAGGCCGACGTACCCGGTGCCGATGACCGCGATGTGCATGCGGGGGGTCGTTTAACACGACTCTCGCCGCAGGCGCGCTCCTGAAGCGGACCTCGCCCAAGGTTGCCGGCCGAGGGCCGGACCGGCGGATAACTAGGCCATTTCCTTGCGCATCCGGGCTACCTGTTCGGCGGATCCCAGGACGACCAGGGTCGCGCCGCCGGGGAGCTTCTCCTCGGGGCCCGGATTGTAGAGCCAGGGGGCGCCGTCACTGGTGCGGGCCGCGATCACGGACATTCCGAACCGCTCGCGCACGCGGGCGTCGCGCAGCGTGCCACCGGCATCGGCCGCGTCCTTGCCGATGGTGACCTCCTCGATGCGATACGCCGCGCGCTGGTCGCGCAGCATGGTGTCGAGGAACGACACGACGGCGGGGCGGACCATCTCCGAGACCATGCGCATGCCGCCAATGGCGTTCGGCGAGACCACGGCATCCGCGCCCGACTTGCGGATCTTCTCGACGTGCTGGTTCTCGGCGCAGCGAGCGATGATGCGCATCGTGGGCCACTGCTGCCGCGCCGACACGACCAGGTAGAGGTTGTCCTTGTCACTCGAGAGCGCGGCGACGAGGCCGCGGGCGGCAGCCGGATTCGCCTGGGCCATCACGTCGTCGTCGGTGGCGTCACCGGGCAGGTACGCGTAGTCGGCCTTCGGATGCTTGTCGGCGATCTCCTTCAGCTCGTGCTCGTTCATGTCGATGGCGACGACCGCGTTGCCCGTTTTCAGGAGCTCCTCGATCACGTTGCGCCCCGTCGATCCCGCGCCACAGACGATGATGTGGTCCTTCATCCGCTTCATCCGTTTCTTGAGTCGGTTCTGGAAGAGAACGTCCTTGAGCTCACCCTCGACCACGAACGCCGTGATCATCGATGCGAAGAACACGATGCTGCCCGTGCCGAAGATCAAGAGCAGCATCGTGAAGCCACGCGCGTACGGCGTGACATCCATCCCCGGCAGCGTCTCGCCGTAGCCGACGGTCGTGACGGTGATGACCGTCATGTAGATGCATTCGCGGAAGGCCCACTTGCCGTCGCCGATGAGGTAGTAGCCCGCCGAGCCTCCGAAGACGACGGCGATCAGGACGATGAACCCTGTCAGCAGCCTCCGCGTGATCGACGGCATTCCCGCGTCTGACGATACACCTGGCACCCCGGGCTTGGGGTAAACAGCCGCCTATGCAGCTCCTGGCGAGTTACCTCTCCGGTGCGTGGGCTCCCGGCTCGGGATCGCGCGTCGCGCTCGTGAACCCGGCCACCGAGGCGCCGATTGCCGAGGTGAACAACGGCGGGCACGACTTCGCCGCCGCATTCGCGTACGCGCGCGAGACGGGGATCCCGGCCCTCGGAGCGCTGAGCTACGCCGAGCGCGGCGCCTTGCTCGCGGCCTGCGCGAAGGCGATCCACGGGGCGCGCGAGGAGCTGATCGCGCTCGCGGTCGCCAACGGCGGCAACACCCGCGGCGACGCCAAGTTCGATATCGACGGCGGCAGCGTGAACCTCTCGCACTACGCCGAGCTCGGCGCGAAGCTCGGCACCGTCACGCTGCTCCCCGACGGCGACGTCATCCAGGTCGGTCGCACGGCGCGCATGGGCGGCCAGCACGTGTGGGCGCGCCGGCGTGGGGTTGCCGTGCACATCAATGCCTTCAACTTCCCCGGCTGGGGCCTGTGCGAGAAGCTGGCCCCTGCCCTCCTCGCCGGCATGCCGGTGATCACCAAGCCGGCGACCGCGACCGCGCTCGTCGCACATCGCATGGTCGAGCTGTTCGCGAAGCTGTTGCCGCCGGGCGCGCTCCAGCTCCTGGTCGGCCCCGCCGGTACCCTGCTCGACAACGTCCGCCCCGGCGACATCATCGCGTTCACGGGCGGCTCGGCGACGGCGCGGACCCTCCGCTCCCACCCGAAGATCGCGGAGCACTCGGTGCGCCTGAACGTCGAGGCCGACAGCCTCAACGCCTCCGTGCTCGGCCCCGACGTCGAGCTCTCGTCGGAGACGGGGGGTCTGTTTCTCGCCGACGCCGTGCGCGACATGACGCAGAAGACCGGCCAGAAGTGCACGGCCATCCGCCGCGTCCTCGTGCCCGCGGCGCGCCTCGACGAGGTCGCCGATGCGTTCAAGGAGCGCCTGGGCGGCATCGTCGTCGGGGATCCGGCGAACGAGGGCGTTCGCATGGGCCCGGTCGCGACCGCGCAGCAGCTGAAGGATGTCCGCGAGGGCATCGCGCGCCTCGCTGGCGAGACGGCGAGCGTCTACGGCGGCACCGGCGAGATCGACGTCAACGGCGGCAAGGGCTACTTCGTCGGTCCGGTGGTGCGGTCGACGGCCGATCCGATCAACTGCAAGGCCCTCAATGACCACGAGGTGTTCGGCCCCGTGCTCACGCTCGGCAGCTACGATGGCACGTCGGACTACGCGGCCCGCTTCATCGCACGTGGCGAGGGCTGCCTCGTCAGCTCCGCCTACTCCGACGATCGCGAGTGGGTGGCGGGCTTCGTGGGCGGTGCCGGTGCCTGGGCCGGTCGCCTGTACCTGGGCTCCGCGAAGATGGCCTCGATGAGCCCGGGCCCGGGCACGGTGCTGCCGGCGCTCATTCACGGGGGCCCCGGTCGCGCGGGCGGCGGCGAGGAGCTCGGAGGCGAGCGGGGCCTGCAGGGCTATCTGCAGCGCGTCGCGCTCGAAGGCGATGCGAGCGTCCTGAAGGCGCTCCTTGGCTGAGTCCGTCGAGAAGACACTGGCGGTCTCCGGCGCGGCCTCGAGCAACGCCGCGCGTCAGGGCGTCATGAAGATCGCCAACCCGACCGCCATGCAGCGCGTGGTCGCGTGGCTGACCGGGTATGGCAACACCAACTGGTCGCGGGTCGTGATGGAGCGCTCGCAGCGCGAGCTCCTCGCGTCGATCAACCCGGCGCAGCGTCGGGTGCTGGAGATCAGCGGCCAGAACTGGCGCGAGTACGGCTTCGCGTCCTACACGACCGCGAAGTACCCCGAGTTCGACATCTGCGCGTCGACCCATGACGGCGACTTCGATCTGGTGATCGCCGACCAGGTCTGGGAGCACCTCTTGTGGCCCTACAAGGCCACGCGCAACGTCCACGCGATGCTGCCCGTCGGCGGTCACTTCATGGTGTCGGTGCCGTTCCTGGTCCGCGTCCACGGCTATCCGATCGACTGCTCGCGCTGGACCGAGCTCGGCCTCAAGCACCTGCTCGCCGAGTGCGGCTTCGACCTCGATCACATCCAGACCGGCTCCTGGGGCAACCGCGCGTCGGTGAAGGCATCGTTCCGTTCGTGGCGGTCCTACGTCCCGTGGCTCCACTCGCTGAAGAACGAGCGTGACTTCCCCCAGGTGGTCTGGGCGCTGGCCACCAAGACCTGACCTCGCGCCAGGCCCGACAGACAGGCGTCGGAACGCCCTACAGGCAAACCCGTGCCGTTTGCGTCTGGGCACCGTCCAGCGCCTCTGGTGGCAGGCACGGTCCAAGCAATGAGCGCCGGCATGCACATGGTCTGGATGCTGGCAGTGGGAATGGCGACTGGCGCGCTGGCGAAGCGCATGAAGCCAGCGGCTGATCCGGGGAACGTGGGCATCTCGATGGCGGTCGGCGGCGCCGGCGCGGTCCTGGCGGGCATGCTCGCCCCGGGTCTCCTGCCCTCCATCGTCGGGGCGCAGGTCCTGCTCGCCGTCTACCGGTTCGCCGCCGGCCCGCGCGACGCGCTGGCCTGAGGGCGGATCTGTCGGGTCGCTACGGGATGCGGACGCCGCAGTTCAGGTACGTGGCGTTCAGCTCGCCCCAGAACGATGCCGTCACGAGCTGGAACGGCTCGCCGAAGTTGGCGCGCGAGTAGACCGGAAGACCACTCGGATCGAGCAGGTCGCCGATCGAGCACTCGCTGCAGCCGCCCGACGTGATGTCGTCCTCGTTGGGGATCGTGAAGTCGGGGTTCACGAGCTCGCAGTGATCCTGGCCGTGACCGGCTGTATCCGTCAGCTCGTAGTACGTGCCCTCGCGATCCGCGGCGCCATACAGGCGGTAGCCGTCGACGCACTCGATCGCCCCGATCCAGAGCTCGTACCGCGCGTCGAACTTCACGTAGCTCGGGCCAAAGCACGAGGCCACTCCCTCGGGGCGGAAGTCCTGCGGTTGCCAGCGCGCGTCGGGATCCTCCGCGTCGCCGCCGAGGCACTCACCGAGGTGCTGCGTGACCTCGTAGCCACGCTGCGTGTCGCAGTCGGATTGCACACTGCCATCGGCCCCGAGGATCCACTCGGACGCGTCGTAGCAGCCATGGAACGTCGAGACCGGGTTCTCCGTGATCTGCTCCGCAAACGCCAGAAGGCCCGGCGTATCGCAGCCGCCGGTGTCGGAGGGGAAGTAGTAGCCGCACGCGACCGCGTACTCGCCTTGCTCGATCGTGTTGATCGTGACCGTGGCGCCTTCGATCTCGTTCACGGTCTGCGTGTGATAGCCGACCAGGTGCACGCTCTCGATGACCACGTCCGGGCCGGCCTCCACGGTCCAGCTCGTCGGCTCGTACGATGACAGCACCAGACGATGCCGCCCCGGCCGCTGGATCGAGACCCGCCCTTCGCCCGTCGGGTGGTTGCCAGCCGAGTGATCCCCGCGCGTCTGATACACGCCGATGACATTCGTCTCGACCTCACAGTTGCCCTCGATCGGCGGCGAATCGTCATCGGGCGACAGGGCCGCCGAGCCTTCCTCGCTCTGCACGAGCGAGCATCCGGCCAGGGCGAATCCGATCAGGGCAAACGGGAGGGTTGGTTTCATCGGGGATGCGCCTATCGCAAGGCCTGTTCCACGGTGATCTCGCGGGGCGTTCGAGCATCGACGAGGGCTTGGCCGCGGCGACTCGTAACCCTGGCGACTCGTCCGAGGGGGAGAGTTCCCGATGACAGCGCTGTAACGGACGACTTGCTACAGCGATGTAAGCGGGGCGCTCGGCGTGCGCATGCGCGCACCGCGAACCGAGCGAGCGCGCGCGGTCACTCGCCCACAGAGCCCGTGGGGAGGGGACACGTGCGGAGACGACATGGCGCGCCCCTTGTAGTGTGGCCCAGAGCCACGGAGGCCCCATGCCAAACGTACTGCTCGTAGATGACGACGAAGACACCCGGACCCTCATGCTCGAGTCGCTGAAGCGGCGCGGCGTCTCGGTCGCCACGGTGGCCTCCGGCCAGGAGTGCCTGGACTACGTCCGCGACCACGAGGTCGACGTCGTCATCACCGATCTCCAGATGCCGGGTCTCTCGGGCGTCGAGCTCTGTGCGCAGCTCCGCGAGCGCCACCCGAATATTCTCGCGCTCCTGCTCACGGGGCTCGGCACCTACGACAGCGCGATCGAGGCGGTGCGCTCCGGCGCCTACGACTACCTGACGAAGCCGATCAAGACCGACGCTCTCATCGTCGCGCTCGAGCGGGCCTTCGAGCATCAGTCGGTCGCCCGCGAGGTGAAGCGCCTCCGGCAGGCCGTCGATGTCGCGACGCCGATCCCGTCCCTGGTGGGGACGAGTGCGGTCATCCGCGACATGAGTACGCTGATCCGCCGGGTCGCGGACACGGATGCGACCGTCCTCATCACCGGGGAGAGCGGCACGGGCAAGGAGCTCGTCGCCCGCGCACTGCACGACCTGTCGCCGACGCGCCGCTCCGAACCCTTCGTCGCGATCAACTGCGGCGCGATGCCGCCGAACCTCCTGGAGAGCGAGCTCTTCGGCCACGTCCGCGGCGCATTCACCGACGCGAAGACATCGCGCTCCGGCCTGTTCCTCCAGGCGCAGGGCGGGACCATCTTCCTCGACGAGATCGGGGAGATGCCCCTCGACATGCAGGTCAAGCTGCTGCGCGTCCTGCAACAGCGCACGGTGCGTCCCGTTGGCGGCGACGACGAGGTGCCGTTCCAGGCCCGGGTCATCACGGCGACGAATCGCGACCTCGAGACCGAGGTCGACGAGCAACGGTTCCGAGAAGACCTCTTCTATCGCATCAATGTCGTCGCGATCACGGTGCCACCCCTGCGCGCCCGCGGCGGCGACGTGGTGACCCTGGCGCAGCACCTCGTGCAGAAGATCGCGACGCGCAGCAACAAGCGCGCGCCGGCGATCAGCCCCGACGCCGCACGCAAGCTCATCGCGTACGAGTGGCCGGGCAATGTCCGCGAGCTCGAGAACTCGATCGAGCGCGCGATGGCCCTCTGCGGTGCGGGGGAGATCCTGCCCGAGCACCTCCCGACGAAGATCATCAACTACCAGCCCGAGCGCATCGAGCTGACGACGGCCCTGGCGACGGAGATGATCACGCTCGACGAGATGGAGCGCCGCTACGTCCGTCAGGTCCTGGCCAGCGTCCGCGGTAACAAGACCCACGCCGCCCGCGTCCTCGGCATCGATCGCCGCTCGCTCTACCGCCGCCTCGAGACGCCCGCGGCCACGCCGCCCGCCATGCCTACGACCTGAACCCTTCCGTCCGAGTGTTAGGCTCGAGCTGTGAGCTTCGAGCATGTCGGCGTCGACGACGTGGCATACATGTTCCAGCTCGTGTTCGATCCGGCCACGCGCTTCGAGCCGCTCGATCTGATCTGGATCGGGCCCGCATCCGTGCGAGATGAGGCCGGAGCGTCCAGTCGACTCCTCGAAGCCAGTGGCGTGCACGACGCCCCGCTAGGGCAACGAGCCATCCTCTACTGGCTGGTGCTCCGGAGCGAGACGAACCGGAACGGCATCGATGGCTTCGTCTGGAATGCATGGCTGCACCTGGAGAAGATCCTGGATGTGTTCTCGGCGATTGGCGCGAGGGCCGCTGTGGCCGAGCTGATCGAGCTCGCCGCCGCATGCGGTCCGAGCGAGGACGCCCCCGATCCCGTGTCGGGCTTCCTGCGCTTCCGCGCGACCGTCGATGGCCCGTTCGTCGCCGCGGCCGACTGCATCACCGACGTGGAAATTGCCTTGCGAGCGCTCGCGGCGGAGCGACCAGACGCGTTCGTCGATCCGCGAGTCGATCCGCCAGCGTGAAGCGCCCCACGAGTCTGGCGGCTTCGCATGCTCGGCGCGCCGCGGCCTACGACAACTTCGAAGGGGGCCGCGGCCCGCGGCGAAGGGGTTGTCCGAAGATCGGACGTACCCGCATGCGTGAGCGCAGGCCGCTCGCTGCTGCGGCTCTCGGACTACGAGCTCACCGAGCTGTGCTCGTCTGGCTCCTCCACCATCGGCAACTTCCAGCCGCCAGATCCTGTCAGGACCGTCGACGATTTCGCGCCGCGCACGACATGCGCAGCGTCGTGCGCGCGACGTGATGAGACTGACAAGTCGCTTCGCGGGATGTCAGTCACCAGGCCGCGCGACGGCTGACCACCGCGAGCATGAAGAAGCACGCGGGGTTGGCGCGCCGTGCGCCATGGAGCGGTCGTTGCACAACGCGACGCGCATGCGAAGCGTCACCCGTCCGCTCCTGCTCGTCCTGCTCGCCGCGTGTGTGGGGGAAGCGCCTCCTGACATCGACGATCCCGAGTGGGAGGACGAGTCGGAGGTCGAGGGGATCGGGAACGACGAGGCCGCGTTGAACGCGGACATGTCCGCGGGCTTCACCATCGGCGCGAAGCTACGCGTGTGCGGGGCCGACGGCTTGAACCAACGCGCCGGCGCCGGCGCCGAGTTCGCCGTGCAGGCCATCATCCCCGAGGATGCCGAGGTGATCGGCCTCGAGCGGATCGACAAGTGGGTGAAGAACGACTGGAACGGCACGATCGGGTGGTCGAGCAACAACTACCTGTGCGCGGTCGGCGCGCCGGCCGTGGGCACGCCGGGCACTCCCCCGACGACGTCCGGGTCCGAGTCGGTCAACCGCCCGAGCGCCGGATCGCTGCGGAACGCGGTGCGCATCGGAGAGCATCCGGGCTACGTCGTGGCGGACACCGGCCGCGCCGCCACCTACGGCACCGCCGAGACGATGTACTGGCTCGGCGCGGCCTTCGATCACATGCTCGCCGAACAGCCGACGGCGCAACGCCCGCAGGTCCGAGACATCAGCGTGCAAGCCGGCGGTCGCCCGGCCGGTGCGTGGCCGCACTCGAGCCACCACAGCGGTCGCGACGTCGATATTACCTACCCCACCGCGAGCTGCGATCCGACGACGGGCTGTCGGCTCGTGAACGTGTCACCGACGACGATCGATGCGACCGCGACCTGGCTCTTGCTGGAGACGTGGCTCACCAGCAAGGTCGCGCACCGGATCTTCATCGACAGCTCGCTGTATCCCGTGCTGAGGACGGCCGCCCGCGCGCGCGGCTACACGAACGCGCAGCTCGCGCAGTGGTTCGGCCCCGTGATCATGCACGTCTCGAATCACCTGAACCACCTGCACGTCCGCTTCCGCTGCCCGGCGGACGACCGCTCCTGCCGCCCTTAGTCAGGCAACCGAGCGGCAATTGCCCTCAGGGGAGGGTTGGCGGGCGGCGACGGATCGATGCGGGGGCGCCCGGATCGGGCTCGAGCATGGGGAGCAGATTGGACAGCTCGCGCGCCACCTGGCGACAGCGATGGCGAACGAAGTCCGTGGCGTATGGATCGGCGAGCAGCACGACGAGCGAGGCGTCGTACCAGAAGCTCATCGCGTACGCGTCGGGATCGATGACCTCGCCGTGCGAGCTCCCCGGAGCGTGCGTGGCGAGGGCGCGGCGCGAGAGAAAGGGCCACCGGGTGCCCTCGAGCTCGTCGGGTTCGCGCGCCGCGGCCACGAGCTGCGTCCCGCGAATACAGAACGCATTGGTCGCGCGGTCGATGCTCGCGAGCGCCTGCAGAAAGTGCACGATGCGCTCGGTGATCCGGTCCCGCGTGATCGGGGCGGATGCCGAGGTGCCCGACGTGACCGCCACCTCGGGGAGGCGCATCACGTCCCAGCGGCGCCGGATGCTGCGGAGCTGCCGCGTGACCCGATCGAAGGCGGCCTCGAGATCGACGATGGGGCCGGTGGACTCGTTGCCGCCATCGCCAGAAGCGGCCATATCCGCCGGCTCCTTGGGCGTGCGCGTGGGGAGCTCGACGCGCAAGAACTCGCCGCCACCGAGTGCGAGCGTCCGCGCCGGGACGCCGGTGCGGATCGATTCGTCGTCGGAGACGATACGCGCCGACAGCGCATGGGTCTCGTCCACGAGCTGCTTCAGCGCCTCGCGGACCTCGTCGGCAATCTCTCGCTCGCTCACGGCAGCACCGTGGTGACGATCGACGTCGTGGGCTGCGGGAAGAACAGGTAGTTCGCGATCGACGGCACGAGCGAGCCCAGGCCGTACGTGGCGGGCCAGCTGCCGGCGTGGAAGTTGTTCGGCGCGTGCGCGATCTCGCCGAAGTCGACGTGCAGCAAGTTGTAGACGGGCAGGATCCCGACGAGCTTCTGCATGCGCGAGAGCAGTGGCGCGTCGTACACGCCGGCCCGCGGCGCCTCGCGGATCACGCCGTTCTCGACCTCGATGGCGACCTGCTGCACGGCGGCCAGGTGCGCGCGCTGGCTGACCACCACGCGCAAGTAGAGCTCGCTGATCCGCTCGCTCTTGGCCCACTCCTCGGGGACGGGCACACCGTGATCGCGGACCTGCACGATGCACGGCGTGCGGCCCATGCAGAGCACATAGATGAAGTCGCAGGGCTCGCTGTCATCGCCCTCGCGGACGAACGTCGCGCCGTTCAGCGCGGTGGCGAGCTCGTCGGCGAGCGCGTACAGCTCGTCGGTGGGCAGGCCCGACGGCCCGGTCTCGATCGGCTCCCCCCACGTGCGCGACGGGTAGAGGCGCTCGAGCGTCGACTCGACCTCCTCCATCATCGAGCCCTTGCGATGATCGCAGCCCGACTTCCCTTTGCAGTTCGTGCACCCGCCCATGGTGATCGCTCAGAGGCCGGTACGCTCGCTGGGCGGCAGGGACAGGCCGAAGCCATCGTGGAGGGCGCGCACCGCCAGCTCGGCGTACTTGCGCGCGATGACGCACGAGATCTTGATCTCGCTCGTCGAGATGAGCTGGATGTTGATGTTCTCGTTCGCGAGGAGCTGGAACATCGTCTTCGCGACGCCGGCGTGCGAGCGCATGCCGACACCGACGACGGAGACCTTTGCGATCTCGTCGTCGGACTGGATGCGCTCGCCGTTCTTCCCGACGAGGTCGGGGACAGACGCCTTCAGGATGTCGACGGCGCGCTTCCGGTCACCGCGCGGGACCGTGAACGTGAGATCCGTGGTGCCGTCGTAGGCCTGGTTCTGCACGATCATGTCGACGGAGATGTTCTGCTCCGCGAGCGGCGCGAACAGCTTACCGGCGACGCCCGACGTGTCCGGCAGGTCCTCGCAGATGATCTTTGACTCGTCCTTGGCAACGGTGACGCCGGCGACGACGACTTTCTCCATGTCAGTCTCCTCGGGAACGACCCAGGTGCCCTGGGCATCGGAAAAGCTCGAGCGGACGTGAATCGGAACGCCGTGGCGCATCCCCATCTCGACCGAGCGAATCTGCAGAACCTTGGCGCCAAGCGACGCGAGCTCGAGCATCTCCTCGTAGCTGATGCGATCGATCTTGCGGGCGTTCGGGACGTCGCGCGGATCCGTCGTGTAGACGCCGTCGACGTCCGTGTAGATCTCGCAGACGTCGGCCTTGAGCGCGGCCGCGATCGCGACGCCGGTGGTGTCAGAGCCACCGCGCCCGAGGGTGGTGATGTTGCCGCTCTCGTCGACGCCCTGGAAGCCGGCGATGACCGCGATCTCGCCGGCGGCGAGCGCGTCCCGGATGGGCTGGCCATCGATCGAGACGATGCGGGCGCGCGCGAACGAGCTGTCCGTCACGATCTTGCACTGGTGCCCGAGGAAGGACCGCGCTTTGCCGCCGGCCTTGCGGATGGCGAGGGCGACGAGGCCGACCGACACCTGCTCGCCAGTCGACACGATGACGTCGACCTCGCGGTCGTTGGGATCGTCATGGAGCTGACGCGTCAGGTCGAGCAGGCGATTGGTCTCGCCCGACATGGCCGAAACGACGACCGCGACCTGATGCCCCTGACGCGCCGTGGCGAGGCAGCGCTCGGCCACCTTCTGCATGCGCTCGATCGAGCCGACGGAGGTCCCGCCGTACTTCTGGACTACTAGCACGGCGCCGAAACTACACTTGTTCGCCGACCCACGCGAGGTAGGACGCAGCCCCTGCGGCCACGTCCAGCGCGAGGATCTCGGGCACTTCGTACGGGTGCAGAGCCCGGAGGCGTTCGGCCAGCGCGTCGTAGCGATCGGCCGTGGTCTTGATGAGCGCGAGGACCTCGGGCTCGTCGTGGACCGTGCCCTGCCAGCGGTAGATGGACCGGATGGCGGGGAGAACATTCACGCACGCGCAGAGTCGTTCCTCGACGAGCGTGCGGGCGATGGAGGCGGCGACGTCGGAACTCGGAAGCGTCGAGAGGACGATCCGGACGTCAGCGGCCGTGGTCATGGCCTACGGGCAGTCGGACGCGCAGATATCAGCGTCCTCGTCGGCATCGCAGGTGCCGTCGGGCGCGCCGCCGGTGCAACCGATGTCGCCGAGGCCACCACCACCGCCGCCACCGAGGATGCACTCCTGGCACGACGTCTCGTCGAGGCCCGGGGGGCACGCGCCGAGCCCGAGGAGGCACGGCAGGCACTCGTTCGGGTCGGCCGGACAGCTGCCCGATCCACCCGAGCAGTCACCCGGGCACGAGCCCGGGGTCTCACCCGCCGCCGTGTTACAGGTCCCGTCACCGCAGACGGCGCTCGGCGTGCAATCGCTCGGGCACGACGCCTGGGTCTCACCCCCGCCACACGTGCCGTCACCGCAGGTCGCCGCCGCGCCGCAGTCGGCCGAGCAGCTCGCGAGCTCCGACGACGCACAGGTGCCGTCGCCGCAGACGGGGAGCGGCGTCGAGTCGTCGCTCTGGCTGTCGTCGGTGTTGTCGTCGGTCGTCTGACCGTCGTCATCATCGTCCGTCGGAGCGCCGTCCCCCCACGCGCAGGCCGAAACCATCCCGAGCGCGCACGCGAATGCCACAGCCAGTGTGTTCCTCATCGCGGCGCATCGTACTGAAGACGAATCGGCGATCAACCGGAAACGTCGCGCTGTCGTGATTTCTGCGTCACCTGGCGCGATCAACCCGCTTCGGCGCCATACACATGACGTGCAACTCGGCGCGCAATCGCCCTGCGCAACGGGGCGTGCTCGGGGGCCGTCAGCTCGGGATCCTCGTCGAGGATTCGCTCCGCATGCCCCCGCGCTTCGAGGAGCAGGGCGGTGTGGGCGGCGAGGTCGCCGAACCGCAGCCGCGGAATGCCCGCCTGGCGGGGGCCAAGCAGCTCGCCCGGTCCGCGGATCAACAGGTCCTCCTCCGCGATCCGGAATCCATCGGTGGTCTGCTCGATGATCGAGAGTCGCGACTCTGCATCGTCGCCGAGGCCGCCCTGGCTGAGGAGGATGCACTGGCCGGGACGAGCGCCGCGCCCGACGCGCCCGCGCAGCTGATGCAGCTGGGCGAGCCCGAAGCGATCGGCGTCGTAGATGACGATGAGCGTCGCTTCGGGGACATCGACGCCGACCTCGATCACGGTGGTCGCGACGAGGACGTCGAGCTCGCCGGCCTTGAAGGCGCGCATCGTGCGGTCGCGTTCCTCGTTGTCGAGGCGCGCGTGGAGGAGACCGACGCGGACGGCGGGGAGCGCTTTCTGATAGCCGCGCGCGGTGTCGGTCGCGTTGGTGAGCACGCGCCCATTCATCGCCCCCGCGTCCTCGGTCGCCTCGACCTTCGGGCACACGATGTACACGCGCTCACCGGCCGCGACGCGCTCGGCGACGAGCTTCAGGGCCCCGCTGTGCCCCTTCGCGCCCGTCGCGTGCTTGGTGGTGATGGGCGTGCGGCCTGGCGGCAGCTCGTCGAGGATGCTGGTGTCGAGATCACCGTAGGCGGTCAACGCGAGCGTGCGCGGGATGGGGGTCGCCGTCATGACGAGGAGGTGCGGGGCGCCCTGCCCGTCTCCCTTGTCGCGGAGGCGGGCGCGCTGGGCGACGCCGAAGCGGTGCTGCTCGTCGATGATGACGAGTCCGAGCGCGTGGAAGCCGACGCCCTCGGCGAGGAGCGCGTGCGTGCCGACGAGGACGTCGATCTGACCGCCGGCGAGGAGCGAGAGCAGAGAGGCGCGAATGCCCTTGGGCGTCGAAGCGGTGAGGAGCTCGATGCGGAGGCCCGTCCAGCGCTTCCACGTCTCGAAGTGCTGTTCCGCCAGCAGCTCGGTCGGGGCCATCACCGCGGTCTGGCGACCGGCGCGGGAGACTTGCAAGGCCGCCGCGAACGCCACGGCCGTCTTGCCCGAGCCGACATCGCCCTGGAGCAGCCGGTTCATCGGCGTGGTCTGCGCGAGGTCGCCGCCGACCTCCGCGACGGCGCGATGCTGGGCCTTCGTCAGCTTGAACGGGATGGTCCGGGCGAGCTCGTCGAAGAAGCCCGGCTTCATCGGGCACGCGACGGCGACGTCGCTGCGTCGCTCGCGGCGGCGCATGGCCACGGACACCCCGAGGGAGAACAGCTCGCCGAACGCCAACCGGCGCTGCCACACACTCGTCCCGGCGTTGAGGGACTCGAGGACCTCCGGCGCGACGTCGCCGGGCGGCGCGTGCAGCATCGCGAGGGTCGCGGGGAGACTGGGGAGCTGCGCGGCCTGTTCGATGTGTGCGGGTACGCCGTCCTCGGCGGATGCCCCGACGCGCGCGTTCGCCGCCGCGCAGGCCGAGCGAAGGCGTGCGGCCGGAACGCCGGGCACGTCGGGATAGCGCGGGATGACCTGCGGGACATCCTTCGCGCTGCCCTCGATCGAACCGCGCCGCCCTTCGGCGCCGCTACTCTCGAGCGTGGGCTCGCTCGTGATTCCGAGCACGTCGGGATTCGCCAACTCGGGGTGTCCGCCGCGGCGCTTCATCACGCCCGAGAGCACGACGCGGCTCCCCGGTGGCATCCGCTTCTCGATGCCGGCCCACACGTTGAACCAGCGCACGACAACGCCGCCTTCGATCCGGACTTCGGCCCAGCGGCGCCCGCGGGCGAAGATCATGCGCGCGGAGATGACCGCCCCGATGAACGTGACGCGATCGCCGTCGGCGACGTCGTCGAGGCTGGTCGAGGCGCGAGCGCCGCGTACGTCGTCGTAGCGGCGCGGCAAAACCCACAACAAGTCTTCGACGGTGACGAGGTTCTTCTCGGCGAGCGCTTCGGCGAAGGCGGGGCCGATGCCGGGCAGCGAGTGTGTCGGCGCGGCCATCGGATCGAGGTTCTCGTCGAGGGCAGGCTTGGGCTTCGCGGCGCGCTTCTTCTTGGGGGCCAGCGATGGATCGCGCAGCGCGAGTCGTTGCTGCCGAGCAGCTTCGATCGCCTTGGCGACGTCGGGGTCCACCCGGCGACGCTAGCAGCAAGCGGCGTCATCGACGGTGGTTGTTCGTTGAAGTCGACGGGAGAGATCTCAGCGCTGCTGAGTGGCGCCTCTCGTCGGTGGGGGCCGCGTGCGGAACGGCGGGGGCGCGGTTCTCGTCGGGACAGCAGGGGCGCCGCGCACGCCGCTGTGCGCAGGCCCACGGGCCGAGCGCCGGTGGATCGGCGCCCGCGTGTCGCGTCGCCGCCCGCACGTGCTTCGCGCCGAGCCTGCGCGCGTCAAGCATAGAGCGCTCGTCACGGGGCCCGCGCAGCGGCCCGCTGCGGACGCTCCCCCGCCGCCCCTCCTCCGGGCCAGGTGCCTGGGGGCTGGAGAAGAGTCGCCGGTCACCGCGCCCCTTCGTCACTCTTCGTCCCTTGGGGGACGTGGCCCGCCTTCGTCACCCCGCCGCCGTCGTCACCCGCACCGCCCTCGTCACCGCGACACCCTCGTCACCCGCGAAGCCCTCGTCACCCCCGCCGCCGTCGTCACCCGCAAAGCCCTCGTCACCCGCGAAGCCCTCGTCACCCGCGAAGCCCTCGTCACCCCGCCGCCGTCGTCACCCGCACGAACGTCGCTCCTCGTCCCCTGGGGGACGTGCCCGCCCTCGTCACCCGCACGAACCTCGTCGCTCCTCGTCCCCTGGGGGACGTGCCCGCCCTCGTCACCCCCGCCGCCCTCGTCACCCGCGTCACCCCCGCCGCCCT
>JALHPV010000017.1 GCA_022842285.1 Kofleriaceae bacterium
CAGAAGCGCGCGCGCCTAGACGTCGAGGTTGCGGACGTTCAGCGCGTTCTCTTCGATGAACTCGCGGCGCGGTTCGACGAGATCGCCCATCAGCTTCGTGAAGATGCCATCCGCGGCCGTCGTGTCATCGACCCGCACCCGCAGGAGATTGCGCTTCGTGGGATCCATCGTGGTCTCCCACAGCTGGTCCGCGTTCATCTCGCCGAGACCCTTGTAGCGCTGGATCTGGAGCCCCTTGCGGCCGAGCTCTTCGACGATGGTGGCGATGTCATCCCACGACGTCACCGGAGTCTCGTTGCCGTTCGCGCGCACGACCAGCGGGCCCTGGAAGCGCGAGCGGAGCTCGGAGAAGATCTTGTGGAGACCGACGTACTCGGGGCCGCGGAGCAGCTCCGTGTCGATCCTCGTCTGCCGCCGCACGCCGTGCACGCCGGCGGGATAGGTGAGCGTCTGACCGCCGTGCTCGGGGTCGTCGGTGTAGATGGCGGCGGCGCGGCCGAGCTCGCCATGGCGCGTGGAGACGATCGCCATGATCGTGGCTTCGAGGCGCTCGAGCCGATCGCGGTCGGCGAGGTCCGAGATCTGGAAGCCCTGCTCCGCGAACTGCGAGACGATACGGGCATCGACGCGGCGATCGAGGTGCTCGCGCAGCCGGCGACCTTCCTGGATGCGCTCGACCACCGCTGCCAGCTCGGAGCCCGTGGTCTCCTGGTCGCCGGCGACGAGGACTGCCTCGGCGCACGCCGAGGTCAGGATGTGCTCCTGCAGCGCGTGCTCGTTCTTGAGGTACTGCTCGTGCTTGCCCTTCTTCACCTTGTAGAGCGGCGGCTGCGCGATGAACACGCCCGGCGGATCCATGCCATTGGCCAGCTTCTCGTCGCTGAAGAGCTCGTTGTAGTGCCGGAAGAAGAACGTGAGCAGCAGCGTGCGAATGTGGCTGCCGTCGACGTCGGCGTCCGTCATCAGGATGATCTTGTGATAGCGGAGCTTCTCGAAGTTCTTCTCTTCGCCAACGCCCGCTCCCATCGCCGTGATGAGGGTCGTGAGCTCCTGCGACGAGAGCATGCGATCGAAGCGCACCTTCTCGACGTTCAGGATCTTGCCGCGCAGCGGGAGGATCGCCTGGAACTGCCGCGAGCGGCCCTGCTTGGCCGAGCCACCGGCGGACTCGCCCTCGACGATGAAGAGCTCGCTCTTGTGCGGGTCGCGCTCCTGGCAGTCGGCCAGCTTGCCCGGCAGCGACGTGAGCTCGAGGGCGCCCTTGCGCTGCACCATCTCGCGGGCCTTGCGAGCCGCTTCGCGAGCGCGTGAGGCGAGGAGCGCCTTGTTGATGACGTTGCGCGCTTCCTTGGGCTTCTGCTCGAGATACTGGTTGAGCTTCTCGCTGACGACCGCCGAGACGGCCGTGGCGACCTCGGACGAGACCAGCTTGTCCTTCGCCTGGTTCGAGTACTTCGGGTCTGCGACCTTCACCGAGATGACGGCGGTCAGGCCTTCGCGGAGGTCCTCGCCGGAGAGCGACGCGCCCTTCGCGTCCTTCAGCAGCTTGTACTCGTTCGCGTAGTTATTGACGGTGCGCGTGAGCGCCTGCCGGAACCCCGAGGCGTGCGTACCGCCGTCGCGATTCTTGATGGTGTTCGTGAAGCAGGTGAGCAGCTCGGAGTAGCTGTCGTTCCACTGCATCGCGACGTCGACGGTGCAGCCCTCGTGCTCGGCCGAAAACGCGATCACGTCGGAGACGACCGTCTTGTTCGCGTTCAGGTCGGCGACGTAGGTCGCGATGCCGCCCTCGAACTTGTACGTGGTGTGCTTGTCGTTGCGCTCGTCGTGGACGTGGATCTCGAGGCCGCTGTTGAGATACGCGAGCTGCGAGAGCTTCTGCGCCAGCAGATCGAAGCTGAACTCGAGGACGTTCTTGAAGATCTCGGGATCCGGGTGGAACGTGATCTTCGTGCCGCGGCGATCGGTGACGCCGGTCTGCTTCAGCTCCATCGTCGGGATGCCGCGCGAGAACTCCATGTAGTGGACGGTCCCGTTGCGGCGAATCTCGAGCTTCAACCAGTCACTGAGCGCGTTCACGGCCGAGACGCCGACGCCGTGCAGACCACCAGAGACCTTGTAGCCGCCCTTGCCGCCGAACTTGCCGCCGGCGTGGAGCGCGGTCATGACGAGCTCGGCCGCGGGGCGCCCCTCGGTCGGGTGCATCTCGGTGGGAATGCCGCGGCCGTTGTCCTCGACGGTCACCGAGTTGTCGACGTGGATGATGACGTCGATGCGCGTGCAGTGCCCGGCGAGGTGCTCGTCGACGGAGTTGTCGACGACTTCGTGAACCAGGTGGTGGAGTCCGCTGCCGTCATCGGTGTCCCCGATGTACATGCCAGGACGCTTGCGAACACCCTCGAGCCCCTTCAGGACGCCGATGGATCCGGCATCGTAATCGCCGCCATCAGCGCTGGGACTCATCGTCGGATCGGCCATGCAAACACGCCTCGGAAAGTGACGCCATTTCGTACCATGTGCCCTGGGGGGCGGAAAGCGCTTTACCGACGAGAATCACACCAAGTTTTGCGATCTCGGACGTACATTCAGCACGGTGATCGGAGCCCCTGTCGCGTTCCCTCGAATCGAGGCTCCCGCGGACTGGATCGCGGAGGTGCGCGGGCCGCAGAGACACCTCACGCCGCCCACGGCCGACGGGCGCATCACGGTCATGCCGGTGCAGGTGTTGCCGCCCACGGGGCTCGCGCAGTTTCTCGAGTGGGTGCTGGTCCAGGAGGACGTGCGGCCGCTCAAGCGAGGACCGCTCTCGCCGCTCGAGTCGCTCGCGGGCACCCCCGGGCTCTGGCTCGACGTCGTGGAGCTCGACGAGCACCAGGAGCCCGTCGCCTGGCGCTCCTATGCCGCGTTCGAGCTGCCAGCCCGCCGCGTGGCCCTGCTGGTCCTCACGGCCGCGCCGGCGGCGTTTCCGGCCCTCCGCGAGGTGTTCGGCCGGGTCGCGCTGTCACTCGTGCCCTGAGGCCTCGGGCGTCCGTCCCTGGACGGGCTACTCGGCGAACGGCGACCAGCGCCGGACCTGGTCCATGGTCGGGAAGCTGGGGATGGCGGGCATCGACGGCAGCGTTCCTGGTAGCGACGGCAGCGACGGCATGAGCGGCATGCCGATCCCCGCATCCTCGAGCATGCGGCCGATCCGCGGCGCATACGGGATATCGGGGAGCGTTGGCATCTGAAAGTCGGTCGGATCGGAGGTGTTCACCGGCAGGCCGGGCAAGCCCGTGTCGGCGTTCCCCGCGAAGCGGCGCATGTCGCGGCGCATGGCGTCGGGATCGCCCTCCTCGCGGGCCCGGTAGTCGGCGAGCATCCGGCGACTCCAGGCGACGCGCTGCGAGCTGTCACCGATATCGATGTCCTCGCCTGGCCGCGTGCGGTCGTTGAAGTTCGCGAAGCTCTCGCCGCCGGGGATCGGCGACACGAGGGCGGGCGAGATGGTGTCGAACACCTCGCGCGTGGCGGGGTCGCGGTCGTAGACGTTCTCCTGCGCGAAGATCGACTGCTCGTGGTGCAGGAGGGCTCCGTTCCCCGACCAGATGAGCTCCTGCGCGGCCTGGATGGCCGCCTCGTCGCCGCTGGCGCGGGCCGCCTCGAGAGCCGCCTGGCCCTCGGCGATCTGCTCCCAGCCCGCGAGCTGGGTGGCCGGCAGCTCGCCGCACTCGGCCGCTTCGCGCAGCGCCTCGATGCCTCCCTGCTGCATCGCGAGGTGTTGCCACATGAGGTCGTTGTAGATGCCGGCGTTGCCCTCCGCGAGGCGCGTTCCGAGCAGCTCCGTGTCGACGGCCCCGTTGATTCCATCTCCGATCGACGGCCCCAGGGGCGGCGACGGCATGAGGCCCGGTCCGATGGGGAGCGGAGCGTTCGTGGCCTGGACCCCCGCGATGCCGACACCGACGAGGTCGGACGCGTAGCTCGCCATCCCGGCCCACTTCATCGAGTCCGGATCGGACAGGTACATGTTCGCGTACTGGCCGGTGATGAGGGTGTTGCGGATCCGCGGATCCATCGCGTTGAACTCCTCCTCGGAGCTCACGCCGATGCGCGCAAAGGCCTGCGCCCGGTACCGGTCACGAATGCTGCCTTCTCCACACGCGAGCGAGGCTGGCTGCGACGTGGGACCTTCCTCGAGCATCGAGACCGGGGTGGCGAGCATGTTCGGCGCCTGCCGCTCCCGGACCTCCTCTACCAGTGTGCCCATATGGTCCATCTTACGTCGGGAGCGTGGGGAGTTTCCTCAGGACTGGATCTGGCCGTTCTGAATGCGGAAGTCCGCGCGATCACGGGACAAGAGGACATGGCTCGCGGCCGTGGTGGTGATGAAGCACTGGCCGGCCAGGGTCGCGAGGTGGTCGAACAGGTATTCGTTGCGGGAGGGGTCCAGCTCGGACGAGACGTCGTCCAGCAGCAAGATCGGCGCGTCGCCATGGGTCGCGCCCAGCACGGTCAGCTCCGCCGTCTTCCACGCGAGCATGATGGCGCGCAGCTGCCCCTGGGACGCGAAGCTGCCCGCCTCGCGGCCCTCGAGCTCGAGGGTCACGTCGTCGCGGTGGGGCCCGAGCAGCGTGGATCCGACGGCGAGATCCCGGGCCCGGCCCTCGGCGAGCTGGCGCTCGATCGCAGCGGCCGGCACCCCGACCAGCTTCGATGCGTAGCGCGCCCCGGCGGCCAAGCCTGTCCGGGTGATCGCGGCGAAGGCCTGCGAGAGCTCGGGGCCCAGGCGCTCGAGGAAGCGCACGCGCGCCGCCACCACCGTCTCCGCGAGCCGGGCGAGCTGGGCGTCGTACACGGCCAGCATGTCGGCGACCTGCCCCGGGTTGATGCGCCCCTCCCCGGCCTGCTTGAGCACGCTGTTGCGGCTTCGCAGGACCTTCTCGTAGTCGGCGGCCGTCCCGAGGTAGCTCGGATCGAGGTTGAAGACGCCCCGGTCCAGAAAGCGCCGCCGGTCCCCGGGCGCTCCCCGCGGCAAGGCGAGGTCCTCGGGCGTGAACACGACCACGTTGAACGCCCCGAAGTAGCGAGCGAGCGGCCGGGCGGCTTTGCCATCGAGCCGGACCCGCCGACCTCCCTGCCCCAGATCGACCTCGTACACGCGCACCAGGTCGTCCTTCTGCACCCGGGCCCCGAGCTTCGCCTCGGGCCGGCCAAAGGCGACCAGGTCGGCGAGGCGCGACGTCCGGAACGACCGCAGCGTGGCCACCACGAAGATGGCCTCGAGCAGGTTCGTCTTGCCCTGACCGTTGTCACCGACGAAGACGTTGAAGCGCTCGCGGGGCTCCAGCGTCAGCGGCGCCAGGTTGCGGATACCGTCCGCGACGAGCGCCAGGATCTTCACGCCAGTTCAGCCTTACGTCGTCGGCGAGGCCCGCAGGCTCGCTAGATTCGCATCGGCATGACGACACCGAGGTAGTCGTCGCCGGTCAGCGGGCGAATCAGGCCCGGGTCGAGCTCGCCGCCGAGGGACAGCGTGACCTGGTCAGAGGACATCTGGCCGAGCAGCTCGACGACGTACTTCGGGTTGAAGCCAATCGCGATGGCCTCGCCGTTGTACTCGGCATCCAGCTCCTCGCGGACCTCGCCCACGTCCGGGTTGTCGCTCGTGATGGTGATGCCGTTCGTGCTGGCGGCGACCTTCACGCCGCGCGTCTCCGACGACATGAGCTGCGCCCGCTTCATGGCCTCGATGAACCGACCGCGGTCGACGGTGATGACCCGCTTGTGGTCCTTCGGGATGACCTGCTCGTAGGGCGGAAACTGGGCGTCGATGAGCTTCACGGCCAGCGCGATGTCATCGGCGACGAGGAACAGGTGCGGCGTCTTGATGGCGAGCTTGCACGTGCCGCCTGCCTCGAGCACGCGCCGGATCTCCGAGAGGCCCTTCTTCGGGATGATGATGCCCGCCGAGAGCTTGGGACCGTTCGGGATCGTGCGCTCGACCTTGCTCAGGCGATGGCCGTCCGTCGAGACCATGCGGCTCTTGCTGCCGTCACTCTCGAAGTACACGCCGTTCAGGTGGAAGCGCGTCTCGTCGTTGCAGACCGAGAACATGGTGCGCTCGATCATCTCGCGGAGGACGCCGCTCTCGACGGTGGAGTACTGGGCCTCGCGATGGTCGGGGACCTTCGGGAAGTCGCGGTCGGGCATGCCGACGATGCGATAGGCCACCTTGCCGCTCTTGATCTCCGCCCAGTGGTTGTCCGCCTTCTTGAGCGAAACCTCGTCGCCCGGAGCGTTGCTCACGAGGTCGTACAGGTTCTTCGCTCCGAGGGTGATGCCACCGTCGCTCGCGTTCGTGCTCTTGAGCTCGGCGGTGAGCGAGACGTTCAAGTCTGTCGCGGCGACGAGGAGCTGATTCTTCCCCTGCGTGCGAAGCAGGACGTTCGCGAGCATCGGCATCGTGCTCTTGCGGTCAGCGATGCCTGACGCGAGGCGCAGTCCGCGCAGGAACTCCTGCTTTGCGATCTTGAATTCCATGGTCCCCTCGTTCGCTCGTGCTCGGTCTGGATCTTTAAGAGAAATAAGATCTTTGTAGAAGTAAGATCTAGTAGCAGCTGTGGATGCTGTGGGTAGCGTTGTAACCGGCCGCTACGACACCGGGAGCGCCGAGGCTCGCTGTGCGCTCTGTCCGATCGTCTAGGCGAGGACGGTGTGCGGCGTAGATGTGGACAAGTCCCGTCGGGGAATTCGTCCACCGAACGTCCACAGCTGGGAGCACAGACTTGTTCACGGGCCCGCTCACTTCAAAAACAGCCCTTCCACGGCGTGGATCTCGGACCGCAGCGAAGGCTCGTTCTTCACCTTCTCTTCGATCTTCTGGACGGCCGAGATGACGGTGGTGTGGTGCTTGCCGCCAAAGGCGCGGGCGAGGTCCGGGTAGCTGTCTTTGGTGTGGTGTCGCGCGAGGTACATGGCCACGGCGCGCGGGCTGGCGACGGACTTGTGGCGTCGCTCCGACTTGATGTCGGCTGGTTTCAGGCCGTAGTAGCCCGCCACGGCCTTGATGATGGTGTCGACGGTGATGATCTCCTTGGGGCGCGTGATCGCCGCTCCGAGCGTCTCCTGCGCGAATTCGAGGTCGATCTCGCGCTTGGACAGCGACGCGTAGGCGAAGAGGCGGATGAGCGCGCCCTCGAGCTCGCGGACGTTGCTCTTGATGGACGACGCGATGTAGAGCGCGACGTCGTTCGGCAGGTCCAGGCCCTCGACGGCGGCCTTCTTCATGAGGATCGCCATGCGGACCTCGAGCTCGGGCGGCTCGATGTCGGCGAGGAGGCCCCAGGCGAACCGCGTGCGCAGTCGGTCGGCGATGTCGGAGATCTCGTGCGGCTTGCGGTCGGCGGTCAGCACGATCTGCTTGTGCTGCTCGTGGAGCGCGTTGAACGTGTGGAAGAACTCGTCCTGCGTGGACTCCTTGCCGGCGAGGAACTGCACGTCGTCGACGAGGAGGACATCGATGCCCTCGCGGTAGTTCCGACGGAACTCGTGCATGCGGCCGGTGCGGACGGCCTGCACGTACTCGTTCATGAAGCGCTCGCTCGAGATGTAGACGATGCGCGAGCCCGGCCGGTTGATGAGCTGTGTGTGACCGATGGCGTGGAGCAGGTGGGTCTTGCCGAGGCCGACGCCACCGCAGACGAAGACAGGGTTGTACTTGGGTGGGTACGACGAGGCGGCGGCCTGCGAGGCCGCGAAGGCGAGCTGGTTCGACGGACCGGCGACGAACGTCTCGAAGACGTAGCGCGGGTTGAGCGTCGCGGACTCGGGCGGCGCGATCTCGATCTCCTGCGGGGGCGCCTGCTTGATGACGGCGGCCGCGGTGACGATCTCGGGCGGTGGGGCGGCGATGGGCATGTCCATGGAGCTGGCGGCGATGGGCTCGGGGGGCTCCAGAAGGTCGGCGCTCGGGCCGTCCGGCTCGAACTCGACCGTGATGTGCTGGCCGAGGTCCTCGAGGTCGGCCTTCAGGTGGGCCAGGAAGTGCGTCTGGAACCAGTTGCGGACGTACTCGTTGGGGGCACGGAGGCGCAGGGTGCTGCCATCGAACGAGGTCATCTCGATGGGCCGAAGCCACATGTCGAAGTACTGCGGCGATACGCGCGTGCGGAGCCGGTCGACTGCTTCATCCCAGATCTGTTGGGTCATTTGTCCTGCGGTATCGAGTGGTTGGAAGCGTCAGTCCACAGACAAAGGAAAGCTATTCCAGAGGTTATCCACAAGGATCCCTGGTCCCCTCCCCGGCCCGCGAATCGAAGCCGTCAGGCTTATCCACAGGCAGGAAGTTCAGGCTTGGTAACAGAACGCGATTTCACCCCGCAAGCAGAAACCATCGCCAAATGAACTCCGGAAACCTCGTCGAAAACGGACCGCTAAATGGGCTGCGAAACGACGCCGGAGAACCTCGTAGAGCAGACGCGGGCGCCGAGCTTCTTGACAGGTGGGAGGCACACGAGTATCGATCCCCCTCCGCCGAGGAGTGACCTGTGTCGAAGCGTACCTATCAGCCCCACAATAAGAGCCGGAAGCGCACCCACGGTTTCCGCGCCCGTAAGAAGACCCGCGGGGGCCGCGAGGTTCTGCGTCGCCGCCGCGCCAAGGGGCGCAAGCGCATCTCGGTGACGGCTGCCAAGAAGTGAGTTTGGCGGCGAGGCCATCGCTTGGAATCTCCAAGGCGATGCGGCTGCGACAACGCGCCGAGTTCCTCGCTGTCCAATCCAGTGGCATCAAGCTGCACGGACGCCATGTCCTCGCGATCGCCAAGCGTCGTGAGGACAGCGGCGCCGTCGGTCGCCTCGGAATCACCGTGACCAAGAAGGTCGGCAATTCGCCTGTCCGCAATCGCATCCGCCGCGTGATCCGCGAGTGGTTGCGGCTGCATGGCTGGGTGCCGGCCGGCTGGGATCTCGTTGTGGTTGCCAAGGAGAGTGCGGCGCGGCAGGTTGCATCCGAAACGTTCGCAACCGACCTGGCGCGCGTGCAGCGCGAGCTCCTGGCGACTCCATGATCCTGTTCAAGGCGATTCACCGCGCAGTCGTATGGCTCGTCCTTGCGCCGGTGGTCGTCTATCGCAAAGTTCTCTCCCCGATGAAGACGGTACCCACGTGTCGGTTCCTGCCGACGTGCTCGGAGTACGCGCTCGAAGCGGTGAAGACGCGCGGAATTGTCGTCGGCGGCGCGCTCGCTACGTGGCGCGTCTGTCGGTGCAACCCATTCGGCGGTAGCGGATTCGATCCGGTCCCGCACGGCCCGGCCCGGGAAGGCGTGCACTGATGGAAGGCCAAGGCAAACGGCTCCTGCTCGCGGTGGCACTCGCGCTCGGCGTGATGCTCGCGTGGAACATGCTCTTCCCGTCGAAGGAAGAGCCGAAGAAGAAGCCCGTCGCCACGGCGACCGGCAGCGGCTCGGGCTCGGGCTCGGGCGCGACCGGAGTGGACGCGAAGGCCCCCGTCGAGGTGGGCGCGCCCTGCGTCGGCGAAGAGATCGCGTTCCCGTTCGAGAAGAAGTTCACCGCGACCCTCTCGGAGTGCGGCGCCGCGCTCGTCGGCTGGCAGCTCGCGGATCCGCGCTTTGCCGGTGATGCCACGAAGGGTCAGCTCCTCGCGTACGGCATTCCCGACGCGGGCAGCTTCCTCATCAGCTTCCCGCGGTCGCAGATCGATGTCTCGCACCGCGAGAAGTGGACGCTCGTGTCCCGCACGGACACGGAGGCGGTCTTCTCGCTGACGACGCCGTACCTCGAGCTGAAGAAGACCTACACGTTCGCCCCCGCCAACTACCTCGTTCGGATGAACGTGGCGGTGAAGGCGACGAAGGTCGCGTCGGATCAGACGGTCGCAGTCTCGGTCTTCGCGTTCCAGAATCCGAAGGCGGACGTCGAGGGTAGCAGCCAGATCGCGGCGCGCGCGTGGTCGTCATCGACGCTGCGCTCCGACGGCGAGCACACCGTCGCGACGAACCTCAAGGACCTGATCGTCTCCGCGCGGCACGAGCCCGCCATTCGCTTCACCGGCTTCGAACACCCGTATCTCCTCGCGGCCTACGCCCCGAAGCGCGACGGCAAGACGGTCGAGAAGTGGTCCTACGCGATCCAGCCGGAAGGCTTGATGCGTACGGATATCGTCTTCCCGTCGGAGAAGCTCGAGGTTGGCGCCGTCCTGAACCGCGAGGTGGTCGCCTACCTCGGCCCGCGGCTCTACAAGGAGCTCCAGGCCGCCGAGGCGATCACCGGGTTCTCGCCGGGCCCGGGCTTCCACACGATCGTCGACTGGGGCTGGTTCGGCATCATCGGCCGCCCGCTCCACTGGCTGCTGCTCCAGCTCCAGGGGCTCGTCGGCAACTGGGGCCTCGCGATCATGCTCCTGACGTTCATCGTCAAGCTCGTCACGCTCTACCCGGTCACCCGGTCGATGCGCTCGATGAAGGCGATGGCCGCGCTCGCTCCGAAGATGAAGGAGCTGCAGGAGAAGTACAAGGACGACAAGCAGCGCCAGCAGGCCGAGACCATGGCGCTCTACAAGCAGCACGGCGTGAACCCGATCGCGGGTTGCCTCCCGATGCTGATGCAGATGCCGGTGTGGGTCGCCCTCTACCGCATGCTCTCGAACGCGGGCGAGCTGTACCGCGAGCCGTTCATCAACGGGTGGATCTCCGATCTCACCGCGCCGGACCCGTATCACATCCTGCCGGTGGTCCTGACGGTGACGATGTTCATCCAGGCGCGTCTGACGCCGGCCACCGGCACGTCCGGTCAGCAGAAGATGCTGCAGTACGGCATGCCGCTCGGCTTCGGTGTGATGTCGTTCTTCTTCCCCGCCGGGCTGACGATCTACATCTTCACGAACACCGTCCTCGGTGCCCTGCACTCGATCTACATGAACAAGTACGACCGCAAGTCGAAGGAGCTCGTCGCCAAGATGCAGGCGGGGATGGCCGCGACGGTCGAGAGCAAGGACAAGGAAGCGAAGAAGTCGGCCGCGAAGCCGGTCATCGATGCCGAGGCGGTCGAGAAGACGGCCCCTGCCGATGCAGACGCGCCCAAGCCCAAGCGCCCGAATGCGGGTGGCGGCGGCTCGAAGAAGAAGCGGCGCTAGACGATTTTGATGGAGGCACGCTGATGGAGACTGCAACGAAGGTTGGACCCCGCGCCGCGGGCTCAGACACCCGTGAAGACCTCGCCGAGAAGGCGTCCGAGTTCCTGCTCGGCGTCCTCGAGCGGATGGGCGTCACGGCGGATATCGACATCAAGGACGACGAGGACAAGACCACGCTCGAGATCCAGACCAAGGACACCGAGGTCGTCATCGGACGCCGCGGCGTCGTGATGGACGCGCTCCAGCACCTGGTCAACAAGGTCGTCTACCGCGACCGCACGGGCGATCGCGCCAAGCCGCTCGTCGTCGACGCCGGTGGCTTCCGCGACAAGCAGCTCGAGCGCCTCCGGACCCTCGCCCAGCGCATGGGCGCGAAGGCTCTCGAGACGAAGCAGATCGTCCCGCTGCAGCCCATGTCTCCGCACGATCGCCGCATCGTCCACATGGCGCTGGCGGAGATCCCGGGCGTGAGCAGCCGCTCCGAGGGTGAGGGCGATGACCGCCACATCCTCGTCGTGCCGGCCGGCCTCGAGTAACCGAACCCTTCGTCCCGTGACCGACACGATCGTCGCCATCGCGACGGCCGCGGGCATGGGCGGCGTCGGCATCGTTCGGATCAGTGGTCCGCGCGCCGTCGAGATCGGCGAGGCGCTCGCAGGACGAGCCCTGGACCGCACCGTGCGACTTGCGCGGGTCGCGGGCGATGACGTCATCGCGTTCGCGATGCGGGCGCCGAAGAGCTTCACCGGCGAGGACGTCGTCGAGCTGCAGGGGCACGGCGGTCCCGTGAACCTCGGGCGCATCGTCGCCGCCGTGGTGGAGCGCGGGGCGCGCATCGCCGAGCCGGGCGAGTTCACGCGGCGGGCCGTGCAGAACGGCAAGCTGGACGTCGCGCGCGCCGAGGCCCTGCTCGAGGTCATCGGTGCGGGCAGCGAACGCGCATGGCGCATCGCGCAGGCGAACCTCGCCGGTCGGCTCGGCGAACGCGTGGCGACCCTCGAGGGCCGCGCGCTGAAGGTGCTGGCCGAGCTCGAGGGCACCATCGATTTTCCCGATGAGGACCTCGAGCCGCAGAGCGCGGCCTGGATCGGCGACGAGCTGGCCGCGCTCGAGACAGCCTGTGGCGCCCTCGCGGAGACCTGGACCACGGGGCGCGCGCTGACGAACGGCCTCGTCGTAGCCCTCGTCGGGCCGGTGAACGTCGGCAAGAGCTCGCTGCTGAACGCGCTCGTCGGGACCGAGCGGGCGCTCGTTGCCTCGACGCCGGGCACCACGCGCGACTGGCTCGAGGTGCAGACGGTCTGGAACGGCGTCGCCGTGACCTTGATCGATACCGCGGGCCTTCGCGACGCCACCGACGAGGTCGAGCAGCGAGGCATCGCGATGGGGGCCGAGCGCGTCGCGAGTGCGGACGTGGTCCTGGTCGTCGATGACCAGCCGGCCTCGGGCGCGCCTGGCGTTGACTACGGTGCCCGCGCCATCCGCATCCGTAGCAAAGCTGACCTCGCCCCCTCCCCTGCCCTGCCCTCATTCGCGTCATCGAACATGGGCACGTCGGCCCTGGACCCCGCGCCGGCGTCTGCTCCGAGCACGCTGCGCCCAGACGGTGCGCCCGCCGGCCCACCTGTCCTGGCCACGTCCGCAAAGACGGGCACCGGACTCGACGAGCTCAAGGCGCGCGTGCTCGAGATGGCGGGCGTCGCCGAACGCGAAGGCAGCGAAGACGCCGTCGTGACCACCTCGCGCCAGCACGGTCTCGTCACCGAAGCCCGCACCGCGTTCTCCGTCGCTCGCGACGCCTGGACCGCCCGTCGGCCTCCGGAACTCGTGGCCGTCGACCTCCGTGCCGGCGCCAGCGCCCTCGCCCAGCTCCGCGGCCTCGAGGTTCAGGAGCGCGTGCTCGACGAGCTGTTCGCCCGCTTCTGCATCGGCAAGTAGGGCTGACCCACGCGGGTCGGCGGTCGCTGGAGCTCGTGTCTGGCCTGTCCGGCCTCTGTTCGGACCTCCACGCGGGCGCCGGCCGGTTCTGGAGCAGGACGTCGGGTTGACCCACGTGGGTCGGCGCCACATGACCAACGTGGGTCCGACCCAGTCCGGGCCCCAGTCCGGGCAGCCGGTGAACCGGCGTGCGGGCACTCCCGGCTTGGGCTTCGACGACGGATCGGTATAGTGCGCGCGTGAATCTCGACGACGAGGTCCGCGCCGAGCTCGCGGCACTGGAGGCCGCACATCGGTTGCGCGTGCCCCGGGTCGTCGACGGTCGCCAGGGCGTGGTCGTGCGGGTGGACGGCCGCGAGGTCGTCAGCTTCGCCTCGAACGATTACCTGGGACTGGCAGGCGACAAGCGCATCGCGGATGCCGCCGCGGAGTCGCTCGAGCGCGATGGGATGGGCGCCGGGGCATCGCGGCTGGTCGTGGGGAACCATCGCCAGCACGTCGAGCTCGAGGCAGCGGTCGCGGACTGGATGCGCCGGCCGGGCGTGCGGCTCTTCAACGCGGGCTACGCCGCGAACATCGGGGTCATCACGACGCTGGTCGGGGTGGGTGATGTCGTGTGCTCCGACGAGCTGAACCACGCGAGCATCATCGATGGCTGCCGGTTGTCGCGGGCCCGGATCGAGGTGTTCCCACACCGTGACGTGAGTGCCCTCGACAGTGCGCTCGCCCGGAGCAGCGGCCGGCGGAAGCTCGTGGTCACGGAATCACTGTTCTCGATGGATGGTGACGAGCCGGACCTCGTCGCGGTGGCGGAGGTCTGCAAGCGTCACGGAGCCGTCCTGCTCGTCGACGAGGCGCACGCGATCGGCGTCGCCGGCGACGAGGGCCGGGGCTTGTGCGCGGCGGTTGGCGTCGTGCCGGATGTGCTTGTTGGTACCTTCGGCAAGGCACTCGGCAGCTTCGGAGCGTTCGCGGTCTCGTCGGAGAGCGTGGCCGCGTTGCTCTGGAATCGCGCCCGCCCGTTCGTGTTCTCGACCGGCTTGCCGCCGAGCGTAGCGTCCGGAAACCGGACAGCCGTAAGGATTGTCCGGGAAGCGGACAGTCTTCGGCGCAACCTGCATGCACGTGCAGCGCAGCTGCGGATGCAAGCCAATGTCGGGGGAGCGGGCGTGAGCCCGATCGCGCCGCTCGTCGTCGGAGATGACGCCGCCGTGATGCGTAAGACCGAGGAATTGCTGGGGAAAGGGCTGTACGTGCAGGGCATCCGGCCGCCGACGGTCCCCGAGGGCACGGCCCGCCTCCGGATCAGCCTGAGCGCGTCCCACACCGAAGAGCAGGTCGCTCGATTGGCGGCAGCATTGTCATGACTCGCGAACCAACCCTCGAGGCGCTCGACCAGCAGGTCCTCTGGCATCCCTTCACGCAGATGGGGGAGTGGGATCCGCTCGTCATCGACCGCGGCGAGGGGAACTACTTGGTCGACAGGGCAGGGCGCCGCTACCTCGATGGAGTCAGCTCGCTCTGGTGCAACGTCCACGGTCACAACCACCCGCGGCTCAACCGAGCTCTCGCGGACCAGGCCGCCAAGCTCGCCCACTCGACGTTCCTCGGCCTCACTCACGAGCCAGGCATTCGGCTCGCGGCTGCGCTCGTCGCCGTCGCGCCGAGGGGACTGACCCGCGTCTTCTACTCGGACTCGGGATCGACGGCGGTCGAGATCGCGCTCAAGCAATCCTTCCAGTACTGGCAGCTCGTCGGCCGCCCCGCGAAGCAGCGCTTCCTGCGGCTCGGCGAGGCCTATCACGGCGACACGCTCGGCGCGGTCGGTGTCGGCGGCATCGACCTGTTCCACCGCATCTTCGGACCGCTCCTCACCCGCAGCATCGCGATTCCCCGGCCCGACGAGGACCACGAGCATTCACTCGCGGTGCTCGAGGAGGTCCTCGCTCGGCAGGCGGGTGAGATCGCGGCCTTCGTCCTCGAACCGCTGGTCCAGGGCGCGGCGGGGATGCTGCTCCAGAACCCCGGGTTCGTTCCACGTGTCGCGGAGCTCTGTCGCGCCCACGAGGTCCACCTCATCCTGGACGAGGTCGCGACGGGGTTCGGGCGTACGGGGTCGATGTTCGCGAGCGACCGGCTCGGCGTCTCCCCCGACTTTCTTTGCCTCGCGAAGGGGATCGCGGCGGGTTACCTGCCGCTGGCGGCGACCCTGGCGACGGAGGAGATCTACTCGGCGTTCCTCGGCCGCCGCGCCGACCTCAAGCACTTCTTCCATGGCCACACGTTCACCGGGAACCCGCTGGCGTGCGCGGTCGGCATCGAGTCCCTCGCCCTTCTACAGTCCGAGACCCTCCCCAGCATGCACAGGGTCCTCCCCGCCCTGACCGCTGCCGTCGACCGCATGTCCGAGCTCCCGGGGGTCGTCTCCACCCGGCAGTGTGGCTTCATGATCGGCATCCAGCTCGCGTCGCGCGCCGACCGCTCGGTGGGGGTCGACGTCTGTGCCGTGGCGAGGAACCACGGAGTCATTCTCCGGAACCTTGGCGACGTGGTGGTCTGGATGCCGCCGCTATCCCTGGCGTCCGGGGACGTGGAGCTGCTCGAGTCAGGGACGCGCGAGGCCATTCTCCACGTGCAACACCCCGGATAGGTTGTGCCGAAGTACTTCGTCACGGGGACCGACACAGGGGTGGGGAAGACGCACGTGACCTGTGCGTTGGCGCGGCTCGGGGTCGCGTCTGGGAAGCGCGTGTTCGCGTTCAAGCCCATCGAGACGGGGGTCGTGGGAGCGGAGGGCGACGACCAGACTGCGCTCTGTTCGGCGGCAGGTGGCTGGCAGCGAGGCTCGCTGCGTGGGCTCTACTGCTTTTCCAAGCCCGCAGCTCCGTTCGTGGCCGCGACCGAGGCCATCGACATCGAGCTGGTGGCGCGCACCGCGAGTGAGCCAGCCGACCTTACCCTCGTGGAAGGAGCGGGTGGGTGGCGGGTACCGGTGACGGAGTCGGCGGACATGGGAGGGCTCGCCAAACGTCTTGGGTTCCCGGTCATCCTCGTCGCGCGAGGTAGCCTGGGCACGATCAACCACACGCTACTCTCTATCGAGGCCATCGAGCGGGATGGGTGCGCCTTGGCAGGTGTGGTCCTGTCAGTTCGGCCCAACGAGGATGCTGAATTCGCGCGTTCAAACGCCGCCGAGATCCGCCGGTCTTGGTCTGGTCCAGTTGAGTTGCTGCTCGATTCGGTCGCCGTTCTTCAGCGTTTCATGTGAAAATGTTCTAGTGGAAACATTTTCACGGGGAACACTCGACCCCTGGTTCGTAACAGGCTTTACCGACGGCGAAGGAACCTTCACGTACAGCCAAACCGGAACGAACATGCAGCTGTACTACGCCCTCAAACTGAACGCGGCCGACACCGGCCTGCTCGAGAGGGTTCAGTACTACTTCAATGCTGGAAAGCTCTACAACGTGAAGCCCCGCGCTCCGGGGCCGCGGTCTGGTGCAACGAAGCGAGCAACCTACTTCCGCATTAGCCAGGTCGGGGAGTTGGGGCGCGTGGTTGTCCACTTCGACGAGTACCCGCTGCAGTCGGTCAAAGCGAAGTCCTACGAAATCTGGCGCGAAATGGTGATCGAGAAGATGTCCTTCCGAAAACCGAACCTGCTGAAGCTGAGGGACCTCGCTCAGCGGCTAAGTGCGGCCGCGGTCCGCCGTCAGCCCTGGACTTCAGAATGAGCCCGATGCAGAGCTCGGCGAGCTGTCGACCTGTCTAACGTGTCGACCTGTCTAACGTGGGTCATCCGCCCGCCCACGGGACGCCTGGCAGGGCGGCAGACCACATCGTCCACGTGGAACGGTTGCGCGAGCCAACGCGCTCAAGCCGACACGGCGCGATGGAGGGCAGCGAAGAGCGTGGCCATGACGGCCGGTGGGTGATGGGTGTTGAGACCGGAGGGGTTGGGCAAAAGCCAGATGCGTGAGGGACCGAGAAGCTCGGGCTGAAGGCCGACCTGGGCCTTGGGGCGCGCGTATGCCGCACGATAGGACGTGAGGCCCACGAAGGCGACGAACCGCGGGCCGTAGCGGCGGGCCTTCCTTTCGAGGATGTGGCCGCCCTCGATGAGCTCGTCCTTGGTGAGCTCCTCGGCGGTGGCGGTGCAGCGGGCGACGAGATTGGTCAGGCCGTAGCCGAGGTCGAGGAGGAGGGGACCTTCGAACGCGGAGAAGAGCCGGGGAGTGAAGCCGGCCTTGTACATCGCCGGCCAGAAGCCGTTTCCGGGTCCCGCAAAGTGGTGCCCGACGGCCCCCGAGTACCGGCCGGGGTTGATGCCGACAAAGAGGACATCGAGATCCTTCGCGATCACATCCGGAATCGTCGTGCCGACGGCGGCCGCGAGCTCCGTCTTGGAGGCGCGCCACGGCTGCTTGATGCGACCGCCGGCGATGGCCGCCTCGACAGACGGCAGCGTGACGCGCTGCGTCATGTTTGCTTGATGACGATCGCGCGTGGCTTGCCGTCGAGCGAGTAGGCATGGCGGGTGACGTCGGTGACGTCGGCACGGTGGATGGCCTCGAAGCCGATCACGCGGCCTCCTGGGCGGATCTTCGTGGCGCCGATGGCGAGCCACTCGCCGAGGTCGAAGGTCGCGCGGGACATGGCGATGTCGTAGTCGGACGCGTCGTGGTCCTCGACCCGGGAGGCGTAGGCGGAGAGGTTGGCGAGGCCGAGCTCGCGGGCCGCGGTGCGGAGGAAGGCGTGCTTCTTGTGGACGGGCTCGAGGGCGACGAAGTTGATCGCGGGGAGCGCGGCGGCGGCGATCAGGACCGGAAAGCCGCCCCCGGAGCCGACGTCGAGGACCCGCGACGCACCGTCGAGGTGCGGGATGACGTGGAGGCTATCGCGGACGTGCTCGTCGACCTCGGCCGGGGAGCGCGCGGCGGAGAGATTGATCTTGTCGTTCCACTTGGCGAAGAGCGCCTTGAACTTCGCGAGGGTCGTGTCGAGCTCGGTCATGCGGCCTCGATGAGGAGCTGGCTGGCGCGCGGAACGACGAGGAGCTGGCCGGGGTGCTCGTCGAGAAGCGCGGGCAGGGTGGCAGGGGTGAGCAGCGTGCGCGCGACGTCGGCCGAGGGCAGGCTGGACACGAGGCGAAGCGTTACGCCGGGCGCGAGCCGAGGCAACACGCCGATGCGAAAGATCGCCTCGTTCACGACCTCGAGCGGGCCGATACCCTCGGGGCACTCGGCGACGAGGGCGAGGGTGCCACCGGGCGCGACGAGGGGCGCCATGGCGGCCGCGATCTTCGCCGCCTGATAGAGCGAGGCGGTCACGGGGAGGACGTCCGAGGCGATGACAAGATTGGCCGGGGCCACCGCCCGCGGGGCCGCGGGATCATGCGCGTCGAGCGCGCGGGGGGCGTACCAGGGCCGCGCGAGGGCGACGCCCGCACGGTGGGCCGCGATCGGATCCCCGGCGACGACGGCGCCGAGCTCGTGGTCGAGCGTGTTGACGCCGTTCAAGAGGAACAGCGGCGCCGGGAGCATCGCGACTGCTTCCTCGAGGTCGGCGCGGCACGGATTTCCGTCGACGACCCCCAGGCGCGAACCAGGCGCGGTCTTGAGCTGGTGGTTCGTACGGATCGCGGTCGCTTCACCGAGGCCAGGGAAGACGGCCTTCACCCCCGCGCTCCAGCCGGCGAAGTAGTGCGGCTGGATGCAGCCCGTGGCGATGACGAGGTCCGCGTCGACGACGCAGCGGTGAACGCGCATGGGCGTGCCCCGTGCCGTCGTGCCCAGCTCGACGAGGTCGTGGCCCGCGTGGCCATCGTGATTCACGACCGTCGAAGGGAGTGGCATGCCGAGCGCGGCCAGGTCGGTGGGCCCGTGCGTTCCCGTCGCGACGGCGACGGTGAGTGACACGGCGGGGAGGTGGTGCAGGAGCCGCGACAGAAACTCCGCGCGCGGCTCGACGCGGGTGGCATCGCTGACGATGACGGTGACGCGGGCCCCCGGTCCGACGAGGGCGGCGAGGGGAGGGCGGCCGATCGGCGTCGCGAGCGCCGCATCGATAAGTGCGGCGGGGGCGCGCGGCGGAGGTTGCGGCGGCCCGACGAGGACGGTGGCAGGCCGAGCGCCGAGCTCGAGGGTCAACGGCGTGCGGCCATAAGGGAGCGCGAGCCGCATCGGGTCACCCTACCGCGACGAACCCGGCAGGCGGGTTGCTGGCGAGGGGTAGGTTCCTCCGATACCATTTCGCGGGGCCTCGACTTGTCGAAGCAAAGCTTGCTCCTGGTCGACGGGGACGTGCGCAGCATGCGCGTCCTCGAGGTGTCCCTGCGCAAAGCAGGGTTCACCGTCACGACCGCCACGTCCGTGCAGGACGGGCTCGACAAGCTCGAGCTCCACACACCCGATCTCATCATCTCGGAGACAACGTTCCCCGATGGCGATGGCTTCGAGCTGCGGCGCCGCGTGCGGTCCGCGCCTGACTGGGGCGAGATCCCCTTCATCTTCCTGACCGCCGAGGCGGCGATCGAGAACAAGATCAAGGGCCTCGAGCTCGGCGTCGACGACTACCTGACGAAGCCGATCTACATCAAAGAGATCGTCACGCGGATCAACATCCTCCTGCAGAAGCGCCAGCGGGCACGCTTCGAGGAGCGTCGCGACGGTCGCACGCGGTTCGCGGGTCGCGTGAGCGATATGCCGGTCGTCGACGTCATCCAGACGATCGAGGTCTCGCGCAAGTCCGGGGTGATCCAGTTCGTCGGCGATCGCGGCCGGCAGGCGACCATCTACTTCCGCGAGGGCAACGTCATCGACGCGGAGTCGGGCACGCTGCAGGGCGAGGACGCCGTGTACCGCCTGCTCACGTGGAGCGAAGGCGAATTCGAGGTCGTGTTCCGCACCGTGCGGCGCCGCCGCGTGATCGAGACGAGCTCGCAGGGCTTGCTCATGGAGGGCATGCGCCGCCTCGATGAGTGGTCGCGCTTGCTCGAGCAGCTCCCGCCCGTCACCCATCGGTTCGAGGTCGACGCCGGCGAGCTCTCGCGTCGCCTCGGCGACGTCCCCGACGACAACAACGGCATCCTGCGGCTCATCGACGGCAAGCGCACGTTGCTCGAGGTGATCGACGCGAGCGATGTCGGCGACCTCGAGTGCTTGCAGGCGATCTCGCGGCTGTACTTCGAGGACATGCTCATCGACCTCGATCACGACGCCCCGGTGCGGCGTGACACGGGCAAGCCGATGCCGCTCGTGGAGGTGGAGTCGTCGTCGCCGATCGAGGTGGCCGCGTCCGCCGACAGCGGCGAGCACGAGTCACTGGCGACGCCCGTCGAGCCGCCGCCGCCCCCCGCGCCCGCGGCCGCGGACCTCGAGCCGCCGCCGGATCCGGGCGCGTCGATGCCAGGCGAGCTCATGGGGGGATACCGTCCGTCGAGCTTGCGCTTGATCGACGAGGCGGTCGCGGCCGCGCAGGCGATCGAGCCGTCGTTGTTCGACGAGGTGCCGTCGCTGCGGCCGGAGCCGCCGAAGGTCGCGCCCGCGAAGCCCACCGCGCGCGAGGAGGGCTTCAGCTCGTTCGGGTCCGAGGAGCCGACGCAGCCGAGCCCGCTGCGCGCGATGGCGATGGCGGTCCCGTCGGCAGACCGCCCCGAGTCGGACAGCGTGCCCCAGGAGATCTCGGCCGACGAACCGCCCACGCCGCGCCGTCCGGCCCGCAACACGCAGCCGTCGAACCCGCCGCCGCGCCGCTCCGAGGACTCGGGGCTCCGCATGATCGGCTCGCACGGGCGAGACCGGGCCGAGGCCAGCGGTGAGCTCGGCATCATCCCGAGGACGGTGAGCACGCCGCCCATCGAACAGCGCGAGCTGGTCACGATCCTGCCGCGTCGCACCACGCGCGAGGTCCCGGTCGTCGCGCCCGCCACCGAGCCGACGCCCACGCCCGCGGAGCCGCCGAAGCCGCAGCCCTCCCCGAGTGTCCGGCTCCCCGTCGTCGGCACCGGCACCTCCGTCGCGAAGGCCACGGCCTCCGAAGATCTGCGGCGCGACCTGGCGCCGGGGGGGGAGCTTCACGAGCCGCACGGACCGGGGGCGGTCGCGAAGGTGCTGTTCGTGCTCGCCGCGCTCCTGATCGGACTCACCGTGTATCTGTGGGTCCGCGACCGCGCGACGGACGAGCCACGCGCGCGGTCCCCCCGCGAGCCAGAGGAACCGCTCGTCGTGATGACGCCCGAAGGAACGGATGCGGGCGTGGCCGCCGCGGGTGAGGATGGCGGACGGCTCGCCATGGGTGGCGACGGTGGGGTGGCGGCGCGTGACATCGACGCGGGGGTGGCGCCGGATGCAGGCACCGTCGATCAGTCGAAGGTGCTCCGCGAGCAGGCCGACGATGCGCTCCAGGAGGGCAACGCCGAGACCGCGCTGGCGCTCGCCGATCAGTCCATTCGCTTGCGCCGCACGGCGCGGGCGTACCTCGTGCGGGCGCAGGCCCTGCAGCGCCTCTCGCGCTTCGACGAGGCGTTCGATGCGACGCACGACGCCGAGGAGCAGGCGCCGCGCTTTCCGGCCGTGTTCGAGATCCGCGGCGCGATCCTCTGGCAGCAGGGCCGCTTCGACGAGGCGAAGGAGGAGTACCGGCGGTTCCTCGAGCTCGAGCCGAACGGCGAGAAGGCGGCGCGCGTGCGTCGCCGGATCGGTGACTGATGCGGGTCCTCGGGCTGGAGAGCTCGTGCGACGAGACCGCGGCCGCGATCGTCGACGGTGGCACCCGCGTGATCGCGGACGTCGTCGCATCGCAGCACGAGGTCCACGAGCGCTACGGCGGCGTGGTGCCCGAGCTCGCGTCGCGCGCGCACATTCGTAACGTCGTGCCGGTCGTGCAGGCGTGCCTCGATCGCGCCGGCTGCACGCTCGATGCGATCGACGGCATCGCCGTGACCAACGCGCCGGGACTCATCGGGGCGTTGCTCGTCGGCCTGCAGACGGCGAAAGCGCTCGCCTGGGTGACGGGCAAGCCGCTGGTCGGCGTGCACCACCTCGAAGGCCATCTCTCCGCCGTGTTCCTCGAGCCGGATCCGCCGCCCATGCCGCACCTCGCCTTGATCGTCTCTGGCGGGCACACGTCGCTCGTGCGCGTGAACGATCATGGTCGCGTCATCGAGCTCGGCGCGACGCGCGACGATGCGGCCGGCGAAGCCTTCGACAAGGGCGCGAAGCTCCTCGGCCTCGGCTACCCCGGTGGCATCGTGATCGACAAGCTCGCGCAGACCGGCGACCCGACAGCCGTCAGCTTCCCGAAGGCCATGACCGCCAGCTCGACGGGCGCGGAGTTCTCCTTCAGCGGCCTCAAGACGGCGCTGCTGCATCACGTGCGCGCCCACGGCGTTCCGGAGGGGCAGGCCCTGTCCGATCTGTGCGCGAGCTACCAGGCCGCCATCGTCGAGGTGCTCGTGCGGAAGACGCGTCGCATTGCCCGCAAGGAGAACCTGACTCACGTGCAGGTCTGTGGCGGCGTGGCCGCGAACTCCGAGCTGCGCAAGCAGCTGCGGGCCGCGGCCGCCGAGGACGAGCTGACGCTCTACATCCCCGCGCCGGCTCGCTGCACGGACAACGCAGCCATGATCGCGGCCGCGGGCTACCACCGCCTCGTGCGCGGCGAGCGCGACTCGCTGGCCCTCGACGCCACCCCCAATGCACCGCTGCCGAGGTCCGCGTGACCGAGCCGTTCCCCGATGCACGGCAGCTCCTGGACAAGCATGGCCTGCGCGCGAAGAAGTCGTTCGGCCAGAACTTCCTGATCTCGGAGCGCGCGTTTCGCGCGATCGTCGATGCCACCGTCCGTGCCGAGGATGACTGGATCGTCGAGATCGGGCCGGGTCTTGGCACCCTGACGGCGCGCCTCGCCCAGCGGATCCCCGACGGGAAGCTCATCGCTCTCGAGCGCGATCCGGACATGGTCCGGGTGCTGAAGGCCGAGCTCGGTCATCACGACATCGTCGAGATTCACGAGGTCGATGCGCTGAAGTTCGACCTGCGCATGGTCGGCAAGTGGCGCGGTGACACCTTCGCCGTCTGCGGGAACCTCCCGTACCACATCGCCGCGCCGCTCATCTTCCGCATCATCGAAGCGCGCGAGTACATCCATCGCGCGGTCGTCATGATCCAGAAGGAGATGGCCGACCGCATCCTCGCGCAGCCCGGGACCAAGGAGTACGGCGCGCTCGGGGTGATGGTGCGGACCTACGTCGATGTCGCGTCGGTGGCGAAGGTCGGCCCGGGCTCGTTCGTTCCGCCGCCGAAGATCGACTCCACGGTGGTGCGGATGACGACGTTGCCCGGTGCGGCGCCGCGCGTTCCGATCGCCGACGAGAAGCACTACTCCACGGTCGTCCATGCTGCGTTCGGTCAGCGCCGCAAGACGCTGCGCAATGCGATCCGCGCGGTCTTCCCCGACGAGCATGTCGATGACGCGCTCACGAAGACGGGGCTCGACGGCGGCCGCCGCGGCGAGACGCTCGACATTGCGGAGTTCGCCGCCCTCGCCGCCGCGCTCCCGCGTGCTAGCTCCTAGAGCGTGCCCGAGCTCCCGGAGGTCGAGACCGTTCGCCGGACGCTGACGCCCGCCATCGGGGCGCGGATCACGACGGTGTGGGACAGCGCGAAGGGGCTGCACATGCAGCGCAAGCCGCCGCGGGCCAAGCTGAAGACGCTCGCGGGGGCGACCATCACGGGCGTCCGGCGCCACGGGAAGTATCTCCTCGTCGACACCGATGGTCCGTCGCTCCTCGTGCACCTCGGCATGACGGGGCGCTTCTGCATTCATCGTGCGGGCGAGCCGCGCCACAATCACACGCACCTGGTCCTCGGCCTCGCCGACGGCCGCGAGCTGCGCTTCACCGACGCGCGGCGGTTCGGTCAGCTCGACATCGTGGAGCGCGAGCGGGAGCGCGAGCACGCGGGGCTGGCGCTGCTCGGCCCCGACGCGCTCGTCGACGGCGTCGATCCCGACGCGTTGCTCGCCGTCGCGAAGCGGCGCAAGAGTCCGCTCAAGATCTTCGTCCTCGATCAGAGCGTCATCGCCGGCGTCGGCAACATCTACGCGTCCGAGGCGCTGTGGCGCGCGCAGCTGCGGCCGACGACCCGGGCGCACAAGCTGACCCTCCCCGCCGCGAAGCGGCTCGCCGCGGCGATCACCGAGACCCTGACGAATGCTCTCGAGAACGGTGGCACCACGCTCTCCGACTTCGTCGCGGCCGACGGGACCAAGGGCGATAACGTCGACTATCTCTGGGTCTACGAGCGGGACGGCGAGCCCTGTCTGCGTTGCAAGACGCGGATCAAACGGTCCGTCCTCGGGGGACGCGCGACGTACTATTGTCCGCGGTGCCAGACCGCGTAGGGGAGGACCCGCTGCTCGGGACGAAAGCCGGCCGCTTTCGCCTGACGGAGCTGCTCGGCAAGGGCGGCATGGGGCGCGTCTACCTGGGCGTGCACGAGGAGCTGCGGAGTCGCGTCGCGATCAAGATCCTCGCCGACGAGTACGCGGAGGACGGCACGCTCGTGGAGCGCTTCCGCACCGAGGCCCTCGCGGCGTCGCTCGTGAAGCACGACGGCATCGCCCGCGTGCTCGACCTGGATCGCCTGTCCTCGGGCCGGCCCTACATCGTGATGGAGTATGTCGAGGGCAAGACCCTGCGCCAGCTCCTGCAGGCGAACGAGCTGACCTATGACGCTGCGCTCTCCGCGATGGAGGACGTCCTCGGCGCGCTACAGGCCGCGCACGACGCCGGCATCATTCACCGGGATCTGAAGCCCGACAACGTCATCGTCACCGCGTCCGGACGGGCGAAGATCCTCGACTTCGGGATCGCGAAGCTCCTCGATCGCACCGCGCTCAGGACGGCCACCGGGATCACCCTCGGCACGCCGCAGTACATGGCGCCCGAACAGATCCGCGCCCGTCCATGCGACGCGCGGACAGACATCTACGCGGCCGGGGTGATGCTCTTCGAGCTCATCACCGGCCAGCGGCCCTTCACCGGTGACACCGACTTCGAGGTCATGGAGCAGCACCTGCGAGCGGCCCGACCGTCGGCGCAGGCGCTCGCCGCGGCCGTGCCCGGTCACATCGAAGCGGCGATTCGCACGGCGATGGCCATCGATCCCGACGTTCGGTACGCCACCGCGGGCGCGATGGCCGCCGCCCTGCACCCTCCACTGGCGCCGCGCCGGTCGCGCGTGCCGCTCGTCGTCCTCGCGGTGGTGACGCTCGTCGCCGTCGTGATGGTCGTCTACGCGCTGCGCGGTGCGGGCAAGCCGGCGCCCGCGGCCACGGTCGCCCAGGTCGGGCCCGATGCCCCGGTGATCGCGCTCGACGCGGCCACCCAGGTAGTGACCATCACCGTCGATGCCGCGCCGGTGCTCGTCGACGCGCCGCCGGCGGCGCCGAAGGTCGCGGTGCGTCCCCGGAGCCCCGTGCATCGCTGCAAAACGGCGCGCGACTGCCCGCGCTATCTCTGCGAATGCGCGCTCGACACCCCCTACATCGCACTCTGCGGCAAGGACACCTGCGTCGGGCCCGCCGAGGCGTGCAAGGACGTCTGCAAGTCGTACGGTGGTGGGTTCACTGGCACGTATCGCGTCCAGTACGCCATCACCGATGAGGACTGCCGAATTCAACCGGAATGCAAGACGCAAGGGGAGTGCAAGCGCCGCTACGACGATAGCTACGGCGCGTACGTCTGCGTCACCGGATGCAGAGAGGTGTCTCAATGCAGGAAGGACGGGTGGTGCTCGGATGGGCCTGATGGCTCCTGTATCGCGACGTCGGTGGAGGACTGCCAGAAGTCCGAGGCGTGCAAGCGCGCCGGCACCTGCACCCCGAAAGACGGGATCTGCGTGGCCACGGATGCGGCCTGCGTGGCCTCGGAGGACTGCGAGGCCGCCGGGATGTGTCGGGCCTCGGCCGACGGGCGGACCTGCGAGGTGGGCTCCGATGCCCAGTGCGCGGCGTCGAGCCTCTGCGCCAGCCACGGTAGCTGCAAGGCGGGACCGCAACGCTGCGTCCCGGAGAACGCCGAGGCCTGTACGAACGCCCCGATGTGCAAGGCGGCGGGCTACTGCACCTTCACCCGAAGCGGCTGCGAGATCTCCGACGCGGGTTGTAAGGCGTCGACGGAGTGCACGAAGCACGGCCGCTGCCGGCTCGGGTACGGAGGGTGCATACGATGAGCGACGACGATCCGCTCCTCGGATCCCAGCTCGGACCGTACGAGCTGACGAAGCTTCTCGGACGGGGCGGCATGGGCCGCGTGTACCTCGGCGTGCACACCGAGCACGGGACACGCGTCGCGATCAAGGTGCTCTCCGAGAGCCTCGCCGACACCGCGGAGGCGCTCGAGCGGTTCGTCTCCGAGGCTCGCGCCGCGGCCCGCATCGATCATCCAGCGATCGTGCGCGTCCTCGATGTCGTGCGGGACGGTGGGCGGCCGCATCTCGTCATGGAGTACGTGGAGGGGCAGACCCTGCGCGCACTCATGCCCACGCTCACGGTGCGGCGCGCGCTCCAGATCATGGCCACCGTGCTCGACGCGTTGCACGACGCCCACAGCGCCAACATCATCCATCGCGATCTCAAGCCTGACAACGTGATGATCACGGTGGGCGGCGATGTCCGCATCCTCGACTTCGGCGTCGCGAAGCTCCTCGATCGGATGACCCGGCTCACGGCCACGGGCGTCACCGTCGGGACGTCGGAGTACATGGCGCCCGAGCACATCCGCGGTCGGCCGTGCGATGGGCGCGCCGACGTCTACGGCGCCGGGGTGATGCTGTTCGAGCTCGTCACCGGTTCGCGCCCATTCGAGGCCAACACCGAGGCCGAGATCCTCGAGCTGCATCTCACCGCGCCGCGGCCGTCGGCCAAGCTGCGCAATCGCCGGCTCTCCGACGGCGTCGACGACATCATCAGGTATGCGATGGCCGTCGATCCCGCCGCCCGCTTCGCGTCCGCGCGGGCCATGGCCAAGGCGATTCGCGCGGGCCGGGTCGCCGCCCCGAACCGCGGCCCCCTCATCGCCCTCGTGATCGTCTCGATCGTCGCCATCGTGATGGCCACGCTCGCCCTGACCACGAAATAGGGCCAAGGATTTCGGGCGGTCCGGCGTCGAAACTTTGCCCGTAAGTCCGCGACACGGCGCCCGTTCCATCCCCGAGCCCCGTGGCCCTGGGGTACTGTCGGGCCCGCCAGCGGGAGCGGACTGCCGGGCACCGATGATCACGGACGAAGCCGACGAAGACCTGATGGTCCTGTACCAGAAGGGGGAGGTCCGCGCCTTCGAGATCTTGCTCTCGCGGCATCGTAAGCCCGTCTACAACTTCATCCTTCGCTTCGTGGGGGACCGCGAGACGGCGGAGGACCTCCTGCAGGAGGCCTTCATGCGCGTCATCAAGGGCGCCGAGGCCTACAAGCGGCAGGCGAAGTTTACGACCTGGCTTTACACCATTGCCCGCAACCTGTGCGTTGACCAGACCAGGAGGCGCAAGCACAGGAAGCATGCATCCCTCGATGCCCCCATGGATTCGAGCGAGGAGAGCGGGACCCTCTTGGACGTCCTGCCGGGGAGCGGCATGGCCAGCGACCGGCAGTCCGTGAACAAGCAGCTCCACGAGACGATGCAGCGCGCGATCGCCGCCCTGTCGGAAGAGCAGCGCGAGGTCTTCTTGATGCGCGAGTTCCTCGATCTGCCGTTCAAGCAGATCGCCGACGTCGTTGGTGTCCCCGAGAACACCGTGAAGTCGCGCATGCGCTACGCGCTCGAGAAGCTCCGCCTCGAGCTCGACGAGTACAAGGACCTCGCGAAGGTCGCGCCGTAGCTCCGCCGGACGCCGGAACCGGTCGCGTCCCCCACGAGAAACTTACGAGAACAGCTCCTGCTGCGGACCCTTGCGCTGCACATCGCCGAGGAGGTCGATGACGTAGGTATGGGGCCACGAGAGGCGGGTCTCGTCGGGGAGCTTGCCGAACTGCTCGGCGTACGCGCGGAGCCAGCGCCGGGTACCGGCGTTCGAGTAGCCGCCGCCGGTGATCGGGCCGACGTGGCGCTCGTAGCGCTTCGCGATCGCATGAAAGCGCTCGTCGCGGATGACCTTCGCGATCACCGAGGCGGCGGCGACGGAGGCGTGCTTCTCCTCGGCCTTGTCGTGGGACTCGAAGCGATCGAAGCGCTGCGCGAGCTGGAGGAACATGCGCTTGCCGTCGGCGATGATGCGGTCGAGCGCGACGTTGCGCTGCGCCTGCTCGATCAGGCGTACGGCGTGCTCGCGCTCGAGGACGTTCAGCTCGCCGCGGCAGACGCGCTCGTCGATCTCGGTGTGCTCGATCTCGACGGAGACGACGAACTTCGCGCGGGTGCGAATCAGCTTGGCGAGGTCGGAGCGGATCGCATGGGCCTCTTCGCCGGCGCCATAGGACTTGGAGTCGCCGAGCCCGGCGCGGGTGAGAGCGGCCGCGGCACGTGAATCGAGGGCCACGGCGGCCATCACCATCGGGCCGACCGACGGGCCGCGTCCTGCTTCATCGATACCGAGGGTCGTCCGGTTCGGGAACGGTGCCGCCATCCGCGAGCCAATCTAAACGACTCGATCGATCGCTGTCACTACCCTTTCGAGTGCGCGGCCGATGCCGACCTCCAGGTCGAACGCCTGCACGTCCACCACCGCGCCCCAGTGCGCGAGCCGCTCCGCGAGGGCCGTGAGCGTGTCCGTGGCGGCGCGGGCGAGCGGATCGCCGAGCTCGCGGTCGAGGTCCGGGGCGCCGCGCACGAGCGCGTGATAGACGGCGTCCTCGGCCAGCTCGAGCCGTGGAACGTCGTTACGGAAGAACGCCTCGACATAGCCACCGTCGAGGAATCCGTGAAGGTAGGCGCGGGCGCGATCGAAGACGCGGGACATCGCGAGCCCGATGCGGTCGTTCGCGGTGCGCTTCAGGTCGCCGGCGACGTCGACGCCGAGGACCTCGCCGAGGGCGCGGGCGGCCAGGTCGGCGCGGCGACTCCGTGCGAGCAGGTCATCCGCCACGCGGCGCCGGCCCGCGTCGATCGCGGCATCGAAGCCGGACGAGAGCAGCGCGATCAGGTAATCGCGGTCGGCGGACGTGGCGGTGTGGGAGGAGAACGGCAGGCGGCGGGGCCGCACCAGGTCCAGCACTTCACGCGCCGCCCGGCGGAACAGACCCGCCGTCGCGTCGGAGAGCGCCTTGCGCTCGGCGAGCACCCCCGCCGTCGACAGCTCGCGCGCGCTCGCGGCCAGCTCGTCCCGGCCGGCGCGCGCGGCCTCGGCCGCCGCCGTGGCGCGCGCCTGCGCTCGATCGACCCACGTCGCGGCCTCGCCGCTCACCTGCTTCAGCACGCGGGCGCACGCATCCCGCTTGAGCTGCCGCGCCTGGCGGAAGAAGCGCTCCTCGAGCGCCTGCACCAGCGCGGGCCAGTTGCCGGTGGCCGGATCCTGCCCGGCCTGGCGCGCCGACACGGGGACGATCGCCTCGACGAGCGGGCCGAGCTCGCCGCCGATGAACGTGACGACCTCGGTCGTGTCCTCGGCGGAGAGCTGGTCGGCCTTGTTGAGGACGCCGAGGACGCGCTTGCCTTCCTCGGCGATGGACGCGAGCGCCTTCTTCTCGCTGGCCTTGCCGCCCTGCGCGGCGGTGAAGACCCACACGACGGCATCGGCGCGCGCGATGAAGGCCCGGGCGGTGGCTTCATGCTCGGGTTGGATCGAGTTGAGGCCCGGCGTGTCGACGATGTTGATCTTCTCGAGCTGCGGGAGCGGGACGAGGATCTCGACGCGATCGAGCCCCTTCGCCTCCGCCGGCGACAGCGCCTTCAGGCGCTTCATCAGGTCATCCCAGCCGAGCTCCGTCACCGTGCCGTCGCGTCCGACGAGCCGACCGCCGCGCTCGCGCCCGTAGCGCACCACGTTGATCGTCGCCGTCGTCGGCGTGATGCCGGTGGGGGCGACATCGGCGCCGATGAACGCATTCACGAACGATGACTTGCCGCTCGAGAACTCGCCCATCACCGTGACGAGCAAGGGGGCATCGAGGTTCGCCGCCGCCCGCGAGACCTCACCGACGTGGTGACCGAGCTCGCGGCGCCCCTCGAGGATCCGTTCGAGCGTGCGTGCGACGTCGGCGATGTCGCTGTGCGGAGCGGGGTACAGGGCGCTGCGGGCCTCGGTGAGGATCTGTCGCGCCTGCGCGTGATGCGGATCCACGCGGAGCGCGGCGAGCGCCGCGGTGGCCGCCGCCCGGGGATCTGCGGCGAGCGCCAGGCGGGCCAGGGCCACATGCGCGTCGACGTCATCGCGTTGCGCGGCGACCTCGAACAGCGCCTTCGCCGCGTCGGGCTGGGCGGCGACCATCGACATCGCCCGCGCCACGACGGCCCGCCGATCATCGGGATCCTTGGCGAGCAGATCGCTGCTCCAGGCCGCTCCGCGGGTCGCATCGCCGGCCGCGATCGCCGTGTCGACGGCGGCCTTCAACACGGGCGTCCCGGCGCCCAGGCCCAGCGCGCGCTCGAAGCTCTGCAGCGCCGCGTCGAGATTGCCGATCAGGCGATGCGCCTCGGCCACGCGGGCGTGCAGAAGAGCGCGCTTGGGACCGTTGAGGAGCGAACGCTCGGACGCCGCATCGCCGGATGGCGACGCGGTGTGATCGAGCTGGAGCGCCTCGAGGAAGAACGCATGGGCGGCCATCGCATCGCGCGCCGAGAGCGCGGCATCGCCCTGCGCGGTGATCACGTCGAACCGGCGCATCGCGGCCAGCGGGGTCGGGTCGCCCTCGAGGAGGGCGCGCGCCTTGGCGAGGCGGTCACTGGCGATCGCGGGGCTGTCCTCGAGCAGCGCCACGCGGGCGAGGCCATAGTGCGCCAGCGCCGGGGCCGGCTCGGCCGCCGCGGCACGCTCGAGGTGACGCAGCGCCTCGGCTTTCCATACCGGCGACGACTCGCCCACGCGCTCGCCGGCGCTCGGGGCGCCCCCATCCGCGACGATGGCCTCCCCCAGCGACGCGCGGGCATCGAGGTCATCTCCATCCTCGGTGACGGCCTTGCGCAGCTCGCGGATCGCCTTGTCGAGATCGCCGAGGCGTCGCCACGCGATGCCGAGCCCGCGGTACGCGTCGGCGAGGATGCCGCGATCACCGGCCGCCTCGTTCACGGCCCTGTTCAGCGGCGAGAGCGCCTGATCGAACTGGCCGAGGATCACGAGTGCGAGGCCCAGGCCGACGAGCGCCGCCGGATCGTTGGGCCGGAGGGAGACCGCATCCTGGAAGGCATCACGAGCGGCCTGCGGCTCGCGCACGGACAGCCGCGCTTCGCCGAGCAGGATCATCGCCGGCCCGTGGTCGGGCTTGGCCTTCAGGATCGCATCGAGGATGTCGATCGCGTCGCGGGCCTTGCCGGCGCGCAGCAGGTCCGACGCCTGCGAGAGCTGCGCGCGGTACTCCTCGACGAGCTCGTCCGCCAGGTTCCCCAGCCGACGCTGCACGCGCTCCCAGATCGACACCGCGAGAGCTTAGCTCGCCCGCCAGATCGTCGGCACTTGTCACAACTCGTAACCTGGCGTGAAGGGCGCGTGAAGTGACATTGCGCGCCTGCCGCCCCGGCCGCAGATTCCGTGGCCTATGAAGCTCGCCCTCGCGCTCGTCGCGCTCGCCGCCTGCGGTGGCTCGGCGGCCAAGCCCGCGCCTCCGCCGTCGGGAGACAACTGCAGCTCGCCCGATGGCGGCCGGCCGGTCTTCGGGATCGGAGACGCCCCGTCCGACATGTACACGACCCTCCAGGGCCATGCCCCCGGCCACTGCCTCTTCGAGGCGGGGCCACATGCCGCGCGCGATGCCAGTCATGTGGTTCGCACGACCAGCTCGGGGTTCGTCTGGGGCACGTGCGGCAGCGCGCGCTATCAGTACCTCGTCAGCAAGCCGGCGACGCTCGCCTTCGAGGCCATGAGCCAGGACGCCCAGGTCACGCCGACCTCCGCCACGCTGGGCGTGGGCCAGAGCGTGAACATCTACGCCAATCGCAAGGACGCCTGCGGTCGCATGCTCGTGACGGCCGGACTCACGTGGTCGCTCGGGACGTGCGACGGCAAGGTGAAGCTCGACGAGTACAGCCAGCTCGCTACCCCCACGGAGAACCTCGCGCTTGTTGGTGTCGCCCCGGGGACCTGCGAGCTCGTCGCGAAGACGGGCGACGTGACCGCGACGTTCGCGCTGACGATCAGATAGCGCGCCCAAAGATCCGCGCGCGGCGGTCGCAGTGTCGCGTCAGGACGGCCCGCACCAGACGGCCTCGACGACCCCTTCGAGCCGGCCGGCGGGCAGCTCCAGGGTATAGCGCCCGGTCGCACCGACGCCTTCGGTGAACGACTGGAGCTCGAGCTCGCCAGACGTCGGGGTCTCGCAGTGATCCGCCGCCGTGCATGACATCGCCTCGGCGAGGGAGGTTCCCTTCAGCGGCAGGGCGCGCGGAAGCTGGCGGGCCGCCGTGTCCGCGACGGTGAGGGTCACGTAGGGCCCGGTCGGAAACATGCGGGGGCGGCCCTCCTCGCCGTAGTGGCCAAAGTAGTCACAGCTCTCGGCCGCGATCGGTACCTGGCCGAGCGCGATCTGGTACCCGGGCCCATCATCCGGCCCCTCGCTCTTGAACACCACCATCGTCATCGGCGCCGCGGGCTTCGCCACCGCCACGGGGGCCGGTGGCATCGACGATCCGTGCGCGGAGCTGTCAGCGGTGATGCCAGAGCGGGCAGGGCTCGAGCATCCGGCGAGCGAGATCACGACGAGGACACTCCACAGCTTCGAGCGCATGGAACATCCCGACGCACGAGGGGGCCCAGATGATCTACGCCGGACGCCGTGACGTCGCTTCAGCGCGCGCCGGCGAACTCGGCGGGGGCGTAGCGGAGACCGAGGCCGATGTTCAGCTCGGCGTCCCACGTGCCGTTGATGATGCGGTCGCCGACGCCGTCCTGGTCGTCGTCAACGAGGATGGCATCACCGGTCGCGAGGTGGAGTGCCTCGAGGCGGTGCGACGCCATCCGCTCGTGCGCGAAGTCGACGATGGCATCGAGGCCGCCGGTGCAGATCGACTCGAGCTCGGTCTCGTGGCCGACGCACGCGCCGAGCACGCACTTGTCGGCGATGGTGCGGGCGAGCGCGTCGCAATCGATGACCGAGCCGAGGGTGCCGCGCACATCGTGGCCCGTGACCGTCGTCGAGAGGTGCTCGATGCCCTGCCACGCGTACTCGCCGTAGTTGAGGCCGAAGTGCTGCTCGTCGAACCCGAGCGCGCCGGCGCCGCCGAGCGTGATGCTCGGGTTCTGCGTGAGGATGTCGCCCGCGAGGCCGTCGATCGGGAGCCTGAAGTCCAGGCCGGCGGGCGTGAGGTCGAGCGCGGTGATGCGATGCACCGCCGCGTGGCCGGTGATCTGGAGCTCGCTCTCGACCGCGAACTGCGTCAGCGCGATCTCGGCGTAGTTCGCCATCTCGCCCGCGTACTCGTTGATCGGGCGACCGTTGATCTTCACCTTCTCGATGTACTCGTTGATCCAGCCGTAGAGCTTGTCCTCGAGCACGCCGGGGAGCGCGCCGCGGATGAGGCCGACGGCCGGCACCCCCTGCTCCTCGGCGACGTCGAACAGCGCACTCGCCGGGTTCTCCTCGAACGCACGGAGGGTGGCGACCACGAGCGCGAGCTGCGGCGGCAGGATCGCTTCGATGGTGAAGTCGACGGTCGTCGTCAGCTTGTACGGCCCGGCCTCCGCCTGCTGCGGCGCGGGGTTCTCCGGCGTGCCCATGCCCTCGCCGTAGACCGTCTCGATGTCGTCCCCGTCCCCGCCCGGGACGGAGGAGCTACAGCCGATGGCGAGCAGCGAAGCGAGAGCGACGAGCTTCATGGCAGGGCGGTAACAGCAAGGCCCTGGCCATGAGCTAACCCCCGAAGATCACGACGAACCGCCTGTCAGACGCCGGGGGTGGGATGGACACCGCTGCCCACGGTCCACCGCAGTGGGGATCACGGGGCGGTGGGTTCGGACTCCGGGGTCCACAGCCCTTCGCGGAGCTGGCTCAAGGCTCGACGCAGTGCGCCGATCTGTTCGATCTGGCCGCTCGTGGACGACCGCATGTCGTCGACCTTGGAGCCCGCCTCGCGACGCTCGTGCAGCGTGCGGTCGAGGATCTCGCTGATGCCCTTGTAGAGGGTGTTCCCGGCGTTGGAGACGAACTCGGACAGGCGCTTCGCGAAGTCGTCGATGACCTTGTCGAAGTGCGGCTTCATCGCCTCGGCCGCGTTCAGCACGGCCGCCGGCACCTTCTCCTTGGCCTGGATGCGGATGTCGCCCGCGATCTTCGACTTGAGGACGATGGCGAGGATCGGCGCGGCGAGCGTGAGCAGCCCGCCCGCGAGCGCGTTCACGAACAGCATCACCGTCGTGCCGAGGGCGCCGACGGCGTAGATGCCGACGTCGTACTTGAAGCTATCGACGGTGATGTCGACCTGCGTGTCGCCCACGCCGAGGCGCTCCGAGAGCGAGGCCGCGGCCGCGGCGACGTTCTCGTTCGTGATCGCGATGACCTCTTCGGCGAGGTGCTCGAGCATGGCGGCGAGCTTCGCGCCCTCGAGCTCCGCCCACTCCTTGAACTTGTCCTCGATGAAGGCGGGCAGGTACGTCTTCACGTCATTCGCGTCGACCGCGTCGATCTGCGCGGGCAATGCCTGCACGAACAGCTTCGCGAAGGCCTCGAGGTCGAGGCCGATCTGGTTCTTGATCGACTGCGCGTCGGCATCGATGCGCACGTGCAGCTCGTCGAGCTTGCGCTTGGAGGTATCGAGTTGCTCGCGGACGGCCGCAATGCGCGTCTCGAGCTCGCCGAGGTCGAGGTCGTACGAGTGCATGCGCACGCCGAGGTTGTTCTCGACGTAGGCCGCCGTGCGCGCCGCATCGGCCGCCGCGTTGTCGAGGATGACCTGCGCGCGATCGCGGGCGAGGAATCGCTCGAGGTAGGCCAGCAGCTCGGGCATGCCGCTCTGGGGATCTGCGCTCTTCGCCCAGTCCTTCGCCGACAGCGGAAACACCACCGGCTCCGGCATCATCTTGCCGAGCCCATCCTTCACGTACTCGACGACGGCGGTGCGCTCGTCCGGTGACAGCATGTCCATCTTGCCGAGGACGAAGATGAGCCGGTCCCGGGCGCTCTCCAGCACGCGGCTGCGGAGGAACTCGCGCTCGCTGTCCTTCAGCGCCTGGCCGGCGTCGAGGAGAAACACGACCGCATCGGCGCGCGGCACGTAGCCGTAGGTCACCTCGGCGCGCTGCTCGTTGAGGTCGTTCACGCCGGGGGTGTCGACGAGCACGACGTTGTTCTTCAGCAGGTCGCTCGGGTAGCCGAGCTCGACGAAGCTGACCTCGCTCGCACGCCCGCCGGCGACGGTGACCCACTCCTTGAGCTGCGCGGGATCGAGGTACTTCGACTCGCCCGTCGTGAGCACCACGCGCGCGCTGGGCTGGGCCGCGTGCACCACGTGGTTGATCGAAGCCGTCGTCGGCGTGATGCCGGTCGGGAGGACATCGCTGCCGAGGAGCGCGTTCACGAACGTCGACTTGCCGTGATTGAACTCGCCGAGGACGACGAGGTGGAACCGCTCGGACTCGAGCTTGGGGATCCGGGTCGTGCGGATGTCCCGCGCGAGCGTGACCATGCCGACAGCGTCGGCGACCTGGGCGAGCTGACCGAAGCGTTCGACGATCTCGCGCTTCGCCTGCTTGTGGTGATCGAGGAGGATCATGGTTGCCTTTCAGAACACCGAGATGAGGTCGCCGACCTGCTTGTCGACATCCGCGAGGGTGGCCTTGCCCGCCGGGTCTTCTCCCTTGAGCTGCGCGAAGAGCGCCGAGCCGGCGAAGATCCGGAGCGCCTGCACGCGCTTCGGCACGTAGGGATGACTGCGGAAGAGCTCGGCGTAGCGCCCGATGCCGCCCTTCTTGCCGTCGGGGAGCGAGCGCAGATACTCGTCCGCGTCGAACGCCGTGCCCTTGTCGAGTCCGAGCTCGAGCTTCACGAGCGCGCGCAGGGTCTGGTCGAGGTCGCCGACAGCGAGGAGGGCCGCGCGGTCGCACGTGACCTCGGCGCGGCGCGACCAGGCCTGCAGCGTCATGATCGCGGGCTGCACGACCCAGCGGATGAAGAAGGCCGCGCTGTTATTCAGGTAGTGGAGCGCGGTCGCGAAGAGGATGTGACCGTTCTGCACGTGCGCGAGCTCGTGGGCGATGGCGGCGACGAGGTCCGTCTCGTCGAGCGACTCCGCGAGGTCGAGGTTCACGATCAGGTGCGGTGCGTCCTCGGTGCCGAGGATCTTCACCTTGAACGCCTTGTTCGGCGCGGCGAAGATCGGGGGCACGCGCACGCGCAGCCGCTCGCCTGCGATCTTCGCAGCCCGCCATACGCGCGGATACTGCGAATCGCTCACCTTCACCGCGGTGCCGAGGAGCTCGGTGCGGGCGACATCGCGCCAGAGGCGGGTGGTGGCCTCGAGGGCCATCGTGACCGGGCGCGCCATGGCCAACGTGCGGCGAAACGTGCGCTCGCCGACGTACGCGTACGTGGCTCCCTCGCGCGCTTGCTGCTCCATCGAGCCCCGGCGCGCCGCGATCCAGCGCGCGAGATCGAAATCGACGCCTACGGACATGCCGTCAGTATAGCGGGGCAGGCTCGATGGGGCCGGCTGCGGCCCGCTTTCGCCTCGCGATTCGCGCGCGCGCGACATAGAGACAGATGAGCCCCAGGGCCACGGCAAACCAGAGCGTCGCGAGCCGGGTCAGGAGCGTCGCGTCGATGGCGGTCGCGCGGTCCACGTGCTGCGCGCTATTCACCAGGAGTAGCGTCATCGCGCCCTCGGTGACACCTAGACCACCGGGCAGGAACGACAGCGCGCCCGCGATGCTGGTCGCGGCATAGATGACCATCGCCATGCCGAGGTCGACGTGCGCTCCGGGGAAGGCCTTCACGATCTCGGCGAAGCCGATGCACTCGAGGCTCCACGCGGGGACGGCGATGGCCGTCGCCACGACGAGGAGCTTGGGCCGGCAGAGGGACGCGAGGTTCGTGTAGAGCTCGTGCAGGGGCGTGCGGAAGCGCTGGCTGAAGCGCGGCTTCGTGACGGTGTCGATGATCCAGCGCGTGGGTGCGGGCCAGGCGAGGAGGACGAGGCCCACTCCGATGACGATGCCGGCGCCGACCACGAGTGTGGTCTCGACGCCGTAGGCCGCCACGCCGATGATGGCGATGACGAGCAATGCGATGAGGTCCGTGACGCGCTCGGCGATGACGATGGGGGCGGTCTTCGTCGCGGGGATGTCATGCAGCTCGCGGAGCAGATAGCTCTTCACGAGCTCGCCGAGCTTGGCGGGCGTGATCGACAGCGAGAGGCCGGCGCCGAAGACGAGCGCACTCGAGCCCGCGGGAACCTGGACGCCCTGATGGCGAAGGTAGAGCTGCCAGCGGAAGAACCGCAGCACGTAGTTGCCGAGCGCGAGTCCCAGGGCGGCGACGAAGGCGAGCCAGGAGAAGTCGGTGAGGCGCTCGCCCAGCTCGCTCACGTCGCCGACCATCGCGAAGGCCGCCACCGCGATCACGGCGACGATCGCGAGCCAGACCCACTTCACGGTCGTTACTTGGCGGAGCCGGCGCCGACGAGCTTGCCGATCACGGACTCGAGCTTCTCGAACTCGAACGGCTTGTCGATGTGCGCGTCCGCGCCGTACAGCGGCGAGGTGATCTCGTTCACCTGCTCGCCGATGGCCGTGACCATCACGATCTTGATGTCGCTGGTAACCGGATCCTGCTTGAGCGCGCGGGCGACTTCCCAGCCGGACTTGCCAGGCATCATCACGTCGAGCAAGACGAGGTCGGGGCGCTCGCGCTTGGCGAGCTCGAGGGCGCGGTGCCCGTCGCTGGCCGTGGTGACCGAGTAGCCACGCTTCGTGAGTCGCGTCTGCAGCATGGCGACGATCTCCGGATCGTCATCGACCACCAGGATGTTCGATCCCTTCACGGTGCTCGAGCCTGCTCCCTTGCTCATGGGCTCGACGCTATCACGAGCGCAGAAGCTTCGTGGCCTTGGCCGACCATTGGCTATCAGCACTCACCATGGTCTTGATGACGCGTAGCTTCTTCTTCGCCTCGTCGGGATCCGAGGCCATCAACGACTCGGCCTCGCCATAGAGCTGGCCGGCCGCCGCCTCGAGCTTGTTGCGCACGAGCTTCAGGGAATCGCTCTTCACCCCGATCGACTCGGCGAGGTTCATCGCGCCGTAGGACTCGGCGTAGTCCTTGCTGCCGAGGAACGTGACTGCGGCGCGCGGCGCGACATCACGCAGCTTCGTGTTGATCTCGTCCTCGTGATAGCCGCCGGCGGTGGCGTCGAAACTGCGAGCGCGCTTCAGGCTGCGGTACGCGTCGACGGGCTTCGCCCCCGACGCCATGCCTGTCTTGTAGGCATTGGCGACCTGCTCGTAGGCCGTGAACAGCTTCTTCAAGCTCGCGTCGCTCTTGGCGGCGCTCTTGATCGCGGCGGCGGCCTCGCTGAACTTCTTCTTCTTGTAGAGCTCCTCGGCCTTCTCCTTCGCGCCTGCTGTGCTTGTCGACGGAGTCTCGTCGATCGGCTTGAGCTCGATCGCGACCTGCGCGGCCTGTTCCTTCTTCTCGCGCTCCTTGCGCTCCTTGCGCTCCTTGTCGCGCTTCTCCTTCGCGATGCGAGCCTTCTCCGCCTGCTCGGCCTTCTCGCGCCGCTTCTTCTCGGCCTTGGTCTCCTTGCCCGGCTTGTCGTCGGGCGGAGGGGCTACCGCCACCGTGACCGGGGGCTTCACGGTGGGCGTGGTGGTCGGCGTCGGCTTGACCGGCGGCGGCGTGGCGACGGGCGGCGTGGCCGGCTTCGGGATGGCGGGCGTGGTCGCGACCGTGGGCGGGGTGGGCTTGCCGGGCGGCGTGGCCACCGGGGCCGTGACCGCCGGCGTCGGCTTCGTCGGGGGCGTGGTCTTCGTCGGGGTGACGGCCGTCTGCGGCTGGGGCTTCGTCGGGGGCGTGACCTGCGGCTTGTCGGACTTCTTCGACCCGTCCTTCGCGACGGGCTTCGCATCGTCCTTGGTCTCGACCGTCGCCGTCGAGTCCTTGCTCTTCGACGTGCCCTTGATGATCGCGACCGTGGCGAGCGCGGCCACGACCGACAGGAGCGCGCCGCCGAGCATCAGCTTCGCGCGCCGGGACAGCGTGGGCGTCCCCTGGTGCGGTGTGCCGTAGGCGAGCGGAGCATACGCGCCGGGCGGCACGAGGCCCGTCGTCGTCGCATCACGTCCGACCATTCCAGGCGCGATCTCGATGCCGCTCTGGTTGCCCATGGGGGCCATGTGATGGGGCTGGCCCCACATCCCCTGCCCGTTGCCGTTCGGCGGCGGCTGCTGGAACATCGGGTTCGAGCCCGGCGGCGGGGCGCCGTACCCTCCGCCGTTCGTGCCGTTGCCGTAGTAGTCGTACGGCTGCGACATCGGCGCGGGCGGCAGTGCACCCATCGGCGTGCCGGGGGGCGGAATCAGCGTGGGCGCCAACGCGGCGCCGTGCGGGGCGAGCCCGTTCGGCTGGTACTGATGCATGCCCTGGCCGGGCAGGGTGGTGTTCAGCGGCGGGCTGCCGATCACGAGCGGCTCGACGGCCGGCCCCATCCCCGAGCCGTGCCCCATCGGCATGCGGCCCGCCATCTGCGGCAGCGGCATCGTCGAAGCGGGCATCCCGGCCGTGGGCGGCGTCATCGACACGCTCATCGGCCCCATCGGCGCCGACATCGACGCCATCACCGCCGACGGCCCGACGGGGACACTCGGCACGGCGTGCTGCGCCGAGTACACCGCCGACATCGAGGGGGCATTCGACTGCGTGCGCGGACGGGGGAGGGGCGGAGGCGGGGGCGCCGTCTTCGGGCGCTCGGTGCGCGGACGCTGAGCGGGTACGGCCGCCGACTTCGACACGATCACCGGCGTCGGAATGTCCTCGCCGCGGATCGGCACCTTACCCGCCACCGTCGACGGTTCGTTCTCCTCGTCGAAGTTGACGTCGAGACCCGCCGTCGCCGACGGGCGTGCGGGCTCCGGGGCCAGTCGCGCGCCCTGCATGTCGAACCGGAACGACGTGTTGCCGATCTCGATGGTGTCGCCATTGGCGAGCACGAACGGCTGGTCCTCGAACACGCCGTTCACGAGCGTGCCGTTGCCCGAGCCACGGTCGACGAGCACCCATGCGCCCGCCTCGTGGCGCAGGTCGAAGTGCTTGCGCGACACGGCGATATCCGTGAGCACGATGTCGTTATCGAGCCCGCGACCGATCGTGTACGACTTGCCCGGCCGCACCTCGAGCTCGGTGTCCTTGTCGTTACCCATCGTCACGACCAGCCGCCCATTCGACGGCGGCATGATCATGGAGATCACCGCGTTCGCGCGCTGGTCATCGACGGTGAGCTCGTCGGAGATGATGGATCCGTTCGTCGACGTGATCCCGGTGCCGCCCTTGCGCAGCGGCGTGTCCGCCGAATCCGGTGCCGCCGCTTCCTTGCGCCGCGCCTCGAGCACGGGCGCCAGAGCGCGGATCTTTTCGGCTACTTCGCCCTGTTCGACGGTCGTGGACGCTTCGTCCTCCCAACCGGATTCGATCGTCGTCTTCTCGTCTTCGGGATCGGCGCGGCCCGGCTGCGCATAGGACGCAGCCTTCGGCACCACGTGCGCAGATACGCGCTGTGGCGCTCCAGCGATTGGAGCACGGCCCATCTGTTGAAATTGTACGGGGCGGACCGTCGAGGATCAATGACAGCTCTCGGGACCTATCCTACCTTTCCGTCCATGCAACTCCCTGTCGTCCGCGGCGACCGCACCGAGGCCTATGACCTGGTTCCGAGCAAGATCATCGGCATCGGGCAGAACTACCGGGCTCACGCCGCCGAGATGGGGAAGGGTATTCCCGAGGAGCCGCTGATGTTCTTGAAGCCCCGATCGGCCCTCCTCCCCGACGGAGAAGCCATCGCCCGGCCCATGGAATACGACCAGGTTCACTTCGAGGGCGAGCTCGGGGTGGTGATCGGCCAGCGGACGCAGCGCATCTCCCGGGAGCGCGCGCTCGACTGCGTCATGGGCTTCACCTGCGTGAACGACGTCTCCGTCCGTGATCTCCAGAAAAAAGACGGTCAGTGGACCCGCGCGAAGGGTTTTGACACGTTCTGCCCGCTCGGCCCGCGCATCGTGGCCGGCCTCGACCCCTCGGATCTCCGGATCGTCACCCGCGTGAACGGCGCCATCCGGCAGGACTCGTCGACCAGCGATCTCATCTTCGACGTCCCCACGCTCATCGCGTTCGTCAGCGCTCACATGACCCTGGAGATCGGAGACGTCATCTCCACGGGCACGCCCGCCGGCGTCGGCAATCTCGCGCCGGGTGACACCGTCGAGGTCGAGATCTCGGGCATCGGCATCCTCCGCAATCGCGTGATCGCGCGCGCATGATCGTCCTCGGGCTCGGCGGCAACGTGGGCGGCGAGGAGGCGGTGCGCTCGCGATTCGTCCGCGCCCGCGAGTCGCTGGCGTTGCTCGGGTCCGTGCGCTCCGCCGCGATCTACCGCACCGCCCCCATCGGTCCCGCGCAGCCGCCGTACTTGAACACGGCGGTCGCGCTCGTCGCCGCCGACATGCAGCCCGACGAGCTGATGGCCATCGTCCTCGAGATCGAGCGCCTCCTCGGTCGCGATCGGCAGCGCGAGGAACGCTGGGGGCCACGCCCGATCGACCTCGATGTCCTCGTGTGGGACGCGCACGTGATCCGGTCCCCCTCGCTCGAGGTGCCGCATCCTCGCCTCGGCGAGCGTCGCTTCGCGCTAGCCCCGCTCGTCGAGCTTGTCGGCGAGGACTTCCCGATCCCCGGCATCGGCCGCGCCGGCGCTGCGCTCGCCCGCGTGAGCGATCAGAACGTCGAGTGCCTCGGCAGCACCTGGCTGGGCGACGAGGGGCATAGAGACTAGTCCTCCGACCGGGGCTTGATGAGCTCGGCGGGTGCGCGAGGCGCGCCGAGGGCGAGGCGCCGCCCCGATGCGCTACCGGGCGTACCGCGAGGACGCGGCAACGAAGCCATCGGCGATGGATCGCGCGCCCACGAGATCAGCAAGCCCCGGTCGGAGGACTAGCGATTGGCGTAGAGCTTCGCGAGGTTCGTGCGGTGCGTCCACACGAGCCAGGCGAACGTCGCCGCGGCCATCACCGCGTAGGGCCCGCGATCCCAGGCGACCTGGGCGACGAAGATCGTCGCGATGCCGACGAGCGAGCCGACGGCGGGCACCCGCGTGAGGCGCCATCCGACGACGAACGCGAGGACCGCGAGCCCGACGGCGTGCGGATCGATGACGAGGAAGACGCCGAGGGCCGTCGCGACGCCCTTGCCGCCCTTCCCGCCGAGAAACGGCGACAGACAATGCCCGAGAATCGCGACGAAGCCGACGAGCGCGACGAGCGCCGGGTGCGGCAGATACGTCAGGGCGAGGTACGTCGGGAGGGCTCCCTTCGCCGCGTCGAGCACGAGCACGGCGCCGCCGATGCGGAGGCCGAGCGTACGGGCCACGTTCGTGGCGCCGGTGTTGCCGCTGCCATGCTCCTGGATCTCGACGCCGCGCATGCGAGCGATCCAGACGCCGAAGGGCAGGGCGCCGAGGAGGTAGGCAAAGCCGACGAGGACGAACGTCAGCCCGACTTCGCCTTCGCTCATACGGGCACGATGGCATACGACCGCGGAATCACCACGGGCGGGCCCGCGATTTCGCCCGCGAGGCGGACGCGGCCGAAGCGCACCAACCGTGACTACATCTGGAGGTGGAGGTGCGGGCCGCTCCAGGCCGAGTTGCCGCCACGGCGCTCGTCGATGACCGTGATGTCTCGCGACCGCGCCGCGCCCATGAAGGCTACTCGGCGGGGGCGGCGTCGTCGGCCGCGGCGTCACACCACGGGAGCTTCAGCGTCGACTTCTCGGCGAGGGTCTTCTTGTCCATCACGGCGATCTCGCCGAGGCGCGGCCCGCGGAGGAGCACCACGAAGCTCTTCGTCCCGGCGAGCAGATCCGCCCCCGCGAGCGACGCGAAGTTCTTCGTCATGTACTCGGCGCACTTCGGCGGGAGGGCGTCGGTCTTGCCGGCCCAGTAGTCCGCCGTCTCGGTCGGCTTGCAGGGGGACTTGGGCAGCTTGCGGACGTGCTTCGTGCGCGAGCCGGTGGAGACCGTGTACTCGGTGAGCGTCGAGAAGCCCTGCTCGGAGATCGCGATGACGTCCTTGTCGATCACGACGAAGGAGCCCCCGTAGGTCGAGAGCGGCTTCGGATCCTTCTTGTCCATCGACTTGATGGGACCGCCGGCCGTGCCGTCGGGCTTGAAGACCCAAACGTTCGAGTTGGGGCCCTGGTCGGCGCCCTCGACGAAGATGCCGTCGCCGACCCAGTGGATGGCGATCGGGTCGTTGGTGACGCCGCCATCGCCGCGGATGCCGAACGTGGACTCGTGGGCCTTCGAGGCCGAGTCGAAGATGTGGACGTTGTCTCCGGCGAGGACGGCGACCTTGGCGCTGTCCATGCTCCACGCCATGTGAACGACGGGGTCGCTCGGCTTGGCGTCGTCGGGGATGCAGTAGCCGCGGGCGCAGGCGCCGTCGAGGCGGACGGGGACGGAGTGCCCCGGCAGGGGCGAGCCCGACATGTACGAGAGGCTCGGCGCGCCCTCGAGGCCCACCTTCCAGCAGGCCACCGGGCCGAGGAGCCGGGTCGTGTCGATGTCCGTCGCACAGACCACGATCTGGCCGCCGACGTCGGCGAGCTCGAGCTTCGGGGCCCCGGTCTCGCGGAGCGCGGCCGGCAGGCAGGAGCTACCCTCGGGGACGATCGCCTGGGCGGCGGCGGCGCGCTTCGCCATGCGATCCTCCTCGGTCTCGGCCTTCGGCGGCGGATCCTTCTTCACGTTGCCGTCCTCGGGCTTCTTCACATCAGGCTTCTTCTCGCCGCCGCCACCACCACAGGCGGCGAGCAATGCCGTCGCGAGCCAAACGCACTTAAGCTTCGAGGATCCCTGGACCATGCCGCGTTTGTACGATCGCTTCGCTTGCTGATACAAGGTGGCGTGGCGCGCACGGCAACCGTCGAGCGGAACACCAAGGAGACCCAGATCCGGGTCGAGCTGGACCTCGATGGCACGGGCGCGCGTACCGTCGAGACCCCGGTCCCGTTCTTCTCCCACATGCTCGATGCAGTGGCCCGCCACGGCGTCTTCGACCTGACGGTCAAGGCCGCGGGCGACATCGAGATCGATGCCCACCACACCGTCGAGGACGTGGGCCTCGCGCTCGGCACGGCCTTCGAGCAGGCCCTCGGCGACCGGGCCGGCATCGTTCGCTACGGCTCCGCCACCCTCCCCATGGACGAGGTGCTGGCCACCGTCGCCGTCGACTTCTGCGGCCGCCCCGCCTTCGTCTGGAACGTCGCTGGCCTCGACGGCAAGTGGATCGGCGACTTCGACTGCGAGCTGGCCAAGGAGTTCTTCGCCGCCTTCGCGACGCGCGCCCAGTGCAACCTGCACGTCCTCCTGCACTACGGCGGCAACGCGCACCACACCATCGAGGTCATCTTCAAGGCCTTCGCGCGCGCGTGTGATGCCGCCTCCCGCGTCGACCCACGCCTCGGTGGGGCGGTGCCATCGACGAAGGGCACGTTGACGACGTGAGCGCCAACCCCGCATCCCCCTTCGGGGCTGCTGCGCCCACGATCGCCATCGTCGACGTCTGCTCGGGCAACCTGCGATCGGTCCAGCGCGCCCTCGAGCAGGTCGGGGGCCGGGTGGTGGTCACTCGCGATCCCGATGTTGTCCGGCGAGCGGACAAGATCGTCGTGCCGGGTCAGGGCGCCTATGGCCCGTTCATGCGCGGCCTCGTGGAGCGAGGCCTTGGCGATGTACTCCGCGAGTCGATCGCGGCCGGCAAGCCCTACCTGGGCATCTGCCTCGGCCTCCAGGTCCTCTTCGAGTCGAGCGCCGAGTCCGGCTCTCCCGACGGGGCCGGACCCCAGGACAAGGAGACGGCGGGCCTGGGATTGCTGGCGGGGCGCGTCGTCCGGCTGACGCCCGCCGATCCGACCCAGAAGGTCCCGCACATGGGCTGGAACACGGTCACGCCGCCGCCGGGGGCCGGGGCCGAGCCCATGCTGGCCGGGGTGCCCGACCGGGCACACGTGTACTTCGTGCACTCGTTTCATGCCGTGCCGGACGACCCACGCATCGTCGCGCTCGTGGCGGATCACGGCGGACCGATCACGGCGGCGATCCGGCGGGACAACCTGTTCGCGTGTCAGTTCCACCCGGAGAAGAGCCAGGCGGTCGGGCTCGCCATCCTGCGTAACTTCGTGGAGGCCTCGTGAAGTTGTTCCCTGCGATCGATCTGCTGGGTGGGAAGGCCGTCCGCCTCGAGGAGGGCGATCGGGCGCGGGCGACGGTCTTCCACGACCATCCGGTGGAGCTGGTGGCGAAGCTCGCGCATGACGGCGCGGACCGGCTGCACGTGGTGGATCTCGATGGCGCATTCGGCGAGGCGCCGCAGGCGGAGCTGGTCGCGCGGATCGTGAAGAGCTCGCCGATCCCGGTCGAGGTGGGCGGAGGGATCCGCGATCGAGCAGCCGTCGAGCGCGTGCTCGCCCTCGGCGCGCAGTTCGTGGTGCTGGGGACGGCGGCGGTGCGCTCACCGGAGCTCGTCGAGGAGGTGTGTCGGGCGTATCCCGGGCAGATCATCGTCGCCGTGGACGCGCGCGATGGGATCGTGGCCATCGACGGCTGGACGGCGAGCGGCGGGGTCACCGCGATCGAGCTCGGAGGGCGGGCCGCGGCCTGGGGGGCGGCGGCGCTGCTGTACACGGACGTCGCGCGCGATGGACTGCGGCGCGGACCGAACGTCGCCGCGACGTCGGCGCTGGCGCACGCGGTGTCGTGCGAGGTGATCGCGTCGGGGGGCGTCGGCGAGCTCGATGACCTGGTGCGACTGCGCGAGGCGAACATCGCGGCCGTCGTGGTCGGGCGCGCGCTCTATGACAAGCGCTTCACCGTCGCCGACGCAGTGCGCGCGGCCCACGGTGGTCACGGAACGGGCGTGCCATGACCCTCGATCACACCGCACCGCCTTTCGGCGGCGCTGCGCCCCCCGCGCGGGTCGCGGGCCTCGCCCGCCGGATCATCCCGTGCCTCGACGTCAAGGACGGGCGCGTGGTGAAGGGCATCAACTTCGTCGAGCTGCGGGATGCGGGAGACCCCGTCGAGCAGGCGGCCGCCTACGACGCGCAGGGCGCCGACGAGATCTGCTACCTGGACATCTCGGCGTCGCCCGAGGGCCGCAGCACGCTCGTGGATGTGGTGGCGCGGACGGCGAACCAGGTGTTCACGCCGCTGACCGTCGGCGGCGGGGTGCGCACCGTCGCCGATGCCGAGGCGCTGCTGGATAGATCGGAAGAGCG
>JALHPV010000018.1 GCA_022842285.1 Kofleriaceae bacterium
CGGCAAAGGTCCCGACGTCATCACCCATCGCCTCTCGATGCTCTCACGGTGCGCCGACGCCACCGTGACGAAATCGACTGCGAGAAACTCCGGCGATCAGGCGCGGCGGAGGAGCTCGCCCAGCGACTCGCGGACCTGCGGGTTCGTCTCGATCTCGTGGTGCTGGCGAAGGATGGGCAGCACGTCGGCGTTGTCCATCTGCGCGAGTGCGCTGTGGGCGGCGTCGCGGAGATTGCCCGTCTCCTGGCGGAGGACCATCACGAGGAACTCGCCTGCCTCGACGGTCTGGATCTTCCCGATCGACTGCAACGCGGCGGCGCGGACGCGGGGGTCGTTGCTCTCGCGGTAGATGCGCGCGAGCGGGTTGAAGGCGTGCGGGAAGTGGAGGCCCGCGATCGCGACGAGCGCGGCTTCGCGGACCTGCGCGTCACCGTCGGCGAGCGCCTTGCGGACGATGACGAACGAGCGCTTGAAGTAGAGGAAGCGGAGGGCGCGTACGGCGGCGCGCCGGATGATGGGATCCGGCGAGGCGAACAGCTTCTCGAGCGGAGAGAGCGCGGCGTACGACTGCAGCTCGCCGAGGAGCTCGGCGATGTTGACCAGGGTCTCGGTGGAACCGGCGGCGTTGCGGGCCTGCGCATCGGCGAGCGTGAGGAGCACGACGAGCGCGCGGCGGCGGATGCCATTCGGGTAGCGCAGATCGCCGACGATCGACGCGGCCACGGAGTACGGATCGCCTTCCATCTCCCACTCGAGGAGATCGACGAACCAGATGTCCGCGTAGGCGTGCTGCTGCTTCAGGTAGTCCGGCAAGCCCGGCAGCTCGACCGGCGGCGCGGCCAGACCCTTGTAGCGCTGCGCGATCGTGGAGAAGCGCTTCTTCGCGCGGTCGGTGAGCTCGAGCCCGGCGAGCTTCTCGAAGCACTCGCGCACCGCCGGGTAGTCACCGACGGCCGAGTGCTGCGACGCAGCCGCCAGGAGGGCGTTCTCCGTCATCTGTACGGGCACGCCGGTCTCGGCGAACTTGTCGGCGCAGCGCATCCAGGTGAGCGCGCTCTTGTGCTGGTAGTGGCGGTCGTACGGCAGGCCCGCGCGTGCGGCGAAGGCGGCGGCCTCCGAGTACAGCGTGGCCGCGGCGTGGAGCTCGCTGCGCTCGAGAGCGAGCTTGATGAAGTCCTCGTAGTACTGGAGGACGTAGAACTTGAGGTTGTCCTCGCGCAGCACGCGGATGCAGTTCACGTAGCCCTCGGCGAGGTTCTCGAACTGCGAGCTCTCCTTGCCGAGCTTCAGGAGGATCTGGAAGCAGTCGAAGGCGCGCTCGAGCTCGCCGGCCATCTCGAAGTCATCGGCGACCTGCTCGAGCTTGCGCTGGCTCTCGATGAGCGCGCGCCTCGCCTCGCTCGAGCCCGCCTCGAGGCGCACCGCGGCGAGGCCGTAGTTGAAGTGCACGAGCGCGGCCTCGTAGGGGCGCTGCGCGAGGCCGCTCGCATGCACGAGGCCCTTCCACGCGGCCGATGCCTCCGTGTACTGCTTCGCGCGTTCGAACGACACGGCGGCGTGCACCGGGAGCTTCGCCTGCTGGTAGAGCACCGCCGCCTCGGACCACTTCTTCTCGGTCTCGGCGAGGCGAGCCCGCAGCGCGAGGTGCTCCGTGCCGCCGAGCTGGGTCCGCGCGAGGTCGAAGTAGTGGAGGTAGAGGTAGACGAACGCGGCCTCGCGGGGCCGCACGAGCTGGCGATAGATCTCGCCGAGCCGGCGCAACCAGTCGTCGTACTCGTAGTTGATGACGTGGGTCTGACCGATGAGCTCGCGGTAGTGCCGCTCGGCATCGGCCCAGCGGCCCTGCTGGACGAACGCCTCGGCCTGGTCCGCCGTCGACTCGATCGAGTTGAACGTCCGGCGCGCCATCAGCGCACCACGTTCATGCGCCGGCTCGTCGCCGGATCCGTCGCCGGCGGATTGGTCGACGGCTGCTGCTTCTTGGCCTCGCGCGTCGCATCCCCGACGATGTTGAGGGCGCGGCGCTGCCGCTCGGCGCGGTTCGTGAGCACGTCGCCGGATACGATCTGCGAGCGATCGAGGTGCTGCACGAACTCGGGCAGGTGGTCGCTCGACGGCAGGACCACGACGCCGTAGAGGAACGCCTGCTGCCGGAGCGACTGCATCAGCTCCGGTTCGACGTGACACTCACCGTGGGTGATCGTGTAGAGCACGACGCGTCGCTTCTGCTCGCGCCGCAGGCGGGTGACCTCGGTGACGAGCTGGCGGAACACCTTGCCGTAGTTGCGGCCGCGTTCGCTGCGGAACGAGAGGAGGTACGGCACCGGCACCTGGCCGGAGCGGCCGATCTTGATGGTCTCGTGCAGGCGCGAATCGAAGAACCGCACCCAGATCTCGTCGCCCTCGAGAGTGAGCTTCTTGATCAACGCGAGCGCGAGGCCGCGGGCGAACACCTGCCGCTGGCCGCGCATCGAGGCCGAGCAGTCGATGAGCAGGTACTGGAGGCGCCGCTCGTCCTCGCGCTGCTTCTCGCGACCGTAGTAGAGCAGCTCGGAGTCGACGACCTTCTGCTCGAAGATTTCGCGGTCGTAGGCGAGCTCGGACAGCACGAGCGAGTCGATGTTGCCCTTGCGCTCGATCGACGCGTAGCCGTCGACGGCGAACGTCTGGCTGCCGGTGGAGCGCCGCGTCTCGAGCACGCTCGGCAGAAGATCGAGCGAGAAGTTCGCGACGTCGTTCGCCTCGGGCGAGCCCAGCGCCGCGAACAGGTCGACGAGATCGATGGCCCCGCCCAGGGCTTCACTTCCCGACGCACTGTCCTCCTTGAAGAGGCCCAGCAGACGCACGGTATCGAGGTCGATGAGCTCGACCTGCGTGTAGATGTGCATCTGCTGCCCGACGGCGTGCTCGACGAAGCCCCAGAGGCCGCGCATGTCGAACTCGCGGAAGTGGTCGGCGTAGTCGATCTCGCCGAGGATCCCGAGGTCCAGGGGCAGCGGCTCCGCACCCGCGCTCTTCGTGCGATCGCGCCAGCGGTTGTACGTGTCGCCGAGGATGCGCGAGAGCAACACCGCGACCATCTCGTCGCGCAGGCGCAGCCCGGCGAGGCGCTCCGTCACCTCGGAGCCGGCGATGTTCTCGAGGAGCCGGCGGTACTGATCGAGCGCGGGCTTGAGGTTCGCGGGCAGCTGCACGCGGGCGAGCTGCGCCTCCCGGGCGCGGATCGTGTAGCCGCCCGTGCCGCGCGTCATCGAGAGCATCACCCCGACGTCGTGGATGACGAACAGCGGGAGATGGACGCCCATGCGCGCGAGCGAGTTGCTCCACGCGGCGGCGCGCACGAGGGCCATCGGGGTGTCGACCTGCACGTGCGAGAGCACCATCGTCGCGACCTGGCGCGCGAGAAAACTGCGACGACGTTCCGCCGGAATCGGCACGTCGTCACGCTAGCATCTTTTACCGGCTGACGACGCGCGCGGCGGGCAGAGCAGCGTGACGAGACGAAGCCTCGCGCAGGGTCGCGAGCGTGGCGACGGGGACGAACATGCCCGCCGACGGCTCGACGATGAGGCCGCGCTCGCCGAGGAGCTCGCAGAGCAGGAGGCTGTTCTTGATGCGCGCCATGCCGGCGCGGGCCCAGGCGAGGCGCTTGCCACGCTTGTGCACCGCGAAGCCGCTGCCGTTCGCGACGACCTTCTCGATCTCCGCGAGGGCGAGCGTGCCCTTGCGGTCGTGCTCGACCTCGGCAGCGCCGAGCTTAAACGGCGCGAAGTCGAGCGCGCCGCGTGCGCGCAGCCGGCGGTGCACCTCGGGGAAGATGCGCTGGAGGGCGCGCGCGACATCCTTGAATTGCGGATCGATCGAGATGCGCTTGCCGTCGGTGCCGACGAGCTTCAGCGCCCCCATCGAGAACCGTGCGTGCTCCTGGCCCTTCTTCTTGCGCGAGCGGGCGACCGCGCCGGCCACGAGCGCGACGACGAGGACACCGATGAGGCCGCCCTGCACGCCGGCCGCATACGCGTAGGTCTGATCCTGCGACCAGTACTTGTAGTGGTCGATCTCGTCCCACCCGAGATGCTTCGTCGTGATCAGGCCCTTGCACGTGATCCCGTCGGGGGCGATCGTCAGCCGACGCCGCGCATACGCGATCGCGACCCAGCCGAACAGGAGCGCGAGCGCACCGAACAGGAGTTGCGCCTCCACGTACGGAATCGCCGCGGCCGCCAGTACCATCAGGACAGCGAACAGGCCCACCACGATGGGCGTACCCACGGTCGCGCGCAGCTCGACGCGGTCATCCATGCCCGCGATGGTAGCAGCTCAGCGGTGGCAGTCGCGGCCCAGAAGAATCACGACCTCATCGGGCCGGCCGTTCCCGAGCCCCACCACCGCATCCATGTGGCCATCCCCATCGAGATCACCCATCGCGAGCTCGGTGACCTCCCCGCCGGTCCCTGGAAATCCGATGTTCTCTCGCACCGCGAATGCCCCTGTTCCGTCGCCCGTCGCGAGCGCGAGCAACGCGCCGGACTCCCCGTGCGGGGCGAGGATGTCCGGGTGCCCATCGCCCGTGAAGTCCGCACTGACGATGCTCTCGTGGGCCGCACCGCCGAAGGGCACCTTCACCATGCGGAACGTGCCCTTGCCCTCGTTGAGCTGGAGCTCCATGCCGTCGGCGCACGTGTACGCAGCATCGCGATCGCCGTCGCCATCGAGATCCGCATCGGCCAGGAACGCGGGCGAGCCACACGTGGTGGTGAGCTGGTTCGCCGTGAACCTTCCCTTCTGATTCAGCACGCTGAAGAAGAAGCTCTCGTCGTTCGACACGTAGGCGAGGTCGTTCAGCTTGTCGCCGTCGAGGTCGGTGATGAGCGGACCGTCGGGCGCCTGGCCGGTCTTCACGATCGCCTTGCGTTTGAAGGTGAACGGCCCCGTGCCGCGATAGACCTCGACATGAGTGAACGTATCGACGACGAGGTCGACTCGTCGGTCGCCATCGATGTCGCTCAGCGACGCGCTGTAGGGCTTACGCGCGGTGACGAGCGGGGGCTTGGCCCCGAACGTGCCGTCGCCGGCGCCCCTGAAGAGCTCGATGCGCTTCTCGTCCGGGTTTGCGATCGACACGTCGAGGATGCCATCGCCATCGAGGTCGGCCGTTGACACCGCGTAGACGAAGCGGCTCTCCGTGGGCGTCCACGCCTTGGGAGCCTCGATCGTCCCGTCACCCGCGCCGCGAAAGACGCCGATCCTCCCCCCCGGCGTGTCCCACATCGTCGCGAGAACATCGACCTTGCCGTCCCCGTCGAAGTCCGCGACCACGAGCGCACTCAGCGACTCCTCCATCGCGTAGGTGGCACCCGACACGAAGCAGCTAGGCGGGGGCGGGGGCGGTGGTTTGGGACGCGAGTCGTCGGGGCGCTCGGCGGGGGCGGGGCCGTCGATGACGGCATCGCGAGGGGACGCATCGATCGGGGCGGGGCCGTCGATGACGGCATCGCGCGGGGACGCATCGATCGGCGGCGGTGCGTCGCGCGGCGACACGTGGTCGGGCTGGATGCGGCGCCACGCATCCTCGTCGTGACAGCCCACGAGCGCAACCAGGATCAGCCAGCGCATCGCGGATAGCGTAGTCCGTCAGGTCACGGTTTGCAGGCGTTCGTTCGCGAACCAGCAGGCATACGATGTGCCTCGTGACACCTGCATGGATCGCCGAGGCGCTGGGGGCAAATTCCGCTCGCCGCGGCGATCGCATCCAGGCGCTCTGGAACGGCTACGGCGAGCTCTACCGGGTGCACCTCGACGACGGCCGCACCGTGGTGGTGAAGGAGGCGCGTCCGCCGCCGGGTGTCGTCGACGATGTCTCGTTCCGGCGCAAGTGCGGCTCGTACGATGTCGAGCTCGCGTTCTACCGGACCGTCGCCGCCCGCTGCGACGACTCGTGCCGCGTGCCGCGCTTGCTCGCGAGCCGGAGCGAGGGTCGCTCCTGGCTGCTCGTGCTCGAGGACCTCGACGCCGCGGGGTTCACGGTGCGCGTCGACGATGCCGACGACGACCAGCTCGCGACGGCCCTCCGCTGGCTCGCGTCGTTCCACGCCCGCTTCCTCGGGGAACGGCTCCCCGGCGTCTGGCCGCGGGGCTCGTACTGGCACCTCGAGACCCGGCGCGACGAGCTCGCCCGTTTGCGACCGGAGCTCCACGCCGACGCGGAGATGCTCGCGCGGGTGCTTGCCGAGACGCGCTTCCAGACGCTCCTCCATGGTGATCCGAAGGAGGCGAACTTTCTCTTCACGCCCGACGGTGCACGTGTGGCCGCCGTCGACTTCCAGTACACCGGACATGGCTGCGGCATGGTCGACGTCGCGTACCTCCTGCATCCGCGGACGGATGCACCGCTCCTCGATACGTACTTCGCCGCGCTGGGCCGGCCCGACGTCGAGGCCGAGTGGCGCCCGCTATTCCCCATCGCGCGGCGCGACTTCCAGCGCTTCCTCGCGGGCTGGCTCAGGGGCTGACGACGACGTAGGGCCGGATGGTCTCGAGCGTGTCCGGCCCGATGCCGTCGATGGCGAGCAGCTGCTCGACGCTGTCGAAGTGACCGCCGCGCGCATTGCGGGACGCCATGATGCTGCGCGCGCGCTTCGGGCCGATGCCGGGCAGCGCCTCGAGCTGCTTCACCGTCGCGGTGTTGAGGTCGATCACGTCGAGGTTGGCGCGCGTACCGTCCTGACAGCCGAGCAGGAGGGTCAGGAACAGCGCCGCGATCCGCATCGCTCTACGCTACCTCGGTTGCGACGGCGATGACTTGCTCGCGGAGCCAGCGATGCCGTCGATCGGCGTGCTTGCGCTCGTGCCACCCCATGCTCATCGCGAACGGGGCCAGCTCGATGGGCGGCCGGGCGCGGACAAGCCCCACCGAGGGCGCGAGGACCTCGGCGACGCGGGTCGGGAGCGTGGCGATCAGGTCGGTGCTCCTCACGATGTAGGGCACGACGAGGAAGTGCGGGACCGCGACGGCCACGCGCCGCGTCTTGCCCTCCCGCGCGAGCACATCGTCGACGAGGCTGCCGGGCGTGCCGCGCGGCGCCACCATCAGGTGCTCGGCGCTCGTGTAGCGCGCGAGGGTGAGTCGCTGGTCCGCGAGCGGATGACCGGGCCGCATCACGCACGTGAACGTGTCCTGGAAGAGCACGCGCTCGTACGCCCCGGCGGGGCGGGGGCCTTGGCGGGGCGGCCCGATCACGAGGTCGAACGTCCCGGCCGCCAGCTCCTCGTCGCCCCAGGTCGGGTACGAGTGCATCCAGAGGTCGAGCTTCGGCGCGAGCTCCGCGAGCCGCGCGACCAGGCGGGGGAGCATCACCAGCTCGACGTAGTCGGCGCCGCCGATATGCACCGACCCGGTCGCCACCGCCGGATCGAAGGCATCCTGGCCGCGGAGCACACCGGCGAGGTCATCGAGCACGCGCTGGACGCTCGGGCCGAGCTCGCTGGCGAGTGGCGTCGGCAGCATCACGCCCTTGGGGCCGCGCACGAGCAACGGGTCACCGAAGAGCTCGCGCAGGCGCGCGAGAGCGTGGCTCGCCGCGGACTGCGTGATGCCGAGCCGCTGGGCGGCCCGCGTGACGTGCTGCTCGGAGAGCAGGGCCGCGAGGGCGAGCACCAGATTCAGGTCGACGCCTCGGAGAGCATCATGACTCGCGTGCATGATGACTAGTACCTTAATCGATTTCCCACATCAGGCCGCCAGGCGCATTGTGGGTTCCACAAGGAGCTCGCCATGTACGCAATCGCTGGAGTAACTGGAAACACTGGTTCGGTCGTCGCCGAGACCCTGCTCGCGCAGGGGAAGGCCGTTCGCGTCATCGTCCGCGATGCCGCCAAGGGCGAGGCCTGGAAGCAGAAGGGGGCCGAGGTCGCTGTGGCCGCCCTCGACGATGCAGCCGCGCTCGGGAAGGCGCTGACCGGCGTCCAGGGCGCGTACCTGCTCATTCCGTCGGATCTGCGGAGCCCCGATCCGCTCGCCAATGCGGCCCGCTTCACCCGGGCGTACGTCGACGCGATCACGGCGGCCAAGGTCCCGCACGTGGTGCTCCTGTCATCGATCGGCGCCCAGCACGCGGACGGCACGGGGCCGATCCAGTCCCTCCATCACGCCGAAGCCGCGCTCGCCGCCACCGGCACCGCGCTGACCGCCCTGCGACCGGCGTACTTCCAGGAGAATATCGGGGCGTCGCTCGGCACCCTCGCCACGGGGACGGTCTACACGTTCCTCCCCAACGAGCTCGCGTTCCCGCAGATCGCGACGAAGGACATCGGGCGGGCCGCCGCGGTAGCCCTCGTCGAAGGCCAGCCCGCCGGGACCAAGCGTGTCATCGAGCTCGCCGGTCCCTCGGACGTGAGTGGCCACGACATCCAGGCCGCCCTCCGCCGCGTCACGGGCAAGGACGTGTCGGTCGTCGTCGGGCCGCTCGACGCGGTCGTCCCCACGTTCACCAGCTTCGGCATCTCCGCGGCGATGGCCGGCCTCTACCAGGAGATGTACGCCGGCATCATCTCGGGACGCGTGGCGTACGAGGGCAGCGCGGCCCGCGGCGTGACGACGTTCGAGGAGACGCTGCGCAAGCTCCTCTCTGCAAACGCTTCCTAGCTGCCACGGCTCACGGCGTCGGAGGCGGAGGACGTGTCGGGAGCAGCGGAGAGGTGATCGACGTCGGCGGCTCGGATCACCGGCCGGTCGTGGTCACCATCGCAAAGCCCTGAGGTAGCCTGGCGCGCATGAACCTGTACGACGCGACAGTTCCGGTCTTCACCAAGCTCCTGAAGAACATGGATCGCTGGCTCGACAAGGCGATCGCCCACGGCGAGGCGAAGAAGTTCGACCCCGAGGTGCTGCTCGTGGCGCGCCTCGCGCCCGACCAGTACGCCTTCACGCGTCAGGTCCAGGCCGCGTGCGACCAGGTGAAGTTCACCGTCGCGAAGCTCGCGGGCAAGGACGCCCCGAGCCACCCCGACACCGAGAAGACGATCCCCGAGCTCCGCGCCCGGCTGAAGGCGGTGATCGAGTACCTCGGCACCTTCAAGCGCGAGGACTTCAATGGCGCCGAGGAGCGCGCCTGCGGCCACTCGTGGATGGGCGGCAAGACGATGCGGGGTGGCGACTACCTCGACCACTTCGCCCTGCCGAACCTGCACTTCCACCTGACGACGGCCTACGCCATCCTGCGCCACAACGGCGTGCCGGTCGGCAAGATGGACTACACCGGCGAGCTGCCGTTCTCGAACTGACTAGCGAGCGAGCGACGCCAGCTCGGCGGTCGAGAAGAAGAACGCGATCTCTTCCTTCGCGGTCTCGGGGGCGTCGGAGCCGTGCACGGCGTTGCGCTCGATGTTGGTCGCAAACTCCTTGCGGATCGTGCCCGCGTCGGCCTTCTCGGGGTTCGTCGCGCCCATCACCGCGCGATTCGCGGCGACGGCGTTCTCGCCCTCGAGCACCTGCACGACGACCGGACCCTCGGTCATGAACTTCACGAGGTCGCCGTAGAACGGACGGTCCTTGTGGACCGCGTAGAAGGCCTTGGCCTGCGCCTCGGTGAGGCGGACCATCTTCGACGCGAGAATACGGAGGCCCGCGGCCTCGAGCTTCGCCGTGACGCCACCGATCGCGTTCTTCGCGACGGCATCCGGCTTGATGATCGAAAACGTACGTTCGATTGCCATGATGCCGCGGACCCTACACTGCGGGCGGTCGGGGCGCTATCGATTCACACGCACGTAGATGTCGCCGTTGATGTTCGGCGCCGTGCGGAAGTCGGTCCACCCGACGGTGGCAGCGAAGTCCGCGCCCGGACGCGACGCGGTGATGACCGGCGCGAGGGCAGGGCCGACCCCGCCGTCGAGCTGCGTCACGTTGACGGTCCAGGTGGCGCCGCTGTCGATCGAGCTCGCCGTGAACACGTGTGGGCGTTGGTTCGTGAGCTGGTTCTGGTAGGCCACCACGATGACGCCACTACCCGCGGCCGCGACCACGGGCAGGCTCGTCGTGCCCGCGACCGGTCCCGAGTTGGTCGACGTCGCGCGCACCGCGGTGCCGAAGGCGGCGCCGTTGTTGGTCGAGGTACGCGTGAACACCTGCGTGCCCTGACGGCGATCCTCCCACGCGATCGTGACGAGGTTCGTGGCCGTGTCGATCGCCATGGCGGGCGTGAACGACGAGCTCACTTCGGCGGCGGGGTCGTCGATGATCGCCTCGGCGCTCCACGCCGCACCGCCGTTGGTCGAGCGTGCAAAGACGACGTCCGAGCCGCCGTTCGCCTGCGTCGAGGTGTCCTGCCAGACGAGGAACACGTTGGCCCCGTTGGCGAGCATGACGGGGAAGTCGCTGTCCCGGAAGTCGGAGGCCGGAGCGCCCGCGCCGTCGACGCGAACCTCGCCCGTCGGAGCATCCGTCAGGGTCGCTGCCGACGCCGCGAAGATGTCGCGAGTCGCCCCCGCGCGCTGCTCGCGCCACGCCCACACGACGCGTGTACCCGAGAACACCACCGTGGGACGGCCCGCGAACCGGGTGCCCGTGCTGGTGTTGACCTTCGCCTCGGTGTTGTAGGTGTCGCCACCATTCGTCGACGAGCGCGTCTGGATGTCGCGGTTGAGGGTGGCCGTGTCGAGCTTCTCCCACGTGATGACGATGTTCGACGTGCCGCTGACCGCCACCGCGTGCTTGAACGAGTCGCCGGTCGCGTCGAGGTTCTGGCGGTTGCGGTTGGCGGGGAACGTCGCGCCGCTGTCCTGCGAGACGGCGACCGCGATATCGCGCTCGTCGCTGGCGTTCACCGTCTGATACGCGACGACGACCGTGTCGTTGGCGGCGCCGGGGGTCACGGCGATGACCGGCTTGACGGCCGCGTTGGCCACGGCCGAAGTGATGTTGACGGTGTTCGCGGCCGGCCACGTGAGACCGCCGTCGGTGGACCTGCGGACGATGATGTCCGTGTTGCCCGCGTTGAGCTCGCTGTACGCCGCGTACACGGTGCGGCCCACCGGAGAACCGCCGCGCGCGAGCACGACGTCGTACGTGTGGAACTGGCCCGCGTTGCCGCCGTCGATGCGGAGCTCGGCCGCGAGCGTGAGGCAGCCTTCGGCCGCATCGTCGTTCGCGTCGCAGTCGGTGTTCTGGTTATCGCCGCACACCTCGGTGGTCGGCAGGACCTCACCGACACAGGTGCCGAACGAACCGAACGCACACGTCTGGGTGCCGGAGCGGCAGATGCCGACCCCCGCCGTCCCGACCGGACCGCTGTAGCAGGTCTGCTGGAGCGGGTTGCCGGCGGCATCGCGGTTGTCGATGCGGCCGTCGCAGTTGTCGTCCTGGTTGTTGCAGGCCTCGGCCACCGGCGTGACCTGCCCCACGCAGGTCCCGAACATGCCGTTGGTGCCACAGGTCTGCGTGCCGGGCCGGCAGAGCCCGACGCCGCTCGTGCCCGCCGTGCCCGTGTAGCAGCCTTGCGTGACGCCGTCGTTGACCGTGCCGTTGCAGTCCTGATCGACGAGGTCACAGACCTCTGCTGTCGGCTGGGTGGCGTTGGCGCAGATGAGGGTCCCGCCGGAGCAGACCGTCATGCCGTTCGCCACGCACGCACCCCGCGGCGGTGTCGTCGCCGCGCACGCCACCCCGACGCCCGTCGCGTTGTCGTCCGCGACGCCATCGCAGTCATTGTCCACGCCGTCGCACGACTCGGTACCGCCGTTGGTGACGGTGCACGAGTACTCGCAGCCGTTCAGCGGGTTGCCGTCGGCATCGGTGAAGCCGGGCGCGCAGTCCGTGGCGGGGTTGAACCCGCACACGCCGGCCGTACACGTCTCGTTCGCGTTGGGGATGTTGCAGACGTTGCCGCAGCGGCCGCAGTTCTGCTCGTCCATGGTGAGGTCGAAGCCCTCGTCGACGCGGCCGTCGCAATCGTTGTCGCGCACATCGCACGTCTCGGCGCCGGTCGGGGTGCACTGATACTCGCAGCCGTCGGCCTGCATGTTGTTGGCATCGATGAAGCCGGGGTCGCAGTCCGTGGCCGGATCGAACGAGCACATGCCGTTCGAGCACGTCTCGTCGGCGGCGAAGAAGTCGCACTCGCGGCCGCACATGCCGCAGTTCTGGACATCGGTCGAGACGTCGATGCCCTCGTCGAACAGGTTGTCGCAATCGTTGTCGAGCGTGTCGCATGCCTCGACGCCGCCGTTGCTCTGGAAGCACTGGTACTCGCAGCCGTTCGACGTCGTGTAGTCGTCGATGTCGTCGTCGGCGTCGTTGAAGCCGGGGAAGCAACCCGTGATCACGCACGAGCCCGTCTGGCACTGCGTCACCGCGCCGGGCTTGTTGCACTGGTTGCCGCACGTGCCGCAGTTCAGCTCGTCGGTGTCCTTGATGCCTTCGTCGATGAGCTCGTCGCAGTCGTCATCGAGGTTGTTACAGACCTCGGGCCGCGCCGTCGCCGGATCGCAGGCGGGGATGCCGCCGTCGTCCATCGTGCCGCCATCGCCATCGCTCGTACCGCCATCGCCATCATCGCTGCCGCCGTCGCCATTGGCGATCTTGCAGCCCTCGCCGAGGCAGTAGTCGTTCACGCCACAGCCCGATGCGCCGAGCGCCGTCGCCAGCACCGCGGACGTCGCCACGGTCACGAGCTGGCGGCGGCGCACCGCGCGGAGACCGAAGATGATCATGAGCGCGAGCGCCGCACCATACGGCGGCTCGTCGCTCCCCGCCGCGTTGCAGCCGCCGCCACCACCGGTGGTGACGAGCTCGCCCTCGCGGGTGTCGCCGCACTGGCCGCCGTTACACATCTGGCCGGCCGGGCACTCGACGCCGGTGCACGGATCGGAGATGCAGTCGCCGCTGAGCGGCTCGCAGATCATGCCCGGACCGCACACGATGCTGCCGTCGCACCGCGTGGGCTGGCAGTTGCCGGTCTCCGGGTTGCAGACATCGGTGCCCGTGCAGGCCTGATCGCAGCCCGTGCTCTCGCACACGCCGTCGCGGCACTCCTGGTTCGCGGGGCACTGGACGCCCTGGCAGCTACCGACGCACGCGCCCTCGCGGCAGAACTGGTTCGCCTCGCACGTCACACCGATGCACGGATCGACGACGCACTGCATGTTGATACAGAGCTCGTTATCGGCGCACTTCTCGGGGAGGTACTGACACGTATCGGGGACGCAGATGCCATCCGTGCCCCGGCACACCGTGCCGTTGTTGCAGGGCGGCAGCGTCGAGCAGAGCGACACGCACACGCCCGCGCCGCCTTGATCGATGCAGGTCTGCGCGTTGCCCTCGGCATCGTTCGGACAGGGCGTGTTCGCGCACGGATCGGTCACGCAGAAGTCGTTCGGCGGCGTGCCTTGGCACTTCGTGCCGGGCGGGCAGGGGAACTCGCCCGGGATGCAGCGGCTCGCGCAGGTGCCGTTCTGGCAGATGCCACCGTCGCAGAGGTCGCCTTCGTCGATGTCGCCGTCGCAATCGTCATCGGCGGCGTTGCACGTCTCCGTACCGCCGCTCGTACCGCCGACACACTCGAGCATGCCGGAGATGCACTGGATGCTGCCGGCGCTACACGAGCCCATGCCGCCCGTGCCGCACGTGTCACCGACCGTCGGGACCTCCTCGTCGACGCTCGCGTCGCAGTCGTTGTTGAGGCCATCGCAGGTCTCGGGCACCGGACCCTGACCGCCGGTGCACATCAACATGCCCATCACGCACTGCGTGACGCCCGGCTCGCACTCGCCCGTGCCGGAGCCGCACGGCTGTCCAGCGTCGACCACCATCTCGTCGACCGTGCCGTCGCAGTCGTCATCGAGCATGTTGCACCGCTCGGGCGTCGGGCCGAGCTCGCCGGCGCACTGGAGCGAGCCGTTCAAGCAGACCGTCTGGCCGAGGGAGCACTCGCCGGTGCCCGTCACGCCACAGCTCGCGCCGACGTCGGTGGGCATGTTGTCGATGACACCGTTGCAGTCATCGTCGAGGCCGTTACAGATCTCGGGCGTGCCTGTCGTCTGCCCGACGCACTGGAACCCGCCCATCACGCAGCGGAGCGTGCCGGGGTTGCACTCGCCGGTGCCGGTGCCGCACGAGCCCATGTCGGCAACACCCTCGTCGATGCGCGTGTCGCAGTCCTCGTCGAGGCCGTTGCAGATCTCGATGTTCGTGCCCGTCGTGTCACTGCACTGGGTGGTGCCGTTGACGCACTGGAAGAAGCCTTCGTTGCAGAGGTCGCCGTCGGGACCGTCGCAGGCCGCGCCGTTCGGGATCCCGTTGTCGACGGTGCCGTCGCAGTTGTCGTCCTCGAGGTTGCACGTCTCGGCCGTCGGGCTCGTCGTGCTCACGCAGACGAGCGCGCCACTCACGCCACTGCGTCTGGCCCGCCCGGCAGTCACCCTGGCGCGGACCACCCTGACACGTGATCCCGACGCCATCGCAGAGACACGCGACTTCATCGCCCGTGAGGTCCGGGTCGGCCGCATCGACGAGACCGTCGCAATCGTTGTCCTGACCGTCGCAGACCTCGGCCTGGGGCACGCACGGCGGCGCGAGCCCGACGGTCTGGATCGCCATGTCCTCGAAGTCGTTGTCGCCACCGCGGAAGAGGTCTTCGAAGCCGAAGTAGAAGCGGTTCGCGACGACCTTCGACGAATAGACGAGGTGGTGGACGAAGTCGCCGTCGTTGTTCAGGTCGCGCTGCGTGAAGTAGATGCGGCCGAAGAGCGAGTTGCCGTCGGAGCCGTTCTTGAAGTCACCGCAGTTGTCAGACGATGGGTTGCCTTCGGGGGTGATGAGGTAGAAGGCGATGAAGCCGCCCTTGTAGCGGCCGGCGGCTTGCTCGGAGGCGAAGTTGACGCTCGCCGTCGATGCGTTGCTCGACTCGGCGTTGACGACGTAGAACGCCGGGTTGCCGGTGTGCGTCGTCGCGTTGCCGGATGCCATCATCGGGACGCCGCAGCCGAGGATCGGGTGCAAGTTCACGGCTCGGCCCGCCGGTGTGAGGACGTCGTCGCCGACGTTGTACCAACCGAAGCTGTTCTCGAAGCCGGCGCCCTCGGCGATGTCGCGGAACGTGACGTTGATCGTCAGGTTCGGAACGAACACCTCGGGAAACTGCGCGGCATCGACGACCGCGTCGATCGCGGTGGCCATGGGGGGCGCCACGCCTTCGAGCAGGTTGAAGCAGGTCTGCAGGTCATCGGAGCCTGCGCCATCGCATTCGTTCGTGTCGTTGATGACCGGGACGATCGTCCCGTCCACTTGCGTGACGGTCGCGGTTGCTTGCGCCCCAGCTACGACGAACGCAAATACAGCCGCGCGACGCGCGTAGATCGAGCCCCTGCTCCTCATTAGGGAGCATCGTAACTGAAGTGCTATGGCGCCGTCGCCTTGCAGCAGCGGAAGCCGTTCGTCGCCTCGATCACATTGGCGGCGCCACGGGACAGTCGGAAATCGCACGCCGCACCTACAGCGGGCGTGTCGTACGCACCACCGCGCAGGACGACGATGCTCTGGCCCCCCGACATGCCCGTGATGTCGTCCGTCCACTCGCGCAAGTTGCCCGACAGGTCCTGGACCCCGGTCGAGGCCTCACACGTGGCGCTGCCGGTTGGCACCATCACGTCGTCGTTGTCGCCGCCGGGCACGGGGTCGTACGGCTCCGTGTTGCACTGGGCCCCCGAGAACATGTTTCCGTAGGGGTACGTGGTGTTTGCGGCCCCCTCGCAGGCGGTCTGCCACTGCGGACCCGTGCATAGAACCTTGCCCGCTGCCGCGCAGGCCGCCTGGGCCGCTTGGAAGGTCACGCTGCGCCAGGGCAGGACGCCGGGCTTGGAGCACGCCCGGGCCGCCGAGACGCCCGTCGCCGTGGCCGTCGAGTCCGGGTGAGACGCCTCGTATGTATCGATGTAGTAGTCCTGGCCGCCGACCGTGATGTGGCTCATCGCGTCGATCACGCGGTCCGGTCCGGTCGCGTTGTCGACCGTTCCGTCGCAGTTGTTGTCGAGTCCGTCACACGCCTCGACGCCCGGCGCCTGGGCGTCGGGGAGCACCGAGAGGTCGCAGGTGGTCTGGGCCGGGTTCGCCGTGTCGCACCGCCGCACCCCGACATCGCGGCACACCCCGATGCCGCCGTTGTCGCATTCCTGTCCGAGGTCCACGAAGCTGTTGTCGACGAGCCCATCGCAGTTGCCGTCCTCGCCATCGCAGCGCTGCTCGACGAGGACGATCCCGTTCGGAACGCTCGGGTCGAACTCGACCTCGTCGCTGTAGTTGCACCACCACCGCGTCTCGGTGCCGCGGGTCTCGCAGACCATCGTCGTTCCCGCACAGGGTGTCCCGGCCGTCACGCGGCATTGGCCCGTCGGCGGGGCGGGGAGATCCTCGTCGATGACACCGTCACAGTCCTCGTCGAAGCCGTTGCAGTCCTCCGCGCGCGGCGGGAACAACGGGCACTGGTACTCGCAGGTCAGCGGGTTGGCATCGAGATCCGCGAAGCCCGGGAGGCACGCCTCGAACATGCACGCGCCGCTTTCGCAGGTCAGGGTCGAGCCGTCGCCGATACAGCGGTTGTTGCAAACGCCGCAGTTGTTCGGGTCGTTCAGCTTGTCGAAGTTGTCGTCGACGACGCCGTTACAGTCGTCGTCGATCTCGTTGCAGGTGTCGTCGGGGCCGAGCTCCGTGCACGTTGGACCATCGATGACGCCGCCGTCGCCGGTGCCATCCATCCCCGCGTCGCCGGTGGCGTCACCCATGTCATCGCTATCGCTGCCATCCCCGTCGGTTTCGCCGGACAGGTCGTACGGGTTCAGCTTGCACGCTCCGAGGAGCGCCAGTGCGATCACGAGGGCGCGCATCACGCGGACCTCCGGCGGCGCAGGAGGCCGAGCGCGAGGACGAGCAACCACGACGGGCTGCCGCCGGTGCTACAGCCACCACCGGTCGGCTGGATGAGCTCCTGCTTGACGATGGGACGATCGGGAACGCAGATCGCGTCACCGTTCCGCACCTCGCACGAGAAGCCGGTGCTGCACTCGACCAGCTTGCACGGGTCCTCGACGCACGTGCCCTCCGAGCACGCCTCGCCGGCCGGGCACGTCACCGGGCCGCACGGGTCGAAGTTGCACGTACCGTCGATGCAGATCAGGTCGTCGGGGCACTCGACCCCCGCGCACGAGCTCGCGCCACACGAGCCGTCGGGCTGACATGCCTGGCCCTCGGGACAGAGGGCGTCGTCGCAGTTCGGGATGCACGCGCCGGCGCGGCAGCTACAGCCGAGCTCGGTGTCGCAACCGACCGTGCAGTCGACATCCGCGCACGGGTCCACCTGGCACATCGAGTTGACGCAGATCTCCTCGCCGGGACAGCCGAGCACGTCGCAGTCCACGCAGGTGCCGAAGCGACATTCCTCCATCGCGCCACACGTCACGCCCTCGCACGGGTCGATACACATGTCGTTCTGGCAGATCTCGTCGGGGGTGCACGCCGCGCAGGCGCTCGGCACGCAGAACCCCTCCTCGCACTTGAAGCCCGGCGCACACGGGAACTCGCCAGGAATGCAGGCGAGGCGGCAGCCGCCCTCGACACACGACGTGCCCGCCGGACACATCGCGTTGTCATCGGGGACGCCGTCGCAGTTGTCATCGATGCCGTTGCACTGCTCGGTCGTCGGATCGATCTGGCCGACGCACATGATCTCGCCGCCGATGCACTGGTTCGAGCCCAGCCGGCAAGGAGGCGTGTCGGTCGTGCCGCACGACGTGCCCACCACCGGATCGTCCTCCTCGAACTGGCCGTCGCAGTCGTCGTCGATGCCGTTGCAGAGATCGACGGGGTTGGTCGGCACGCAGCCCGGCGTGCAGGTGATGCCCTCGTCGATGGCGCCGTTGCAGTTGTCATCGAGGCCGTTACAGACCTCGGGCATCGGCGTCGCGCCCGGATTGGTGATCATGCACGAGAGGCCCGTACCGGCGCCGTTGCACACGAGCGTGCCCGTCCCCAGGCAGGCTCCGAGCTCGCCGTCGTTGCAGGCGTTACCCTTCTCGGGGAAGTCCTCGTCGACGCGGGTGTCGCAGTCGTCGTCGAGGTTGTTGCACGTCTCGAAGACGATCGAGCCCGAGACGATGGTCGCGAGCGCGTTCGCGAGCGCATCCTCGCTGCCGACGAGGAAGGCCGTGCCCGTGCCACCCGAAGCCGCGATGGCGTTGAGCTGGGCCGTCTCCGACGCGAGCGTGGAGAAGCCGACCACGAACGTGTTGATGCCCTTGGCGCGTAGCGCGGCGGCCGCCGCCACCGGGTCGCCCTGACAGCTCTCGGCGCCGTCGGTGAGCAAGATGACGTTGTACTTGCGGCACCCACCGCTCGCGGCGACGTCGCACGCCTTGATGGGCGTCAGGTAGTCCTCGACGGCCTGCAGCGAGTTCGCGAGCGGGGTCGGGCCGGTGCCACGGAGCTCGCAATCACCACCACCATCGAAGTTGCAGTACTCGCCTTGCTGCTGGGTGTTGTCGAAGCTGGTCTCTCGGCCGTCCAGCCAGACGAGGTAGTTGTCGATGTCGGAGCCGAACCCCACGAGCACGTCGGCCCCGCGCCGCGGCGGACCGCAATTGCCCGCGTAGTTGATGCACTCGTCGCCGGCCGAGTCCTTGAGGACGGTCAGCGAGGTGCCATTGCCACCGTCCACCGTGCAGGCGGGGGTCGGAGCGGGACCGGAGTTGCCGACTGGATTGTCGTAGCTGCAACAGATCGACTGGCACTCGAACGTGTGCGCGAGCTGGCAGCTGCGGTTCGTCGCTTGATCCTGGTGATAGCGAGCGAGCGAGAAGTCGATGTTCGGATACGCGGAGATGACCTGCGTCAGCGCGGACTTCGCCTTGAAGAGGCGCGAGTCGTCCGCGATCCCGTTGGCATTCTGATCGCGTCCGGGGTGATCCACCGAGCCATCGCCGAACGTGGGCACGCCGGTGAGGCTGCCGAGCATCGAGCCCGACGTGTCGACGATGACGGCGAAGCGCGCGCGGCTGTCGGTCACCGGGCCCTCACACGCGGGCACGTCGGGCGGACACTGCTGCGGGATGCCGTTCATGCACGCCGGCACGGTCATGCCCGGGCAGTTGAGATCGCCCAGACCCTCGTCGACGTTGCTGTCGAAGTCGTTGTCGAAGTTGTCGCAGAACTCGCCGACGTAGCCGTTGCTGATCTGGAGCTCGCCGACGCCGCCGCCGGCCTCGCCACGGCAGATCGGGCACACCCCGCCGAGCGCCCCGCTCACGTTGAACACCGCGCGGTCGTTGATCGTCGACGTCACGGAGAGCACCGAGATGATGCCGCCGCCACCACCGCCGCCGCAGTCGTCGCACGTGCCCGTCTGCTGGAACGGCATCGGGCACTCGCTGCCGGGGAGGCCGCCCTGCGTATCGCCGCCGAGGCCGCCAGCCGAGGTGAACACGGCGGTGGCCCCGATATCCACGTCATCGCCAACGACCACGATCGTGCCGCCCGCCCCGCCGCCGGCCGAGTCGTTCTCGATGCCGCAGCCGCGCCTACCGGACGCGTCGAGGGTGCCGTTGATCGTGATGTTGCCCGTGCCGCCCATGACGGCCGCGAGGACGATGCGGCCACCGCCGGTACCGGCCGTCGTGAGCCCGGTCCCGTCGCCGTCGCGGCAGCCCTTGTCGCCGCCGGCGCCGCCGAACTCGGGGATGTAGATCGAATGCGTGTAGGGCTGGCCCGCCACGGTGGGAAGGCCGTCGTCGTTGCGACAGTTGTTCGTCGCCGGACAGCTCGGGACCCCCGCCATGTCGTAGGTGACGCCGTTCCCGCAGTCCTCCTCGAAGTCCGCGGGGAAGCTCTGCGTGCCCGAGATGTCGTTGGTCCCGCGACCACCGCGCCCGAAGTGAGCACCACCGCCGCCCGAGTCACGGACCGCGCAGCCGCCGCGTCCGCCTCCGGTGGGGGTCATCGCGTCGCCGTTGCCGCACCGCCGGGTCTGGTACCCCTGGCCACGAGCGGTGATGCGCGAGGTCGCGTCGACGGTGATCTGACGCGCGCGGATCTCGAGGTTGCCCGTCCCGCTCTTGTCGGTACCGTTGTAGACGTTCACCTCGATCACGCCGCCGTTTCGCACGGTCACGGTGTCGTAGGTCTGGACGCCGGACAGCTGGCACGTGATGCCGTTGACGTCGAGATTCATGCCGGTGGGGGCACACGGAGCAGCCTGAGCCGTCGAGACGACAAGCCCGCTGACCGCCACCAGGCCGATACAGATCGACCGCAGTAAATACATTGCCGTCGATACTATCAGACGTCACTTGGCGAGCGGGGGCCGGCCCAGCGTCACGTTCTTCGCGACTCGTCGGAGGTCAGCAACCGACACAGGCTTGGCCAGCCATCGGTCCTTCGCGATCGTGGCGAGGAACTCTGCCGACTCGTCGGAGAGGGCCCCTCCGGTCATGAAGACGAACCGGTCCGCGATGGGATTGCCCTCCGCGCTGAGGATCCGATGGAGCTCCATCCCCGTGATGTCCGGCATCATCAGGTCGCATACAGCCAGGTCGAAGGTGTGCTGCTTGAGCTCCGTGAGGGCGTGTCGCCCACTGTGCACCACATGGACCGTGTGTGACTGCAACGCACGCGCGAAGCCTTTCGCGACCATCTCCTCGTCGTCGATGACGAGAACCATCAGGCGGGCACCTTCGACCGTGCTCGTCGTCGGCGATGGCACCCGCTCGGTGACGTGGGAGACCGGCACGGCGCGGAGTGTCACCCGGATGGTCGTGCCCTGACCCGGGGCGCTCGTCACGTCGATGCGTCCGCCCATGCCCTCGACCAACGTATGGCTGATCGAGAGGCCAAGCCCGGTGCCGCGTCCGACATCCTTGGTGGTGAAGAACGGCGTGAAGATACGCGAGAGGGTGGTCGCATCCATGCCGCAGCCGGTATCGGTGACGGAGAGGACCACGTCGTCGCCCTCGTCGCGGGTCGAGAGGGTGATCGCGTTCGTGTCGTAGTTGCCTTCGGGAATCGCCTGCGCGGCGTTCACGATCAGGTTCAGGCACACCTGAAAGAGCCGGCTCTCGTTCGCGACCACCCGCCGCTGGCTCTCGTATTGCCTGACGATGCGCGCCCGGTGGCGCAGCTGCGGGTTGGCCATGACGACGCAGTTGTCGAGGGTCACGGCGAGGTCGGCTTCGCCTGTCGCATCGTCCTTCTCGCGGGCCAGCGTGGAGAGGTCTTCGACCACGCGCTTGATGCGGCCCGCACCGGCGACGATGTCGCTCGATTGCTCGGCCCAGCGCTGGAGCTTCTCGCGGGTCGGCATCGTCTCGCTCGACCCGAGCTCGTCACACATGAGCTCGGCGTTCGTGAGCACGAACGCCAGTGGATTGTTGATCTCGTGGGCCGTGCCCGCGGCGAGCGTTCCGATCGCGGCCAACCGATCGGCGACCGCGAGTCGCGATTGCATGGCTCGCTCCGCGGTCACGTCACGGAGCAGCACGATCTTCGCGGACTCACTACCGGTCGGCGGTGCCACCGCACGCATCTCGCCGCGCAACGCGGCCCCGGCGCGGGGAATGGTGACCTCGATGGGCTCGCGCTCGCCCGCGAGCAAGGCATCTACGCGCGGTCGGCTCTCGGGGGCGACCGCATCGCGCAGCTCGACGTCGATGACCTCGGCGTCGGTGAGCCCGAGCATCAGCTGCGCGGCCCGATTCGCATCGATGACGCGTCCGCCGACACAGACGAAGACGCCCTCCTGCGTGGCGTCGGCGAGCTGCTGGTACCGCTCTCGCGAGCGCTGGAGCTCGCTGTCGAGCTTGGTCTGGTAGCCCGCATAGACACGTGTCTCGAGCGACGCCGCCATCCAGCCGAAGATCACGTAGACGTACTCGAGGAGGAAGACGGAGCGGACAGCGCCAAGGCCCACCAGCACGTCGTGCATCCCGACGAGGAGGAACAGCAGGACACCGACCCGGAGCGTGATGCGATCGCGGCGGGGGACGTTCTCGGAGCTCCGGATCTTCTGCCGCAGGGTCCACAACATCCACCCCGCGAGTGGCGCGAGGATCAGCGCGAACCAGCCCGCCCGCCCGCCGATGTAGGGGTGTCCGAAGGCGTCGTACTTGACCGTGCCGGGTCCGGCGATCAGCCAGGGCGTCACGACGCCAAGGGGGATGGAGACGAGACCCGCGAGGAGCGCGACCTTGGTCTCCTTCGTGAAACGGCGGGCGTGGAGGCGATCGATCGTTGCCAGGGCGAAGCCCGGAAGCAGCAGGGACGCGGCGTACTTGAGGCGGACCGTGAAGAGCGCGAGCTCGGGGTCGAGGGTGCTCAGGTGAACGATGCGGGCGCAGGCGAAGCCGAGCCCGACGATCGTGATACCGGCCCACGGCACGTACGTCCGATCCGGGGAGACACGCCATACGATGATCTGACGGATCGCGAGAAAGAACAGCGCGCCTGCGATCGCAAAAGTCCCCAGGAGCTCGGGGTGCAGAAGGACCACCGGGGAAATATCGGCCAGTTCCTGCCCCTGTCCAGGGGCAATCGCTCACGCGCGCGCGCTGGATCGCCGCGGGAACGCGAGCTTCGCGAGCGCGAGCGCTCCCTGCTTCCACGGCACGCGGTGCGTCACGCCGGCGGCGCCGAGCTTGTCGACGTTCTCCAGGTACCACTCGTAGTTCCGCACGAGCGCGTCCTGATTGGAGAACTTCGGCACCCAGCCGAGCTTCTGCTTCGCCTTGTCGATCGAGACGAAGGAGTCCTCCGTGACCGTCTCGTAGATCCACGGATAGAGGGGGGAGAGCTTCACCTTCTCGAGTGCGCGCAACGCCCACAGTGCGGGCGCGATGGGGAGCCCGCGCATCTTCCCGCCATGCCCGGCGCGGTCGAGGACGGACTGGAAGTCCTGCTTCAGCGTGGTGAACTCGGCCGCCCCGAGGTTGAACGTGTCGTTGACCCGGGCGTCGGGCAGGGTGCCCGCGAGGATGATCGCGTCGCACAGGTCCTCCACGTCGAGGAGCTGGTACCGGTTCGTGCCCTTGCCGAGGATCGGGAAATCGCGGCCCTCGCGCGCCCACTCGTACATCAGGGCGAACACGCCGAGGCGCTCCTTGCCCACGAACGACTTGGGGCGGAGGATCGGCACGATGCGGCCCTTCGCGCGCGCGGCGAGGCAGACGTGCTCCGCCTCGACCTTCGCGATGCCGTAGGGGCCGACACCCGTCATCTGGTCTTCCTCGACGAGCGGATGGTGATCCGGAACGCCGTAGACCGCCGTCGAGGAGATGTGGACGAAGCGGCGGTTGCCCGTCGTCTCGAGCACCATCTTCGTGCCGTCGACGTCGATCGACATGATCTCCTCGGGGGAGTACAGCGGCAACGCGGCCGCGGCGTGCACGACGATGTCGCAGTTGGCGACGGCGCGCTCGACGTCGGCGCGGTTGCGGATGTCGCCGCGCACCTCGGTGATCTTGCTGCGCTCGGGATAGTCGAACGGCTCGCGATCGAGCGAGGTCACCTCATCGCCGCGCGACAGCAGCGAGCGGATGAGGTTGATGCCGAGGAAGCCAGCGCCACCGGTAACGAGCCAACGCATGGCGCTCGTTACCGTGCGAGCGCGGGCAGTGTCAATTACGCCAGGACCTTCGCCAGCGTCTTGCCCATCTCGGCCGGGGTCGGAGAGACCGCGATCCCGGCCTCCTTGAGGGCCGCGATCTTGTCCGCGGCCGCACCCTTGCCACCCGAGATGATCGCGCCGGCGTGACCCATGCGCTTGCCCGGAGGGGCCGTCTGGCCACCGATGAAGGCGGCGACCGGCTTCTTCACGTGCTCCTTGATGAACGCAGCGGCGCGCTCCTCGGAGTCCCCCCCGATCTCGCCGATCATGAAGATCGACGAGGTCCCGGGATCCTCGGCGAACAGCATGAGTGCGTCGATGAAGTCCGTGCCCTTGACCGGATCGCCACCGATGCCGATGGCCGTCGACTGGCCCAGGCCGAGCGCCGTGAGCTGATGCACGACTTCGTACGTCAGCGTGCCGGAGCGCGACACGACGCCGACGCCGCCCGGCTTGTGGATGTAGCCCGGCATGATGCCGACCTTGCACTGACCCGGCGTGATGACCCCCGGGCAGTTCGGACCGACGAGCACGACGTGCGGGAAGTCGCGGTCGAGCACGTACTTCACCTTGATCATGTCGCGGGCCGGAATGCCCTCGGTGATCGCGATGATCGTGTCGATGCCGGCGGCGGCCGCCTCGAGGATCGAGTCGGCGGCGGCGGGGGGCGGCACGTAGATGACGCTCGTGTTGGCGCCCGCCAGCGTCACGGCCTCCGCGACCGTGTCGTACATCGGGACCTGCTCGAGGCCCGGCACCTTGAAGCCGCCCTTGCCCGGCGTCATGCCGGCGACGACCTTCGTGCCGTATTCGACCATCTGCTTGGCGTGGAACGAGCCCGCCGAGCCGGACATACCGTGCACGACGAGTCGCGTGTCGTAACCGACGAGGACCGACATTTACTTGCTCCCCTTCGCGGCAGCGACCGCCTTCTGCGCACCGTCGGCCATGTCGGCCGCGGCGACGATATCGAGCCCGCTATCAGCGAGCATCTTCTTGCCGAGCTCCACGTTCGTGCCCTCGAGCCGAACGACGAGCGGGACCTTGAGGCCCACTTCCTTCACGGCCGTGATCACACCCTGCGCGATCGTGTCGCACTTCATGATGCCGCCGAAGATGTTGACGAAGATCGCCTTCACCTCGGGATCCGACGTGATGATCTTGAACGCCGCCGTCACCTTCTCGGCCGTGGCGCCACCGCCGACGTCCAGGAAGTTCGCGGGCGCACCGCCGTAGTACTTGATGATGTCCATCGTCGACATCGCGAGGCCGGCGCCGTTCACCATGCAGCCGATGTTGCCCTCGAGGGCGATGTACGAGAGGTCCCACTTCTTGGCCTCGAGCTCCGACGCGTCCTCCTCGTTGGGGTCGCGCCACTCCTCGAGCTCCTTGTGGCGGAACATCGCGTTGTCGTCGAAGTTGATCTTCGCGTCGAGCGCGAGCACGCGGCCGTCCTTCGTGGTGACGAGCGGATTGATCTCGAGCATCGAGCAATCCATGTCGTCGTAGCAGCGCGTGAGCGCGCGAAGGAAGACGCCGAGCTCCTGCGCGGGCTTGCCCGACAGGCCGAGGCTCTTCGCGAGGCTCCGCGACTGCCAGTCCTGCCAGCCCGTCGCCGGATCGATCGTCAGGCGGAAGATCTTCTCGGGGTGCTTTTCGGCGACCTCCTCGATGTCCATGCCGCCTTCGCGCGACGCCATGACGACGTTCTTGCCGGTGGCGCGGTCGAGGAGCATGCCGAGGTAGTACTCGTGGTCGATCGCCAGGCCCTGCTCGATCAGGAGCCGCTGGACCTTCTTCCCCTCGGGGCCGGTCTGCGGCGTGATGAGCTGCATCCCGAAAATCTTCTTCACGGCTTCTTCGGCGTCGGCGCGCGTCTTCGCGACCTTGACGCCGCCGCCCTTGCCGCGGCCGCCCGCGTGGATCTGCGCTTTCACGACGACGATGTCGGTGCCGCCATCTTGCTGGACCTTGGGGATCGCAGCGAGAGCATCTTCGACACTCGTGGCCGGGATGCCGACGGGGACCGGCACGCCGTACTTCTTGAGCAGTTGCTTGCCCTGGTACTCGTGGATCTTCACGGCCAGGGGTGTACCACCGCTCAGGTCGCTTCGGATCGTCGAGGGAACCAGATGTACGTGGCGATGGCGAAGCCGACGGGGAGCAGCATCATCGCGAGGGTGATGGGCAGGGTCTCCTGGAGCATCCCCAGCACGGTCGGGGACCAGAGGTCACCGAGGAGGTGGATCATGAAGATGCCGACCGCCATGGCGCTGGCGCGCAGGAAGGCGGGAGCGGTGCGCAACATGATGGCGTTGATGGGCGCGGTGGACATGAACAGCCCCACCTCCGCGATGCCGGCGCACGTGAAGAACAGCGCCTGGGACGGCATGAAGAAGGCGAGGGCGGTCATCGGCGCGGCGATGGCGACGCCGATCATGCAGACCCGCAGCTGTGCGTTCGCGGCCACGCGATTCGCGAGGTCCTCGTGGCCGGCGGACGGGTCGACCGACGGCAAGCCGCGCACCGAGCGGTCCGAGAGGTAGCCGCCGAGGAACGTGCCGATGGCGCCGGCGACGACGGTGACGGTGCCGAACAGGAAGCTCGCGCTGGCGAGCGCCGCCTTGCCCGCCTCGCTGGCGATGGAGGCCCCGCTGTAGCGGTCGACGAGGAAGGTGGGCGCCCAGTGCGAGAAGGCGCCGATCGCGCCCGTGTGCGCGCAGTAGCCGAGGACGGCGCGGCGATAGAGCGGGATCCGCATCAGCGTGCCGATCGTGGCCGCGATGGAGCTCTTCACAACATCGTGGACCTTGCGCACCGGCTCGTCGATCAGGAGCACGGTGAACGCGAGGAGGATGCCCGGGCCCCCACCGACGAAGAATGCCTCGCGCCAGCCCCAGTGCGCCTGGATCTGTCCGCCGAGCACGTAGCCGAGCGCGGAGCCAAGCGGCGTGGCGAGGAAGAAGATGGCGAGCGCCTTGCCCTTCTTCTCGGGCGGGGTGATGTCGTCGATGATCGTCGGCGCGAGGGTCGCGTAGCTCGCCTCGCCGATGCCGACGAACGCCCGCGCGGTCACGAGCGTCCAGAAGTCGGTGGCGAGGCCCGAGCAGATGGTCGCGGCGCTCCACACGAACACGCCGGCGGCGATGAGCCGCTTGCGCGACATGCGATCGCCGAGCGAGCCGAAGATCGGCGACGTGACGAAGTAGCCGAGGAGGAACACGGTCGCGAGCAGGCCGCCCTCGGTGGGCGACAGCAGGAGCTCCTCGCGGAGCGGCGGCAGCACGGCCGCCACGATGTAGCGGTCGAGGTAGTTGATGAAGTTGAGAGCCGTGAGCAGCGCGATGATCGCGGTGCGGTTGCGAATCATCGACGCATCTCGAGGAACGCGAGCACCGGAAACACCCGCGTCGACTGCGAGCTGTCGTTCTGGCTTTCGTAGAGCCGCCCATTGTAGAAGCGTGCGCCCGATTCGATCGTGAGCGCCCAGGTTCGCGTCTCGTTCTCGCTGAGGTCGAAGCGTAGGCCCACGGGGAAGCCGAGGCCGCCGATCGATCCGATGTAGTTCACGAGGAACCCGGCATACATCGCGAACTTGCCGGCGTTGATGAACCGCCACCGGAGGCCGCCCTCGAACCCGAGGTTGCGACGCGCATCGCCGACTCGTACGACGACGTCGCTCTGGCCGACCTGCAGGCCCGCCGTCGCGAACGCGTACTCGTGAGTCGATTCGCCGAAGCCCGCGCCGGCCCCGCCTCCCATGAACCACTTGACGACGCGGGGAGGGCTGGGAGGTTCGCCGGTGAGGATCACTTGCTCAGGCGTACGAGCGGTGGTCGCGCCCGGCCCAACCGCCGGGGGATCATTCACGGAGCCCAGCTCCGGACCGATCGCGCTCGAGTGCGTCGACTGCGGCGTGGCGCCCGACCCGGGAGTGGCGGTCGGAGCCTCCCAGCTCACGTCGATGACGATGCGCTCGCCAAACTCTGCGAGGTGCCGGCGTTCGTCACGCTTCGTGTCGTTGATCTTGACGACGATCGTGCGCGAGCCCTCGTTGACCTCGCCCCGGTACGGCGTGGTGCCGACCTTGTTGCCGTCGATGATCACGAGCGCGCCGGTGGGCTTGCTCGTCACGACGATCGGCGAGGGCTTGGCGCGGAGCTGCTCCATCTTGCCCTCGACGCGCTCCCGCTCCTTCTGGTCGCCCGTCATGTCGACGAACGTGCCGTACCACTCGTACGCCTCCCGGAGCTTGCCAAGTCGCTCGTAGTCGAGCGCGATGTTGTAGGCCGTGTTCTCGTGCTGGACGAGCTTGAACGCGAGGACGTACTGGTCGATGGCCTTCGCGTACTGCTTCTTCTTGTCGAGCGCCTGACCGGCCGCGAACGCCTTGCCGGCGTCTTCGCGATCACCGGCCTGCGCCGGCGCCGCGCCGAGTACCAGCACGAGGAGAAGTGAGAGCCACCGCGCCGTCACGGGACCGTTCTATCAGCTTTTCTGGAACGGATTCGGCTTGCCGCCGCCGCTGCCGGGCTTCTTCTTCGGCGTCTTGTTGTCCGTCGGCAACACGGTGGGATTCGGGGGAGTGGGATTCGTCTGGGGAGTTGGCGGCTGGGCGCTACCACTGGCCTCGAACGGATTGGGGTCTGACACCTTGGTGGGGGTCGTGGTCGTCCCCCCCGGCTTCTTCGCCGCGGTCGTCGTCCCGGGCCGGGGCTGGGGCAGGAGCGGCAGCTGCATCGCGACCTTCGTCTCTTCGCCAGCCCGCACCTCGCGTACGAACGTCACGAGCTCGTGGCCTTGGGCCGAGAGGACGACCTTGTGATCGCCCGCGGCGAGCGTGACCTCGGCGGGGGAGGGGCCGCGCCCGACATCGTCGACGGTGACCAGCGCGCCCTCGGGCTTCACGTCGATGACCAGCCGGCCGAGCGCGGGCACGACGGCGGAGCCAGGGGTCGGCGCAGATGGCCTCGCGGCCGGCTCGACGGGCGAGGCGGTTGCCTGCGTCGGCAACTCCGGCCGGGCCTTCGGCTCCTTGGTCAGGTAAACGCCGACCGCGCCGGCGGCGGCGACGACGAATCCGACGCCCGCGATCCACGGCCACTTCGCGCTCTTGCGACGTGTCGCCCGGGGCCGATCGATCGATGCGGGCGTCTGTAGCGCCGGCGCCGAGCTCGAGGCGTGCTTCCCGCTCTGCATCGTGCCCGCGAGCTCCATCTGCGAGGGACTCTTGCCGGCGGGGAGGGCGGCGGCGAAGTCCTCGGCGGAGCTGAAGCGCGCGCGCGGATCCTTCTCGAGCGCGCGGTGCACGGTGGCCACGAGCCGGGGCGACAGCCCAGCGCGCACGTCGCTGAGGAGCGGGGGCTCCGTCGTGAGCAGCTTGGAGATCAAGACCGCGTACGTGGCGCCCTCGAACGGCGGCTTGCCGGCGAGCATCTCGTAGAGGATCACGCCGCAGGCGTAGATGTCGGCGTAGCGCTCGACGGGCTCGCCCATCGCCTGCTCGGGCGCCATGTACAGCGGCGTGCCGATCACGACGCCCGTGGTGGTGAGCTTCGTCGCGGCGACGGCCTCGTCGGCGCCCACGACCTTCGAGATGCCGAAGTCGAGGAGCTTGACGAAGTCCTCGCCGTCCTCGTTCTGGAGCAGGAAGATGTTGTCGGGCTTCAGGTCGCGGTGAACGATGCCCTTGCCGTGAGCGGCTCCGACGGCACGGAGCACCTGCCGCATGATGACGGTCGCCCGCGGCGGCGGGATGGGGCCCTGCTCGATCAGGTGCGCCAGGGGCATGCCCTTGGAGAGCAGCTCCATCACGACGAACGAGCGGCCATCGGGGGCGGTGCCGATGTCGTTGACGTCGATGATGTGTGGGTTGCCGATCTTGCTGGCGGCGAGCGCCTCGCGCTGGAACCGCGCCATGGCCTCGGAGTCGTCCGAGTACTTCTCGAGCATCAGCTTGACGGCCACGCGCTTGCCAAGCGTCGTGTGCTCGCACTCGTAGACCACACCCATGCCGCCGCGCCCGATCTCACGGATCACGCGATACTTGTCGGCGAGGACGACCCCGACCAATGTGTCCCGAACCGCGGCGTTCACAGGCCGCCTGAATGTATCAGCGGCGGGGGGCCCCTGCCACGTCGACCACCGCCGCGGCATAGGCCGTCGCGGCCGCCTCGCAGGCGTCCAGGGACCCCGTCAGCCAGGCGCAGGCGAAGTTGGTCTCGGTCGGCGGGGGCGTGACCCGTACGGCCCGGACGTCCGCGGCCTTCAGGGCCGCATCGAGGGCGATCGTGGCCTCGAGCGGTGGCGCCACCAGGTATGCCATGGACGTACCTGGCGTGAGCCCCGACTCCCGGGACAGGTACTCGCCGAGGGCGGAGATCACATGAGGGAACACCGTGACCGTGCGCTTGCCGTCGGCGTCGTAGAAGCACGCATCATGCTGGAGGCAGGCCAGCAGCGCCGTGAGCCCGTCCTCGATCGCCTGCGGCTCGGCCGCTGCGATCACGCCGAGGATCTCGCCCGACAGGCGACCGCTCGCGTGCGCGGCCCCGGCATAGAAGCTCTTCGCGAAGATGACGTCGATCCGCGCGTGCTTCGTGGCCTCGTCGAGGGCGACGTACAGCGCGTCGTCCTGGTCACAGGTCACGAGGCCGAGCGAGACGTGCTTGCTCGGATCGCCGCCATACGCCGTGACGAGGGCGGGATCGGCGTGCGGGAGGCGGCGCACGGAGAGCACCGTCGGAACGATCGGCTCGAGGATGCCCATCCGAGGCGAAGGCGGGGCGGTTGGATGACTCATGGATTGACCAGGCGCTGGCGGACTTGCGGAGCGCGATAGCCGCGCCCCCCGGCGACCTCCCCGAGCTTGCCGAGGTCGAGCGTCACGCCCGACGTCTGCTGCGCGATCATCGCAGCAGCGAGCGCGGCGAGGCGCTGCGCGGCATCAGACGGCACGATGCCGCGCTCGTGGATGTTCGAGATCATGTTGCGCTCGCCGTCGGTGTTGCCGATCTTGGGCCCGTAGACGACATAGGCCGAGAGGCCATCGCCGGTGCCGAGTCCCGGCCGCTCGCCGAGGAGGATCATGGAGACCTTGGCGCGCGTCTCCTGCCCGATCTCGTCCTCGAGCCAGACCCGAGCAAAGCGCGCGCAGACGGGGGTGCCGATCGTGAGGCCGCGCGCGGTGCAGGCGGCGGCGACCGCATCGTGGAGCGCCTTCCCCGTCTGCATGCAGGCCACGGCGGAGAGACCGTCGGCCACGATGAGCTGGACGTCGACCTGCTTGGTGCACTGCGCCCGCACCACCGCGAGCGACTCGTCGGAGAGCCGCCGGCCGAGGTCGGGCCGCAGCAGGAACTCGCGGTGCGACGTCACGCGCGTGACGAGCGGGACGAACCCGTTCTGGGCCGCCCACTCGGGCGGGAGCTCGGTGTCGACGGCGGCGTGGGCGACAGCCAGCTCCGCCTGGAACTGGAGGACGACATCGGTCGCGTAGCGCGTGCCCACGTGGCCAATTCCGACGAGTGCCGTGGTGTGCCGCGCGGCCTCGGCCGCGAAGGCATGCTTCTCCGGGCGCGGCGTGTAGACGCGGGCCGGTGGTGCGGGGATCGGCGGCAGCGGCTCGCGAGGCGGCAGGGGGGCGGCCCCACCGAGGGCGGCACGCAGCTCGTCCATGATCTGCCGGGTCCGCGACACGCGTAGGCGGACAGTACGTCGAGGCTTGAACAGCGTCTACCACCACCTCCACCCGGGAATCGCGGAGTTACCGCCCGGCACACAGCTCGCACTTGCGGCCGGGCATGGACAGCACGCCGCGGCTCCGTCGCTCGTTTCACTGGGAAGACCTTCGCGTTGCCGGCAAGATCGCCAAGGCCGTCGTCGATCGCGATCGCCCGCTGATCACGCACCTCGTGATCACACGCCGCTGCAACCTGTCCTGCGGTTACTGCTTCGAGTACGACAAGGTCAGCCCGCCCGTGCCGACGGAGGTGCTCGAACAGCGCCTGGCGCACATGGCGGCGTTGAAGAGCGTGTTCGTCACCCTGACCGGCGGGGAGTCGCTGCTGCATCCAGACGCCGCCCACCTCGTTCGCCATGCGCGCACCCTGGGGATGATCCCGTTCCTCAACACGAACGGCTATCTGCTCACGAAGCAGTGGATCGATGCGCTGAACCAGGCCGGCCTCTACGGCATGCAGATCAGCATCGACAACGTCGAGCCGAACGAGACCTCGAAGAAGTCGCTGAGGTTGCTACTTCCAAAGCTCCGCCTGCTCGCGCGCGAGGCGAAGTTCCGCGTCCGCATCAACACCGTGCTCGGCTCGTCGGCGCCCGAGGAAGCGCTGGAGGTCGGGCGGGCAGCGGTCGCGCTGGGCTTTGACACCAACTGCTCGCTCGTGCGCGACGATAGCGGCGCGCTCGTGGAGCCGAGCGAGCGGACACGCGAGGTGTACGAGCAGATCCGCGGCCTCGGCCGCCGCCTCCCGTCGTTCATGGATGACTCGTTCACGCAGACGCTCCTCGACGAGGGCGCGATCGACTGGAAGTGCCGCGCCGGAGCTCGCACCTTCATGGTCTGCGAGAACGGCCTCGTTCATCTCTGCCAGCCGCGCATGGGCGTGAATGCCCGCCCGCTCCTCGAGTACACGACCGAGGACATCCGCGCGGCCTTCGACGAGGTCAAGCCGTGCGCGAAGCACTGCCCCATCGCGTACGCGCATCACGCCAGCAAGTTCGATGGCTGGCGCTCGCAGCGGGGGCCGAAGCTCCTCGTCGCCCCGCCGGTCCCGCCGCCGCCTGCGATCGCGACGGCCGCGCGCCGGAGTAGCGCGCTCGCCGTCCTGTTCTGATCAGGGAACCTACGCCTTCTTGATCGAGTTGCTCTTGCCGTTCGACGACGTCTTGGGCTTCTTCAGCTTCGCGTCGAGCGCCTTCTTCCAGGTGACCGTGTTCTTCGAACCGTTCACGGAGATCTTGTTCACGCCATCGAGCTCGGCGGTGTTGTCGTTGCCGTTCACGCTGATGCTCTTCACCGAGCCGATGACCTTCACGTCGTTGCCGTTGATGGTCACCAACTCGCATACGCCCGTGAGCGTGACGGTGTTCTTGTTCCCCATCACGGTGACGCTCGAGTCCTTCGCGCAGTCGACCGTCTGCGTCTTGTCGTTGTCCATCATGGTCACGTCCGCCGACGCGCTCGACACGAGGAGGGCCACACCCAGCACACCGAAGATATTCTTCATGTCCTCGATACTAGTATCTTCGGCGGGTGTCGTCCCCGGAAACTCACGGTCACCTTGCCTGGTACGAGCTGATGTCGATCGACCCGAAAGGCTCCCTCGCGTTTTATTCAAATCTATTTGGATGGACGAGCCAGGCGTTCGGCGACGAGGGCTACGTGATGTTCGTCTCTCCGCAGGGACCACTCGGGGGCGTGACCGAGACCACACCGGAGGCGAAGGCGATGGGGGCCACGTCGTTCTGGATGGCGCACATCGAGGTCGCCGATGTCGAGTCCGCGGTGGCGAAGGTGACCGCCGGCGGCGGGTCCGTGGTGCATCGCGAGAACGTGCCGACGGTCGGCGACTTCGCGGTCATTCGCGATCCGCAGTCGGCGGTGATCTCGGTGTTCAAGCCGGCGACCTCGATGAAGCCCCACGATCCGGCCCGGGCCGGCGAGTTCTGCTGGGCCGAGCTCTACACGACCGATGCCCCGAAGGCGCTCGCCTTCTTCAGCGACCTCGTTGGCTGGACCCAGATCCAGAAGCTCCCGATTCCGCCGCTGGGCGACTACTACATCTTCGGCAGCGGGGCCGTCGGCAAGGGCGGGATGATGAACCTGCCGCCGGGCGCGCAGACGCCCGACGGTCGCGCGGTACCGCCCTCGTGGATGTTCTACGTGCGCGTTGCCGATCTGGATGCGTCGCTCGAGCGTGCGACGACCCTCGGCTCGACGGTGATCAACGGCCCGCTGTCGATGCCGGGGGGGCAGCGCGTCGTGCAGATGATCGATCCCTTCGGCGCCGCGTTCGCGATGGCGTCGATGCCGGTCTCACCGAACGGCTGAGACGTCGCCGAAGCGCGGCCCCGGGGCATCGTCACGCCAGATACCGGTGCGTTCGAGCCACGCATCGAACTCCGGCGTGGGGCGCTTGTGCAGCAGGCGGCGTAGCGTCGGGATGTCGTGATAGCTCGTCGACTGGTAGTTCAGCATGATGTCGTCGCCGACGGGCAGGGACATCAGATACGTGCAGCCGGCGGCACCGAGGAGGACCTTCAGGCTCTCCAGCTCGTCCTGTGACATGCGCGCGTGATAGGTGAAACACGCGTCACAGCCCATGGGCAGGCCCAGGAGCTTGCCCATGCAGTGGTCCTCGAGGGCCGCGCGCGAGATCTGCGGGCCATCCTCGAGGTACTCGGGCCCGATGAAGCCGACGACGGTGTTCACGAGGAACGGGTCGTACCGGCGTGCGAAGCCGTAGGCCCGCGCTTCGATCGTGACCTGATCCGCGCCGTGGTGCGTCTGCGAGGACAGCGCCGAGCCCTGGCCCGTCTCGAAGTACATCCGATTTGGACCCTTCGCCGTGCCCTTCTGCTTCATCAGCGCCCACGCGTCGTCGATGAGCTTCAGGCTGATGCCGAACGCGGCGTTCGCAGCCTGCGTGCCGGCGACGGACTGGAACATCAGATCCATCGGACAGCCGAGCTCGAGCGCCTTCATCTGCACGGTCACGTGCGAGAGCACGCAGTGCTGGGTGGGGATGCCATTGCGCTTCAGGAGGTCATCGATGGCGCGCAGGATCTCGGCGGTCGACTCGGCCGTATCGGTCGCGGGGTTGATGCCGATGACGGCATCGCCGCAGCCATATGCCAGACCCTCGCGTGCGGACGCGAGGATGCCGGCGACATCGTCGGTCGGGTGATTCGGCTGGCAGCGCGAGGAGAGTCGACCGGGGAGCCCGAGCGTGTTGTTCGCGCGCACGACAACCTGGCACTTCGCGCCGACCGTCATGAGATCGAAGTTCGACATGAGCTTCGCGGCCGCCGCCACCATCTCCGGGGTCAGGCCCGGCGCGACCGCCCGCAGCGTGGGCCCGGTCGTCTCGATGTCGAGCAGCCACTCGCGGAACTGCCCGACGGTGAGATGCCCCACGGCCTTGAACGCACTCTCGTCGAGCTCGTCCTCGACCACCCGCGTGAGCTCGTCTTGCTCGTACGGGACGACGGGATGCTCGCGCAGATCGCGGAGCGTCAGATCCGCGAGGACGGCACGGGCCGCGACCCGCTCGACCGCATCACGCGCCGACACGCCAGCGAGGTCATCGCCGCTCTTCGGCGAATTCGCCTTCGCGAGCACCTCCTTGACGCTCGTGAACGCATAGCGCGTCCCTCGAATCGTCGCGGCGAGCTGCATGACCCGCCGACACTAGCCCAGGACTGCAGGGCGTGCTGGGCAGGTCGGGCGCCGGCTCGATGCCGACCCGAGGAGGGTGGCCCGTGGGGCGATAGGCGGGGCTCGACCCCCACCGCAGATCTCGGAATTCGTCGAAATCACTCTACAAAGTTGCCGACATCGTGCACCTCGCTGCACACCGCGCGCAGGTGCCGGCTCGACGCAGTCCAGCCGGTGCGCAACCGCATGCCGGTACGACCGTTGCTTTGGAGCGGAGCATGACGCGCACCTCGCTCTACTCCGTCGCGCTCCTTCTCGGGTCGTCGGCCGCGCTCGCCGATTCGGCCAGCGTCATCGGCGGGACCCAGGTGCCCGCCGGCAAGTGGCCCGATGCGGTCGCCGTCCTCGGCGCGCAGGGCTCGTGCACCGGGACGCTCATCGCCCCCGACGTCGTCCTCACGGCCGGCCACTGCGCCGACGCCAACCCGACCCAGGTCATCGCCGACACGACCGACTACAACGGCGGCGGCGGCACGCGCGCGACCGTCGAGTCGATCACTGCGTACCCCAACTGGGAGACCTCGTACGACGTCGCCGTCATCGTGCTCTCCACCCCCATCACCAGCGTCGAGCCGCGCCCGGTCGGCACGGACTACACGTTCGCGAGCTTCAGCGCGAACATGAGCGTCCACCTCGTCGGCTTTGGCTCGACCGATATTCAGGGGATGGGCGCCAACTCCCAGCTCCACGAGGTCACCGCGCCCGTGACGGATGCCAACTGCACCAACACCGCCGCCGGCTGCCAGGCGTCGGTCTCGCCGGGCGGCGAGTTCATCGCAGGGGGCAACAACCGCGACTCGTGCTTCGGTGACTCGGGCGGGCCCGTCTATCTCGACACCCCGCGCGGTCCGGTCGTCATCGGTGCCGTCTCCCGCGGGGTGGAGACCGCCCAGAACCCGTGCGGTGGTGGTGGCATCTACGTTCGCACCGACGCCATCGTCGACTGGATCGAGCAGACCACGGGCAAGACCATCTCCAAGGACAGCAACGCCGGTCCTGACGAGGACCCCATCGGCGAAGACCCCACCGAGGATCCGACGGGCGACAATGGGGAGCCGGCCGGCGACGACGACTCGATCGGTGAGATCCCCGAGGTCACGGGCGGCTGCTCCACGTCTGGCGGCTCGTCGGGCCTGGCGCTGGGTGCGCTCGGCCTCGCGTTCGCGCTGCGCCGCCGCCGCGATCAGAAGGCGCAGGACTAGCTCAGCCTCGTTCGCGCGCGGCTTGCGGGGGGGGGCGCAGGGGGCGGACCCCTGCGACACCGGATGCCCTGGTGATGAGTCGTCCGGGTTTTGTCCGGACGCCGGACGCGTGGGCCGGACGTCGGACGGACAAGCGGGGACAAGCACGCGAGATCAGTGAGCTCGGGGGGTGGTCCAGGGCCTGCTGAAGGGCTCGGGCATGACGAATCTCAGCGCGTTGTGTCTGGTTCTGGTGTCCACCGCGGCGAGCGCCGCTCCGTCCGAAGTCGTCGGCGGCACCCCCGTCGCCAAGGGCGAGTGGCCCGATGTCGTGGCTGTCATGCTCGAGGACGGGGCGTGTAGTGGGACGCTGATCGCGAAGGATGTCGTGCTCACGGCCGGCCATTGCATCGAAGGGGCGAGGTCGGTGGTCGTCGACACGATCGACTACGGGAAGCCCGGCGGCGAGCGCGTGCTGGTCGAGGAGGCGATCGCGTATCCCGAGTGGTGGCGGACGTACGACGTGGGTGTGCTGCGATTGCAGCGGCCGGTGACGGTGAAGCCGCGGACGGTCGCGGCGCTATGCACGGCGAGCAAGGCGCTCGTGCGTGGCGCGCAGGTGGAGATCGTCGGATTCGGAGCGACGACGGAGGAGGGCTGGGACCCGAACTCGCAGTTGCGGCGCGCGGAGATCACCATCACCGATCCGACCTGCGAGCTGGATGCGGCGTGCCAGGAGGTGATCGCACCGCGCGGCGAGTTCGCGGCGGGCGGGATGGGGCGCGATAGCTGCTTTGGCGATTCGGGGGGGCCCGTGTTCATGCCGACGGACGATGGACCGGTGCTGCTCGGCGTGGTGTCGCGCGGACTCGCGACGGCGGCGGCGCCGTGCGGCGGCGGCGGCGTGTACGTGCGCGCGGACCGCGTGATGGCGTGGGTTCGCTCGGTCACGGGGCGCATCCCCACGCGGACGCGATGCACGGGCAACGCGGATGGTTACGAGCTGGGCGGCGACGCCGAGGAGGTTGGCGCGGAGAATGCGGACGCGATCGACGGCGCGGGCGGGTGCAGTGCCGGCGGCGCGGCGGGTGGGGTGGCCGGGCTGGGTGCGATCAGCGCGGTCCTGGCGATGCGTCGCCGTCGGCGCCGGTGATACAACCCGAGCACATGGCCACGAAGATCAAGGTGAAGAATCCCGTCGTCGAGATGGACGGCGACGAGATGACTCGCATCATCTGGAAGTTCATCAAGGACAAGCTGATCCTTCCGTACCTCGACATCGATCTGAAGTACTTCGATCTCGGCGTCGAGTATCGCGATCAGACGAACGACCAGGTCACGATCGACTCGGCGAACGCGACGAAGCAGTACGGCGTCGCCGTGAAGTGCGCGACCATCACGCCCGACGAAGCGCGCGTGAAGGAGTTCAACCTGAAGGAGATGTGGAAGTCTCCCAACGGGACGATCCGCAACATCATCGGCGGCACGATCTTCCGCGAGCCGATCATCTGCAAGAACGTGCCGCGGCTCGTGCCGGGCTGGACGCGGCCGATCGTGGTCGGTCGTCATGCATTCGGTGACCAGTACCGCGCCACGGATTTCCTCGTGCCGGGCCCCGGCACGCTGACCATGACGTACACGCCGAAGGACGGCGGCAAGCCGGTCGAATACAAGGTGTTCGACTTCCAGGCATCGGGCGTCGCGATGGGGATGTACAACCTCGATGACTCGATCATCGGCTTCGCGCGCAGCTGCATGAACTACGGCCTGAACCGCAAGTGGCCGGTCTACCTCTCGACGAAGAACACGATCCTCAAGAAGTACGACGGTCGGTTCAAGGACCTCTTCCAGAAGGTCTTCGATGAAGAGTTCGCGACCAAGTTCAAGGATGCGGGCATCGTGTACGAGCACCGCCTCATCGACGACATGGTCGCCTCGGCCATGAAGTGGGACGGCGGCTTCGTGTGGGCCTGCAAGAACTACGACGGTGACGTGCAGTCGGACTCGGTCGCGCAGGGCTTCGGCTCGCTGGGGCTGATGACGTCCGTGCTGCTCACGCCTGATGGCAAGACCGTCGAGGCCGAGGCCGCGCACGGCACGGTCACGCGTCACTACCGCGAGCACCAGAAGGGCAAGCCGACGTCGACGAACCCGATCGCGTCGATCTTCGCGTGGACCCAGGGCCTCAAGTACCGCGGTCAGTTCGACGAGACGCCGGACGTCGTGAAGTTCGCTGATGCGCTCGAGGCCGTGTGCGTCGAGACCGTCGAGAGCGGCAAGATGACGAAGGACCTCGCGGTGCTCATCGATCCCAAGGCTCCGTGGCTCACCACCGAGCAGTTCCTCGACGCGCTCGATCAAGGCCTCCAGGCCAAGATGGCAACCTGGTGAACCCCGCGTTCTGATGCGAGCGGCGCTTGTCGCCGGCATCGTCATCGCCGGCACGCGGATCGCCTCGGCGCAGATCGTGAACGTTCAGGGTGCGCTCGCGAAGCCACCCGAGGAAGACGGCGTCACCGGCGACGTTTCCCTCAAGCTCAACTGGCGCACGGGCAACAACCCCATCTTCGATGTCGGCGGGGCTGCAACCGTCGTCCTGAAGAAAGGGCGCTGGCTCGGCCTCGCCGTGGCCCGCGGCGGCTACGGAACGAGTCGTGGCCTGACCCTCACCCGCAAGACGTTCGAGCATCTGCGGGCGCGGGTGAGCATCGCAGGCCGCTGGCGCTGGGAAGCCTTCATCCAGCACGAGTACGACCAGTTTCGCCGGCTCCTGCTGCGCGGGCTCGCCGGCACCGGTCCGGCCTACAAGCTCGTGGAGCAGGACACCGTCGGCGTCCTCGTCGGCGTCGCCTACATGGCCGAGCTCGAGGAGCTCGACAATCGCATGGGCACGATCGACGCCGGCGAGGATGCGTTCGCGCACCGCGCCTCGGCCTACATCACCGGGCACCAGGACCTCTCGGACAAGGTGGCCATCGTCCAGACGCTCTACGTCCAGCCGCGCCTCGACCAGCCGAGTGACCTGCGCATCTTCGGCGAGCTCGCCGTGCAGACGAAGCTCACGACCCACATCGCCCTGCGCAACAGCTTCACCGTTGCCTACGACGCCAGCCCGCCGGACCAGGTGGAGACCCTGGACACCGCGCTCGAGCTGGCGCTGATCGTGACCTGGTAACTCAGCCCAGGAAGCCGCGAGCGATTTCCATCAGCTCGGTGTTGGCCTTCACCGAGGCCGCAAACGCGTCCTTCTCGGCCGCCGACAGCTCGAACTCGTGCACCGACTCGGCGCCCTTCGCCGTCAGCTTCACCGGGACGCCCACGAACGCGCCGGTCACGCCGAACTCGCCGTTGAGCTCGACGGAGCAGGGGAGGATGCGGCCCTGGTTGCGGACGATCGCCTCGACCATGAGGCACGTGCCGGCACCCGGGGCGAGCCAGGCCGACGTCCCGATGAGGCCGGTGAGCGTCGCGCCGCCCTTCTTCGTGTTCTCGACGACTTCCTTGAGCTTCTCCGGGGAGAGGAACTTGGCCACCGGCACGTTGCCGATCATCGCCGTCGACGTCACGGGGACCATGTCCTTGTCCGTGTGCGCGCCGAGCACGATCGCCTGGACGTCCTCGACCGACACGCCCGCGGCGAGCGCGAGGTAGGTCCGGAAGCGGGCGCTATCGAGCACGCCGGCCGAGCCGATGACGCGCTCGCGCGGGAAGCCCGTGACCTGCTTGGCGACGAACACCATCGCGTCGAGCGGGTTCGACACGACGATCAGCACCGAGTCCGGCGCGTGCTTCTTCACGTCGGCGCAGATGCCCTTGACGATGCCAGCGTTGATGTTGATGAGCTCTTCGCGCGACTGGCCCGGCTTGCGCGGGACACCGGCGGTCATCACGACCACGTCCGCGCCGGCGATCTTCTCGATGTTGTCCGACGCGACGAAGTTGTTGTTGAAGCCCTCCCAGGGGCCGCACTGCGTCAGGTCGAGGGCGCGGCCTTCGGCGGGGCCCGCCTTGAGGTCGATGAGAACGAGGTCGCCCAGCTCCTTCACCACGGCCCACTGAGCGACGGCAGCACCGACGTTACCGCCGGCGCCGATGATTGCGATCTTCGGACGCTTGATCATGGTGGCCGAGGCATACCACCTCGCGCGCCTGTCGAGATCTTACGGTTCGACGAAGATCGGGTTCGTCACCCCGAACGGCAGCCGTCCCGGGTGAACCGGTTCCAGCGCGCTGTCGCCATACGCGGCCACGACGACGAAGCTGCCCGCCGCGGCCGTCGCGATGTCGACCACTCCCGTCCAGCGCGTGGCGGGGTTGTCAGGGTCCGCGTCCTCCGGCATGACCGGGATCGTATCGACCGTCTCGCCATCGACGACCACGTCGATGGCATCGACATCGACCCACTGCGGGGCGCGCACGATGATCGCGACCTGCTGGGGATTCCCCGCCCCCGTCGTCGACTCCCCGGGACCCTTGCCAGCGATGCGCGCGATCACCGAGATACCGCCATTGATCGCGGCCTTGCCAGCGCCAAGGGCATCCCGCACTTGTTCCTTCGACACCAGGCGCGGGTCGTCGGTCCCGAGCTCCATGCACGTACGCGGATACCCCACCGGCGACGACGAGAGCCGATGGCTATCCGACGAGCCGACGGCGAAGACCTTGCGGCCTGCGCGCAGGAGGCCGAACCAGTCGTCGACCACGCCGTCGCGGTTCTGGAGCCAGCCCGAATTGTTGAACACCTCGATCAGCGTGAACTTCGTATCCCAGGCCGCGGCCTGTTCGACCATCCCCGTGGCCGGGTCGTAGCCGACGTACTCGAAGTAGTTCACGCCACCGCGCGGGTGATTGATGATGACGAGCGGCTGCTCGGCGCGCGCACGCACCATGTCGAAGACGGCGGGCGGCGGCATCGTCTCGAACGGCGTGTCGGGCGAGGCCGCGGTCGGGAACCGCTGCCACTGGGGGGCGCCGTTGTTGCGCCGGGCGGGATCGGCCACGAGCGGAAACACGCCCATGTGGCCCCACGTCTCGAACGACGTCAGCTCGACCGAACCGAACCCGGCCATGTACGGCTGCGCGTTCAGGCGCGCGATCTCGGCGGAGAAGTCTTCGACCCACTCGTGCTCCGAGCGCACGGGAAGTTCGAGCCCATCGGCGAGCGCCTGCCGCACCTTCTCGACGGCATCGTCGCCGGAGTCGCTCGAGCGCCACGTGTGGATGTGGAAGTCACCGCACAGCTCGGTCGGCGACGGTACGGAGTGGTCGACGACGAGCGGGACCTGCACGAGCTCGCCCGCGGGGACGGCGACGGTGCTCTCGCCAATCTCGTACTCGTAGCCGCGTGATGCAACCACGCGCCAGGTGCCGGGCGGCGTGGACAGGGTGACATCCCCCAGCACCGCGAACACCGTCTGCAACCGGCCGTTGAGACCGGTCTCGCCGTAGTTGGCGGGGACGGTCTCGACCGTCTGCCCGGCGGCCGGGAACAGCTGGATGCGAGCCGGCACGCCCCGCGCCTGCTCGTCGCGCACGACGACGCGGATGGTCCCGATAGGGGGCATGTCGACGGTGAACGGCCCGATCTCGGTCGCGCCCACGTCCAGGCGCCCGAACGGCTCTCCGCGAATCGTGGCGATGAGCTTCACGTCGGTGTCGGGGGGAACGTGCGCCACGAACGTGCCATTCACGTTGGTGCGCGCCCGCGTGAGATAGGCGCCCGTCGTCGCATCCACGACGTGGACGTTCACGTTGTTGATGAGCGCTGGCCCCCGCGCCACCGTGCCTCCGATCGTGCGGAGCTCCTCGCCTCGGGTCCGGGCCACGGCGGCGACGATTCCGTCCGTGCCGGGGCCTCCGATGACGATCTGCGCGTGCTCGTGCGTCGTGGTCGTGCACCCCGCGATCGTGAAGCCAGCTCCGAAGGCGCCGATGAAGCCACCGGTCGCGATGCCCGTCTCGAGATCGCTGTTCGCGGCGATGTAGGCCCAGCCGGTCGCGCGCTCCGTCGTGAACGCGATGTACGGCGTGTCGGTGAACTGGTCGGTGAAGCCCTGGCCGGGCACGAACGCCGGCATGCGGTCCGCGAACATCGAACCGTGGAACAGGGCCGGGACCTCCGTCGCCTCGAGGCGCGGCGACAGGTACGTCAGCGCGATGTCCACGTGATCGCTATCGGGCTGCAGCGTGTAATCGATGGCGACCTCGATATCGGTGAACGCGTCGGGGAACACGCCCGACGTGATCGACTCGAAGAACGGCGTGGGCGACAGCTTGCCGCGTACACGGATCGTCGCCGCGCCGGGCTCGCTTCCATCCGCCACGATGCTGACAACTTCGGTCACCACCGAGGAGCGGCCGGTCAAGAGAAACACTTCGCCGAACGGCGACGGCTCGACCATCATGCCGCCCTGGACGCGCGCGACACCGACGGGACGACCGCCCCACGGATCGTAGAGGTCGCTGTCTCCGACGTCCTCGATCACGAGCGCCACCCGGTCGTTCGCCAGCACGTAGTCGCCTGCGCGCCAGAGCAAGAGACCCGTCGGATCGGTCGGCAACATCTCGGCGGTGACGCGTCCCGCGCGCGCTTCACCGGCGGAGGAGAGCAACGGTGAGGCATGCCCGAGGGCCGTCCCATCCTCGAGCGCGACGCTCAGCTCGCACGTCGCGGGAGCATCACCATCGCCATCGTCATCGCCGCAGGCTGCGAGAACACCGAGCAGGAGCAGGACGCGTGAAGTCATCGGGCCTTGACGGCAACGATAGACCAAGGCGCGTCTCGTCCGGGTAACGTTCCTGTGGCCTCGCCCCGATCGGTTCGTTCGATCCTCACGAGCTGACCGGGTGTGAGTGTGAGCGTTGCCGCACCCGGGGTTCGAGGCTTGTCACCCGCGAGGCTCCAGGCGAGCGGGACCCCGTCGGCGCGCACGACAACGCTGTAGGTGCCGGCCTCGCCGCCGAACCGCAGGAGGTCGATATCGAGCCGCGCATCCAGGTAGCCATGCAGCTCGGCCCCCGGCACCCAGGCGGTGGCATCGGCCTCGCTGTTGTTGGGCTCCACCTCGCCGGTATCCGCGCGCTCCTCGGTCACGACGAGCGTGTACGGGTCGCTCACGTTCTCCGTCACGAAGGTGGTGCCCGGCGCCACGGTCTGCGTGACGGTGACGATGATCGCGCCATCGATGCGCCGCCGATGAATCGCCTCGGCGCCGCCGAGCGGGGCCTCGTCGGTGACCGCGCGCCTGATGCCTCCCGCGTCCTCGATGGTGAGGTTCACGTCGATGTTCGGTGGCGACGTGACGGTGGCGGTGACCACGCGGCGCTGTCCGGTGCTCGGCACGATGTACGTGTCGATGTCCGGGGCCCTCGGCCCGATCCGCTTGCCCAGGTACCCCGTCACCTCGGTGTTGATGTCGATGCGGTTCGCGTCCGAGCGACCGTTGTTCGGCTCGTGCTCCTCCGTGACGGCCTTGGGTGGGCGCAGCATCAACCACACCCCGGCGGCGATGCCGCCGAGCACGGCGAGCGTCACCGTGGATGTGACGACGGCCCGGCGCACCTTCAACGAGCGTTCGTACGCGTCGATATCGGAGCGGCGAAGCCGGATCTCGCTCGGGTCGTGGAGCTCCTCGTCCGTGATGATCAGCGTCGGGCGGAGCTGCGTGCTGCCCTGGCGTCGGCGCTGGCCCGTCGCTTCGACCACGGTCTCGTGGAACGCTTCCTCGATCGCCTCACCGAGCTGGGCCGCCGATTGCCACCGCTCCGACGGGTCGCGGGCGAGGGCGCGCCGGCAGATGTGGTCGGCCTGAGGCGGAATCCCGAGCTTCGGCGTGCGATTGCTGGGCGCGTCCGGTTCCGCGGTCAGGTGCTTCGTGAGCACGCCCACGGACGATTGAGCGTCATAGAGGTGCTGCCCGGTCAGCAGCTCGAACATGAGCGCGCCGAACGAGTAGATGTCGGTGCGGGCGTCGACGTCCTCGCCGCGGATCTGCTCCGGCGCCATGAAGTACGGTGTTCCGACGATCTGGCGATCGCTATCCAACGCCGGCGTGGTGCGCTCGTCGAGCTTGGCGAGGCCGAAGTCGAGCACCTTGGCGTAGTCGCGCCCGCCCGTCGAGCGCGTGATGAGCACGTTCTCGGGCTTCAGATCACGATGCACGATGCCGAGCTCGTGGGCCTCCTGGAGGGCGCCGCAGATCTGCGCGAGGATCGGAGCGGCGCGCTCCCACTTCATCGGACCATCGCGGCCGAGCACGCGCGCGAGGTCGGCGCCCCGCACGAACTCCATGATGAGGTAGAGGGCTCCCTGCGCGGTGCCAAAGTCGAAGACCTGCACCGTGTGCGGGTGGTGGAGCTTCGAGACCGCGGCCGCCTCGCGCTCGAACCGCGCGATGACCTCCGCATCTCCGGCGAGGTCGCGGTGCAGGACCTTCATCGCCGCGACCTTGCCCATGCGGAGGTGCTGGACGCGGTAGACGACACCCATGCCGCCGCGCCCGATCACCTCGAGGACGCGGTAGCGGCCGTCGACGATCTTGTCGAGCCACGCGCGATTCGAATCCGAGAGGCGGCGATCGAGGGATTCCCCCGCGTCGGTCTCCGAGCCCACGACGCTATCCTACTCTGCCGTCACGGGGCGCCACCTCCATGTGGTGCCAGTGATCGTCAGGATGCCGGCGTTCGGAATGCCGCGGCCGTCGGGGAGCCGGGTGGTCGCGTCGGCGATCCCGGGGGAGAGGGTGACGGACTTGCCATCACGCCCGCCGGTCTGGGCGCGCGTGGCGCGCGGAGCAAGTGGGGGGTGGAGCGCGAGGTCGTAGCCGCCGACGAGCCCGACCTCGCCCGTGGCTTCACGATCGACGAGGTGCCGGGGCGCCGCGGTGGTGGCGAGGATGCGCAGCCCCTCGCGCGCGACCAGCTCGGTCACGACGTTCTCGACGACGAGGGGGCTGTACACGCAGCCATCGGCACCTGCGACCAGGCGCTGCGGATGCGGGGCTCCGGTCACGAGCGCGATGCTCGTCGTGGGCAGCTCGATACGGCGGGCCAGCCGTCCGTCGACGACCGAGGCGCCCTTGGTCCGGAGGGCGACCACGGCGGCCGACAGCGCCCCGGCTCCTTCGAGCTCGCCCGGGAGCGCGACGACGAGCCAGGGCGCGCCGTCGGCGAGCGCACCGAGGGTCGCCTCGAGCTCGGCCTGGGTCGTTCCCATGCCACCGAGCGTGAGGAGGAGGTCCACGCCTGCGAGCTTGCCGCGGAGCTGGCCGAGCGCGGCGAGGGTTGGGGAGGCGGGGCCGCCCGCATCCGCGAGCACGCCGATCACGAGCGGCGACTTCTCGACCGTGATGACGTGGCCGGCGAGCTGGAACGTGGCGCCGCTCTCGGTCGTGATGGACTCCGACGCGAGCCCGGGGCCGGTCGGGAGCCCACAGCGCCACGGGGCGCGGGCGCGATCGGCGGCATCGAGGCTGGCGGCGAGGGCCGCGCCGATCTTCGCGCCGGCGGGC
>JALHPV010000019.1 GCA_022842285.1 Kofleriaceae bacterium
AGCGTTCCCGCCATTGCCGCCGGCGCCGCCCGCCCCACCGCTGGAGCCGAAGCCGCCGCCGGCGCCGCCACCTGCACCTTCGTTGTCCGCCGTGGGAAGCGCGGCGGTACACGCCCCCGTGCCGGCCACGATCGCCCCGGCTCCGCCACTCGACACGTCGATCGTGCCGCCGATCGTGATCGTCGTCCACGACGCGATGATGAGCGGATTCGTGCCCGTGACCTTCAGCGTCGCTCCGCTGGCGATGTCGAGCGAGTAGACCGACATGAGGGCGTAGTTGCCCGTGGGCGCCTGCGCGACCGACGCCGCGACCGTGGTCGGCCCGGTGATCGTGAAGGTGTTCGTGTTGAGCTCGTAGACGCCGCCGGGCTGGTTCAGCACGATCGCAGCGTCGCCAGGATCGCTGATGTCGCACGGGTCGAAGAGCGTCGTCTCTCCCGGCCAATCTTCCTCGCACGCCTCCGACGGGGGCGGCGCGTCGATCGTCGGTCCGCTGCTGTCGGGCGTGGTCGCCGCCGGGAGGCAGTAGCCCGTCTGACACGCGTAGCCATCCTCGCAGTCGGTCGTGACCTCGCACTGCAGACCATCCGTGCGCGTCGGGAAGCAGCCAGCGACCCCGCCGAGCGAGGTCGCGAGCAGGAGGGCACCGAGCGTGGGCATCGACTTCATAGGAACCTTGCGGTGAATACCAGAGCCGCTCCCCCAGGGAGTGGGGCAATGCTCACCTCCGAGTCGTCCTCGGAATCGAGGATCGGATCCCCGTCGGAGCGACCCCGGCGGGGCGGAGGCTTGCGCTCACCTAGTGCACGTACGATGCCGTACGTCAAAATCGCCGCTCCACCAATCATCGCCGTGTAGGCGATTGTCGTATGCAGCTTGCCCTTGTCCTCTAACGCTATGACGGCATTGACGTCGTCGATGGTGATGATCCGGTAGTCGGCGATCTCGTTCCGGATTCCGAGCGCCGAGACATAGAACCCGACTCCCACCGCCGTGGCGATTCCCCCACCAACGATCAGGGCGTAGGTCCCAGTCGTGATCCCGCCCTCGGGTTTGGGAGTCACGACCTCACACCCCTCGATCGTATCCTCGCAGGGTCGGCGCGGCCTCTCCGAGCTCTCGAGGGGCTTGCCCGTCTTCCGGAGCAGCTTCTGGAGGAACGAGTCGGCGCGCGACAGGAGCTCGTTCTTCGCGTCCTCCTCGTCGGTGCTGTCGAGCACGTATGTCTTCGAGTCCTTGCGCGTACCGTCGTAACTCGAGATCACGACCTTCAGCTTGCGCGTCATGTCGTTCCAGATGATCTGGCCGTAAACGATGATGTCCGCGCCTGCGGCGTCGAGGATCTCGTCGAGGCACTTCTCGCTCTCGATCGAGCAGTCGAACTGGATCGAGAGATCACTGATCGGCGTCTTCGCGAGCTTCGCGCGGAGCGTCTTGCCGATCGCCCGGCTGAAGGCCTCCTGGATGCCGTCCTGATCCTTCGTCAAGCCCTGCGGGTCGAGGGGGAAGACACTGACTTCCATGTCTCCACCACGCCGTTCCCCTTCACCGTCATCGTCGCCGAGCTCGTCATCCTCGTCGGCGCGTGCAGTTCCGAGACCTGCGACCACCACGGCGATCGTCAGCGCAGACACGAGGCTAAACTTCATTACTCGTCTCCCAACTGTCTCAAGCGTTCCTTGATGTCCTTCGCGTCGTGCGCTTTTGGTTGGAGCTCCAAGTATCGCTTGTAGGATTTAATCGCCGCCTTCACCATCTTGCGGCGCTGGTAGATCAGCCCCAGTCCACGGTGCGCAGGCGCGTAGCGCGGATTGATCTCGAGGACCTTCTTGTAGGACTCCTCGGCCTTGTCCCAGTTGCCGGCCGCGAAGTACGCCGCTGCTTTCTTCTTGAGCTCTTCCTCGCCACCGCTCGGTGGGGCATTGCCGCTGCCGTCTTCGTCCTCGTCCTCGTTGCTGGGATCCCGCTTCGTCGGCGTGCCCTTCTCGCTCGGATCCTTCTTGTTCGTCGGTCCCGTCTTCGGCTTGGTGCCGGTCGGGGGCACCGGCGTCGGCGGTGGCTCCTCGATCTGCGTTCCGGCATCGGGCGTCACGCCCGGCTCGGGCGGCGTGGTGGAGCCGGCTTGCGTCGGCGTGACCTCGGGGCCCGGGGGCGTCGGCACCGTCGGGGGCACGGTGGGCTCGCTGGTCTTCGGCACCGTCGAGGGCGGCGGCGTCGGCTGGATCGCGTCGAGATCCTCGGGGGAGAGGATGGTGGTCCGCGGCTTCGTTGGCTTCGGCGGCTTCGCCGCGGACTCCGCCGTACTCGACGAGAGGGCCGTGAACGCGAGGATGGTTCCGACGATACCGACGAGCAGGGTCGTCGCCACGATGGCGTAGAAGCGCCAGCGCGAGCGCTCCTCGATGACGCGGCTGCCCGTCAGCGGCATCTGCCCCGGATACGCGTGCTGCATCCCGGGCGGCATCCAGCCCGGGGTGGATCCGGCCTCCGCCTGGAAGATGTGCTGACCGTTCGGCCCGACGACGAGCGAGCCGGGCTGCTGGCTGATGCGCTGCGAACCGGGCGCCATCTGCGGATAGCTGCCACGGCCCGAGCCCGGTCCCTGCGGCGGGTACGACGCGCGCTGACTGTCGGGCCCCTGCGTGGGGTAGGGCATGATCGGGCCGGACGAGTGCCGCACCGGCGCGGGGGTGCGCTGCGATATCGGCTGCGAGTGGCGGTGCGGCACCGGCGTGTGCTGCGGCAGGAACTCGTCGGGGACTTGCACCGCCGAGCGCTCGCGGGTGAGCAGATCGATCACCTCGTCGAGGGAGCTATCGGTCGCAGCCGCGAGGAGCTGACGCCGCGCCTCCATGCGTTGCGTGAACAGCGAGTGCATGTACTTCTGCACGTCGCTCGTACCGACGCGCGCCTGCCAGATCGCGTCGTCGATCGCCTTCTTCATCTCGCCCGCCGACTGGAAGCGATCGCGCGGGTCGGGCTGCAGCGCCTTCTGCGCGATCTCGTCGAGGGCCTTGGGAACCTCGCGGTCGTAGGTCGAGGGCGGCACGCGGGGCCCACGCAGGATCTGCATCAGCGTCGCGCCGATGTTCTCCTGGTGGAACAGCCGGCGCTTCGCGAGGGCCTCCCACAGCGTCACCCCGAGCGAGAACACGTCCGAGCGCCGGTCCATCGGCTCGTTGTTGATCTGCTCGGGCGACATGTACCCGTACTTGCCCTTCAGCTCGCCGACCTGCGTCTCCGTCGCGCGGCCCTGTGCCTTCGCGATGCCGAAGTCCACGACCTTCACCTGGCCGTTGTAGAGGACGACGATGTTGCCGGGCGATACGTCGCGATGGACGATCTGCCGGTTCACCCCGTTGAAGTCCGTGAGCTCGTGGGCGGCGTGCAGGCCCTCGCAGGCATCGGAGATGATCTTGCCTGCCAGCGTCGGGTGGAACGCACCGCTGCCCGGCTGGATCGACTGGCGGATCACGGTGTGGAGCGACTCGCCCGCGAGGTACTCCATCACGATGTAGAAGGTCCCGAACGCTTCGCCGACCTCGTATGTGTGCACCACGTTCGGGTGCTCGATGAGCGCGGCGAGTCGACCCTCGTCGAGCAGCATGCTCACCGCGACCTCGTCGGAGGCCATGTGCGGGTGCACGACCTTGATCACGACGACCTTCTCGAAGCCGCCCGGGCCCCGCGTCCGCGCCAGGATGACGGATGCCATCCCACCCGACCCGATCGGTGCGATCAGCTCGTACTTGCCGAGCTGGGTGCCGGCAGCGAAACGAGGGTCATTGAACGCCTCGCCCCTCGGTGGATTGGGCTGGCCGAGGGCCATGGACGTCCGATTATCACATGCCTTTTCGATTCCTGCCCGCATCTTTCCCCGTGCGGAACCACAACAGCGCACATCGGTTTATTCCGGTTTGCGCACGGGGGTGCACAAGAATGCCCGGATCTCCGCGGATCTACGTCGCAGCGAGGGTCCGCAGGGGATCCCCGGTGAGCCGCTGAACAGTCCATTCGTCCTGCGGCACAGCGCCGAGCCGCCTATAGAAGTCGATGGCTGGCGTGTTCCAGTCGAGGACGCTCCACTCGAACCGGCCGTAGTCACGCTCGACGCAGATCTTCGCCAGCGCCACCATGAGCCGCTTGCCGATGCCACGTCCGCGCGCCTCGGGGTCGACGAAGAGGTCCTCGAGGTAGAGCCCGGGCTTCGCGAGGAACGTCGAATAGCTCGTGAAGAACAGCGCGAACCCGCGCGCGATGCCCGCATCCTCCGCGAGCAGGACCTCCGCGCCTGGGCGCGGCCCGAACAGCGTCGCGGTCAGCTTCGCCTCGTCGGCGACGACCTCGTGCGCCAGCTTCTCGTACTCGGCGAGCGCGCGAATGAAGCGCAGGATGGTCGGCACGTCGGAGGCGGTGGCGACGCGGATCGCGAGCGACATGCGCCTATCGTAGGCGATCGACGACGGCCGTGAAGTCGGGAGGGAGCGGAGAGCTGAGCGACACGCGGTCGCCGGTGACGGGGTGCTCGAAGCCAAGCGTGGCCGCGTGGAGGAGGAGGCGGGCGGAGGTGAGCAACTTGCCGCCCGCGGCCTCGTAGTCGCGGATGTAGACGCGTTCACCGACGAGCGGATGGCCCGCCTCGCTGAGATGGATCCGGATCTGGTGCGTCTTGCCGGTCTCGAGCCGGACGGAGCAGACGGTCGCGTGCCGGAGCGGCTCCGTCGCCTCGAGGTGCGTGACCGCCCGCTTGCCCTGTTCGTGCCGCGTGGTCGAGCCACGCATCCCGTCGCCGCGGTCCTCGACGAGGAAGCTCTCGATGCGGCGGCTGGTGACGGCGCCGTGGGCGACGCAGATGTACTGACGCTCCATCTCGTGCGCCCGCAGCTGGGCCGCGAGGCCTTGCTCGGCGCGCTTGGACTTCGCGAAGGCGAGGAGGCCGCTCGTGGCGCGATCGATGCGGTGAACGACATGAAGCGGGATCGTCGTCGCCGCCTTGCCCTGCCGGCGCCACGCGCCGCGAATGAGATCCATCGCCGTGCCGCCCTCCCGCTCCTCGTAGGGCACGCTGTTCACGCCCGCCGGCTTGTCGATCACGACGACGTGCGCATCGTCGTAGACGAGCACACCCTCGCGTTCGGGGTCGCGAGGGCGGGGCGCGTTCACGCGGAGGTCGACCGACTGACCCGCCGCGAGGCGATGCGCGACCTCCATGACGCACGCGTCGTCGACGAAGACCTTGCCCGCCTCGATGTGCTTCTTCGCAACCGAGTTCGGAACATTGGCTCGCGCCTTCACGAACGCGGCCAGCGTCACGCCGGGTTCGTCGACGGTCCAGGGCATGGGGCGACCTTAGTCGACGATACCGTAGTAAAGAGCGCCATGGATCGCACGCTCTTTGATGCCGACCACGACACCTTCCGGCAGGCCTTCCGCGCGTTCATCGAGCGCGAGATCAAGCCGAACCAGCAGCGCTGGCGCGACCAGGGGCAGGTCGACCGCGAGGTGTGGCGGACGGCAGGCGCGCAGGGCTTCCTCTGTCCGTCGCTCCCCGAGAAGTGGGGCGGCCCCGGCGCCGACTTCCTCTGCTCCGTCGTGATCATGGAGGAGCTCGCGCGCGCCTACGAGAGCGGCTTCGCGATGAGCCTGCACTCCGACATCATCGTCCCCTACATCGAGTCGTTCGGCACCGACGAGCAGCGACACAAGTGGCTGCCCGGCTGCGCCTCCGGCGAATTCGTCACCGCCCTCGCCATGACCGAGCCCGGCACCGGCAGCGACGTCGCCGGCATCGCCACGACCGCGAAGAAGGACGGCGACGACTACATCCTCGACGGCGCGAAGACGTTCATCTCGAACGGCCAGCTGTGTGACCTCGTCGTGGTCGCCGCGAAGACCGACCCCGATCCGGCGAACGCGCACCGCGGCATCTCGCTGTTCGTCGTCGAGGCCAACCGGCCCGGCTTCGCGCGTGGCAAGCGCCTCCACAAGATGGGCATGGCGTCCCAGGACACGTCCGAGATGTTCTTCGAGGGCTGCCGCATCCCCGCGACGAACCGGCTCGGACCCGAGGGCGCCGGCTTCATGATGCTCATGCAGAAGCTGCAGCAGGAGCGCCTGTGCGTCGCGATCGGCGCGCAGGCGGTGAGCGAGCAGGTCCTCGCCGACACCATCGCGTACACGAAAGAGCGCAAGGCGTTCGGCAAGCCCATCTCGAAGTTCCAGAACACGCAGTTCAAGCTCGTCGAGGCGCTCGCGAAGGTCGAGGTCGGCCGCGCCTACGTCGACAAGGTCGTGGCCGAGCACGTGGCCGGCAAGCAGCTGGTGAAGGAGTGCTCGATGGCCAAGTTCTGGGTCACCGACACCTCGCAGGAGGTCATCGACACGTGCCTCCAGTTCTTCGGCGGCTACGGCTACATGCTCGAGTACCCGGTGACGCGCGCCTTCATGGACGCTCGCGTGCAGCGCATCTACGCCGGCACGAACGAGATCATGAAGGTGATCGTCGCGAAGCAGCTCGGACTCTGACCCATCGCGAGTCGGAGCCTACGCCCGCGGATCGCGCGGCGGCGTGGCCCGCGGCGTGAACCCGTATCCGAGGACATGCGTGACGCGGATGGCGAGGTCCTTCGCACGCGCCTCGTCGACCGCCCCGAGCTTGCCGTCGATGATCGAGCGAGCGAGGCCGTTGATCGCGGAGTCTGCGGTGAGGAGCAGATCATCGAGCGGAACATCCGAGATGAGGCCGCGGCGCTGGGCCTCGGCGAGGGCGAGCTTCTGCGCCTCGTACCAGGCGCGTTCCTGCTCACGGTGTGCGACCGGGGTGCGGGCGGCGAGATCGGGCAGCGAGATGACGCGGTAGTGCTCGGGATGCGCCACGGCAAACGACACGATGGCGATGCCCACCTCGCGAAAGCCTTCGAGTGGGTCGGCGGGCGCGGCCGCGATCGCGGCGGCCATCGCGGCATTCATGCGTTCGGCGCACTCGAGCGCGACGGCCACGATGAGGTCGTCCTTGTCCGTGAAGTGCCGGTATACCGCCGGTGCGGACACCTTCGCGCGCCGCGCCACGTTGCGCAGGGAGAACTTCTCGAGGCCCTCGGCGGCGAGCTCCTTCAGCGCCGCGGCGACGAGGGCCTCCCGGAGGTTTCCGTGGTGATACGACCGCTTGGCCGGCATCCGCGCCGTCAGCGTACCACACGATGTTTACAGCGTTCACTTTGTGCTTGCGGGGCGGCCGCTGAATGTTTACAACGTTCACATGGTCGCAGCTATCAAGATGCCCGTCCCGGCCGGCGCCGATGTCCAGCTCCTGCATCAGCTCTGGTCGAAGGACCTGGCGCGCGAGCATGGGTTCGAACCGCTCGAGATCGAGGGCACGCTCCCCGCGAATCTGCGCGGCACGCTCTATCGCAACGGCCCGGGGCAGTTCGGTCAGTTCGGTCGCCGCTACGATCATCCCTTCGAGGGTGACGGTGCGATCACCGCGATTCGCTTCGATGGTGGCCGGGCGCAGGGAGCCTCGAAGCTGCATCAGACCACGGGGCTCCGGGAGGAGCGGGCCGCGGGCACGTCCCTCTACGGCATGGCCGCGCCGTGGCATCGTCGGATCCGCAACGCGGTCCGAGGCCGCGGCAAGAACACCGCGAACACGTCGGTGATGGCGTGGCAGGGCCGCCTCTTCGCGCTCATGGAGGCCGGCAAGCCGACGGAGGTGAACCCGCTCGATCTCGCCACGGTCGGCGAGACGGATCTCGGTGGGGTCGTGCGGTCCTTCTTCTCCGCGCACCCGCACCGCGTCGAGAGCCGCAAGGCCTCCTACAACTTCGGGCTCACCTACGGCCGGCAGACTCTCCTCGAGCTCTACGAGCTGCCCGATACCGGCGCCGCGCGTCACCTCGGCAGCGTGCCGCTGGCCGGCCCGCCGATGCTCCACGACTTCATCGCCACCGATACGCACCTCATCTTCTTCGTCTCGCCGGTACGCGTGAACGTCCCGCGCATGCTCGTGCAGGTCGGTCGCTTCGATCAGCTGTTCCAGTGGAAGCCCGAGCTCGGCACGGAGATCCTCTGCATCCCGATCGCGGATCCGGGCCACCCCGTCCGCTTCTCCGTCGACGCCTTCTACCAGTGGCACTTCGCGAACGCGTTCGATCGCGGCTCGGAGCTCGTCGTCGACTACGTGCGCTACGCGGGCTTTCGGTCCTTCAACGAAATGGCCGAGGCGCCTGGCACGAAGACCGCGCGCGACTACGACCAGGCCCACTACCACCGCGCGGTGATCGATCTCCGCGCCAAGACGTTCCGGTCCGAGCCGCTGTCCGACCGGGGATGCGAGTTCCCCACGCTCGAGCCAGGCGCCGAGGGCCGTGCCCACACGCGCGCGTTCGTCGCGCTCGACGGCCTGCGCTCGATCGGCGCGATCGACACGACCACCGGTGTGGTCACCAGCCACACGCTCGAGGCCACCGCGGTCATCAGCGAGCCCCTCTTCGTCGACGGCCACCTCGTCGCGCTCGGCCACACCCGCGACCGCGCCTTTGCGGCCGTCTACGACGCCGCACGCATCCCCGATGGTCCGGTGGCCCGCGCGTGGTTCGATCACCACGTGCCGATCACCTTTCACGGAACCTACGTGCCGGCCTGACACGTGCGGGCCGGACCTCGCGCGGCTGGATACGACGTCGTGATCGATATGTCGCCGGCGGCGGTCGAGCGCCGGCTATGCGCGCTGTCGGAGGTTAGTGGGCTCGGACTGGAGGTCCTTCCCCACGTGGACATGTCACCGGCCGCGATCGATGCCCGGATCGCGGAGTGGGCCGAGCTAACGGCCGTTTGCCTCGAGCTCGCCGACGTGTCGAGCGCGGTCGCTCAGGTCGGATTGAGAACCGGGCCGAGGTGATACAGCATCAGGTAGACGATCACGCCCGTCACCGAGACGTACATCCACATCGGAAACGTGACCTGCACGAGCTTCTTGTGCCGCTCGAAGTTGCCCTTGAGCGCGTTGCGGAGCGCGCCGATCACGAAGGGCACGAGCACGACGGCCAGCACCATGTGGCTGAAGAGAATGATCAGGTAGAGCGTCTTGTCCCAGCCGGCGCCCGGGTACTTGTGCGCTCCCGTGGTCGCGAAGCGGATCAGGTACGAGACCAGGAACACCGTCGAGGCGGTGAACGCCGCGAGCATCCGCTTCTTGTGCAGCGCGGTGTCACCCCGTGCGATGGCCATGCGGCCGGCAATGAGGAGGCAGAAGCAGGTGAGGTTCAGCGCCGCATTGATAGCGGGATGAAGCTGTTCGAGGGTCATGCGCGACCGTCGAGGACCATGACGGTGAAGAGCACCGGCAGATAGACGATCGAGACGAGGAAGACGTTACGCGCCCACTTCGCGGCGCCCGCGCGGAGGCCGCTGAAGGCCTGCACGAGGACGAGGCCACCGAGCAGGGCCGCGGTGAGCGCGTAGATGTCGCCGGCCACGCCGAGCGGCACGAGGAGCATGCTCGCGATGACCTGTACGAGCAGGTAGACCGCGATCTCGATGCGGGCGCGCGTCCAGCCGTGGGAGCCAGGCAGCGTCTTCAAGCCGGCGGCGTCGTAGTCGCGCTGGCGGTACATCGCGATGGCGTGGAAGTGCGGCGTCTGCCACACGAACAGCACCGCGAAGACAGCGAGGCCCCCCAGCTCGATGCGGCCCATCGCGGCGGTCCACCCCATGAGCGCGGGCATCGCGCCGGGGATCCCCCCGACCCAGACGGCCCAGTGCGAACGCTGCTTCATCGGCGTGTAGACGCCCACGTAGAGGAGGAGGGCGAGGAGGCCGAGGGCGGCGGTCACGATGTTGACCATCGCGAGCGCGGGGATGGCGAGGGCGCCGAGCAGGGTGCCGAAGGCGAGCGCCGTCGAGGGCGCGATGCGGCCCTGCGGGAGGGGGCGCTGACGGGTGCGCGCCATCAGGCAGTCGATGTCGCGCTCGAGCCACATGTTGAGGGTGTTCGCCGCCCCGACGATGAGCGCGGTGCCGACGAGGAGCCAGAGCGTGACGCTCGTCGACGGCGTCACCGGCGCGAGCGAGACGCCGCCCGCGGCCGTGAGGAGCGCCATCACCATGATGCGTGGCTTCACGAGCGACACGAGGTCGCGCGTACCGGCGAGCGAGATCGATCGGGTGTTCATGGGGACACCAGCGCCGGCGTGAGGGTGGCACCCGCCGAGGACGAGCGCGTGGTCGCGGACCGCGGCCGGGTGAGCAGGAGCGCCGAGATCCAGAGGGCCCACAACGCGGTCGCGCCTGCGAAGTGACCGACGGCGACGGGCACGCTGCGAAGGGTCATGACGGTCGCGATGCCGAGGGCGATCTGGCCGAGCACGAGGATCGGGGCGAGGATGGCCAGCGCCGACAACCCGGGCCAGCTGCCGGCGGCGCGCAGGACCTGGACGGCGGCAGCGATCGTGACGAGCCCGACGATGACGCCGAACCCGCGGTGGATCATGTGGAGCTTCTGGATGCCGGCCTCGGGGAACCAGCCCCCGCCGATGTTGCACGTCGGCATACCGACGCAGGCGAGGGCGGCGCCGTGGTGCCGGACGAGGGCGCCGAGGACGAGCTGGATCGCGACGGCCACGACCGCGACCTTGATCCAGGTACGAGTTTCTCCGAGCTTTTCGAGGCGGCGGGCGTGCTGCTGGAGCTGCACGACGCTCGGCGCCGGCCGGGTGCGGAAGGCGGTGTAGACCAGCGTCGCGAAGTAGCTCATGGCGAGCATGAGATGCGCCGTCGAGACGTACCAGGGCAGCTTGTAGGCGACGGTGATGGCCCCGAGGAGGGCCTGGGTGGCGACCATGCCGCCGAGCAGCCACGCGAGCTTCGTGAGCTCCGGACGGCGGCGGATGAGCAGGACGGTCAGGATGATCTGAAGCAATCCAACGGTCTGCGCGGCCAGCCGGTGGCCGTGCTCGTACAGGACGCCCCCCGTCATCTCGGGGAAGAACGAGCCGTTGCAGACGAAGGTCGGCTCCTTGCACGCGAGGCTCGACCCGGTCGCGTTCACCGTCCCACCGATGATCAAAAGCAGGAACGTCGCGAAGGCGACGATCTTGCTCAGGCGGTGCTCCAACATCGGCGATTGGTGGGTACCACATCTGGCCGCAGCCATAGGCGCGCCGGATGACGCTGCGACAAGACACCGCCCGGGAAGTTAGATCCAAGAATCTCGCCGGGTTATGATTTCGCCGCCGGCCCGAATGACCGCGTGGACTGAAACGACGTCGATCGGCACCCTGCGCGCCGAGGACCTGCAGCGCAAGAACCAGGTCTTTCGCTACAACCGGTATCTCTACCGGACGCTGGGGAACCACCTCGCGAGCGGCGGCATGGGCAGCGTGTTCGAGCTGGAGCGCCGCGATGATGCGACCGGCGTCGAGGAGCCCGTCGTCGGCAAGGTCTTCCAGTCGAACTACCTCTACCAGCTTCGCACGGACGAGATCACGCGGCGCGATCACCACAACAACCTCGCCGCGATGGCGCGCATCGCCGCGATCGAGCACCCGAACATCTTGCCGACGTACGTGTCGGCGCCGATCGCGGACAACTACCTGTTCGTCACGCCACGCATGAGCATGACGCTCCTCGAGGCGATCCAGAAACACAACCTGACGCCGCGCTCGCGCACGAAGCTGCTGCTCCAGGCGCTCGAGGGGCTGTCGACGATGCACGCCGCGCGGCTCGTGCACCGCGACTTCACGCTGCGGAACATCCTCGTCGACGAGGGGGCCAACGTCGCCTGCCTCTTCGACTTCGATCTCGCGATGTCGCTCGATGACATCGGCACGCAGACCTATCGCAACTACTACAAGGGCCGGATCTTCGGCTCGCCTGGCTGGTCGGTCGCGCCCGAGACGATCGACCAGGCGCTGATGGACTGTCAGATCGCGACGTCGCTCGACATGTACGCGATCGGTGGGGCGATGCACGGGCTCTTCACCGAGCAGCTCCTCTACGGCCCCGCCGACGATATGTGGGCGCTCTTGATCCGCATCGCGGAGGGCATCGTCGTCGGCGGCAAGAGCAAGGTCCACTACCCCGAGGGCTTCCCGCAGCTCCTGAAGTCGATCCTCGAGGGCTGCCTCGAGCGCGATCCGGCGCAGCGCTACCCGAGCGTCGGCACGGTGGTGCAGCTCGTGAAGGGCGTCATCCGCGAGCTGCCCGACGAGCGGCCGAAGGTCCAGCGCAGGAGCACGGAGTCGGGGACCGACCTCTCGCGTCGCTCGAACCTCATGCCGGCGGCGGCCGACCCATCAGTCACGGATGAGGTCATCCAGGCGGCGACGCATGCCGTCAACGAGTGGGGCTACACCGTCGAGCGCAGCCTCGGGCGCGTGCGTGGCCACGCGGTGTTCCTCGCCGCACCCCGCGCCGATCAGGTCGCCGACGGCTCGTTCCCCGATGCGAACATCTTCCCGAAGCTCGTCACCGTCATCGACCTGACGAAGATCGCGGACCCGCGGAAGTTCGTCGAGGACTGGCAGCAATACTTCTGGCCGATCCTGAAGCGGGTGCGCCAGGGGCTGCTGACCTCGCTCCACAAGGTCATCTACGACGCCAACACGTCATCGCTGTTGCTGTTCACCGAGTACGTCGACGAACCGCGCTTCGGTGACCGCATCGCGGAGCTCGATCTCCACGTCGACGGCGCGCTGTCGCTCGGCTTCCTCGTCACGCGGCAGGTGGCGGCGCTCCACGAGCACGGCATGGCGCACCACAACATCTCGCCCGGCGCCCTGCTGTTCAAGGGAGCCGCCGCGACGCGCACCGTCATGCCCGCGATGATCGGCCTCGTGGAACCGGCGATGGGCGCCGAGGCCATGGCGGAGGACTGCCGGGCCCTGGCCAGCATGGTCCTGCAGTGGCTGCGGCCGGCCCGCGTGGCCGCGCTGAACGTGCGGATCAAGCCGATCTTCGAGGCCCTCCGCACCAAACTCTCCACGTGGGCCTACGACAAGACAGGCCCCACCCCGACCATCGACCAGCTCGTATCGCTGCTCTCCGATGGCCTCGCCCTCGTCGATTTCAATTTCTCGGTCCTCCGGGACTCCGGCGGCGACTTGCAGGAATACACGCTCCTGCTCATCTCTTTGCGTCTCTACCACCTGCTGTGGCCCACCGCCGCGGCGCCGACATCACGTCGCGCGTCACGTGCGCCCATGTAGGGCATCTAGTCAGGGCGATTTTCGCGCCGATCATTCGTAAGAGCGACCTGAACCCGGGGGATGATGAGTCATGGCTGAGGATCCGAAGAAGACGATGATGGGATGGCAGGTGCAGAGCCCCTTCCCTGGAGCCGCACCCCAGCAGCCGGCGTATGGTCAGGCCCCGCCGCCGCAGCATCCGTACGGGCAGGCCCCGACGCCGCCGCAGCAGCCGGCCCCGCCGCCCTACCAGCAGCCCGCGCCCCCCCAGCAGCAGTACGGTGGCTACCAGCCGCCACAGCCGCCGACGGCGCAGAACCCGTATCCACCGGCCCCGTCGCCGCAGCCGTCCTACGGTCACGCCCCGACGGCGCAGAACCCGTATCCATCGGCGCCGCCGGCGCCACAGCCCGCATACGGTGGCTACGCGCCACAGAACGCCTACGGTGCGCCGGCCGCGCCGGCCGCGCCGAACCCGTACGGCCAGCAGCCGCCGACGGCGCAGAACCCGTACGGCCAGGCCGATCACGGCGCGACGGCGCAGAACCCGTATCCGCCCGCGCCCGCGTGGAACCCCGAGCCGGACTCGCAGTCCGGCGGCTTCCACGGCAAGGGTGAGCGCAAGATCGCGGGCGCCGACGCCACCGTCGGGGTCTCGAACCGCGTCACGTTCATCAAGAAGACCTACGCGCTGCTGCTCGTCTCGATCCTCGCGTTCGCGGGGCTGCTCTGGTGCTTCTTCAAGATCCCCTTCCTCTTCAACAAGGTCTCGATCCCGCTCACCGAGTTCGCGATCATGGGCCCGCGGTGGCACTGGGGCGTCGTTCTCGCCGCCTTCGTCGGCGCGAGCGCGATGGCGACCTACTTCGCCAAGCACACGCAGAGCAAGGTGGTCCAGTACCTCGGCCTCGGCCTCTACGTGCTGGCCGAGTCGATCATCTTCATCCCGCTGCTGATGATCGTGCAGCTCGTGACCGCGAACATCATCGCGAAGGGTGGCTCTGATCCGAACATCATCCGTGACGCTGCCTTCTGCACGGTCGGCATCTTCGCGGCGCTCTCGGCCGTCGTGTTCTTCATGAAGAAGGACTTCTCCTTCCTCGCCGGCGCCCTCGCCATCGGCTCGGCGGCCGCGATGATGCTCGTCATCCTGTCGCTGATCTTCGGCTTCAACCTCGGCATCGTCTTCTCGGTGGCGATGGTCGTGCTCGCCGCGGGCTACATCCTCTTCCAGACGTCGCAGGTGCTCGCGCACTGGGAGACCACGAGCCACGTGGCCGCGGCCCTCGAGCTGTTCTCGTCGATCGCCCTGATGTTCTGGTACGTCATCCGCATCTTCCTCTCGATGCGCTCCAGCGAGTAGAACCGATCCGAGTTAGTCGTCCACGAGCTGCGTCGGGTCCTCGGGCCAGGCGTGCTTCGGATACCGGCGCATGAGCTGCTTGCGGAGCGCCGGATAGTGTTTGACCCAGAAGCCCGGTAGGTCCTGCGTGACCTGCACGGGGCGCTGGTTGGGGGCGAGGAGGTGCAGCACCAGCGGCACCTTCCCGTCGCCCACCGTCGGTGCGCGCGCCAGGCCGAAGAAGTCCTGCATGCGCGACGCGATGTGCGGCGACTGGTCCTGTTCGTACGTGATCGGCGCTCGGCGCCGCCGGGGCAGGGTGAGGTGCGTCGGTGCGAGGCGATCGACGAGCGCGCGGTGCTCGCCGAGGCCCGCGTCGAGGAGGTCGAGCAGGCTCGCCGCCCGCAGCTCGCTGAACGAGATGGCGCCATCGCAGGCCCGCGCGATGACGGCGGCGAGCGCCTCGTCGGTGGGGGCGGCGATGCCAAGGTGCGGTGCGATCTTCGCGACGAGAGCGACGCGGTTGCGCCACTGCGCGAAGGCCTCCTTGTCGACGAAGTGCTCGATGCCGTGCGCGATGGCTTGCTTGGCCAGGAGCTCCCCGGCCCGGACGCCCGCGCGCCGGGCCCCGTCCACATCGCGCGACTCGTCGATGACGAGGCCGTCGTAGATCATCTGGGTCACGCGCTCCACGCGCTGCTTGCTCGGGTTCCAGACGAGCTCGTCGCGCTCGGTGATGCGGTCCAGGTACAGGTCCAGCAGCCAGTTCGCCTCGATGGCGCTCGCTCGCCGGATCTGCACGCGGCTCTGCTGCCCCCGCGACCCGGTCTCGGCGATATCGACCGCCACCATCAGCTCGGCATCGATCACCGACGACGTGGGGGAGAGCATCGCGCTGCCTCCGCTCGCGAGGACGATCTCGTGGCTGCGCGGCGCCCGGCGCTTCCCCACGCGATCGGGGAACCCGGTGAGGATGGCCAGCATCAGGGCCCGGTCCAGCGCGTCGTCGGTCTTCGGTGCGGGGGCGGTATCGCGGGCGAGCCGCGCCAGCTGCTTGGCCGTCTTGTCGACGGTGTGGGCGGTGCCGATATCGAGGCCATCGCGGCGCAGGCGGTCTGCTCGCAGCCCGTGCTCGCGCGCATCGAACATCGCGTCGAGGTCATCGATCAGGTCGCTCGGCGACGTCAGCTTCGCCGTGGCATCGCGCCCGCGTCGCTCGAGGCGGAGCTCCCTTGCCCCCGCGAGCGCCGCGATCAGGCAAGCCTCGCTCGCCGCCCCGTGCTGCTCCGCCTCGCACACGATGCGCGCGAGGCGCGGATGCACCGGGAAGCGCAACATGCGCCGGCCCAGCGGCGTGATGGCGTCGGTGATGGCCCCGAGGCGCCGCAGGATGTCGTCGCCGGCCGTGACCGCCGTGCCCGGTGGCGCCTCGTACCAGCGCAGGGCGTGCATGCCCGCCAGCCCCGCGCCGTAGAGCTCGAGCGCCGCCCCGGCGAGGTCGCTGCGCAGGATCTCCGGCACCTCGAACGCACGTCGCAGCTCGAAGTCGTGCTTCGCGTACAGCCGCACCACCCGCCCGGGCCGCGTGCGTCCGGCGCGTCCCGCTCGCTGGATGCAGCTCGCCCGCGATACCGGCTCGATCTGCAGCGACGGCAACCCGGTCCACGGCGAGTGCCGCGCGATGCGAGCGAGCCCGCTATCGATCACGCACACCACGCCGTCGATCGTCACCGACGTCTCGGCGACGTTGGTGGCGAGGATGACCTTGCGCCGCTTCGCCGGCCGCACCGCGCGGTCCTGCTCCTCGGCGGTCAGCTCGCCGTGCAGCGGCAAGAGCTCGAGGTCGAACACGCTCGCCACCTCGGCGAGGTCCTCCGCGCAGCGCCGGATCTCGCCCGCGCCGGGCAAGAACACCAGGACATCTCCGTCGAGCTTATCCTGGGCCACGCGCCGCACGGCCGCTGCGACCTGCTTGCCGAGCGGCCGGTCATCCGGCTGCTCCTGGAACTCGACGGCCACCGGAAACAGCCGTCCCTCGGACCGCACGACGGGGGCCGAACGGGCCCCGGCAGCGGCGCCGGAGGGCGCTGCGGTTCGATCGATCGGCGCGTCGCCGAGAAACGCCGCCACCGGCTCTGCGTCGAGCGTCGCGGACATGACCACGAGCGCGAGGTCCGGCCGCCGCTCGCGCAGCCGCGCGCACAACGCGAGCGCGAGGTCGCCATCGAGGTGCCGCTCGTGGAACTCGTCGATCACCACGCAGCCGACGCCGCGCAGCTCCGGATCCGCGAGCAGCCGCCGCGTCAGCACGCCCTCGGTCACGAACCGGATCCGCGTGTCCTTGCCGACGGCGCGATCGAACCGGACCTCGTAGCCGACCTCGCCGCCGAGGGCACCACCGCGCTCGCTCGCCACGCGGACGGCCGCGAGTCGGGCCGCGAGCCGCCGCGGCTGGAGCACGACGATCTCCCCGTCGATGAGCGGTGCCTCGCCGCGCCTCGCATCGAAGAGCGCGCCCGGCACACGCGTCGTCTTGCCCGCGCCCGGCGGCGCCACGAGCACGCACTGCCGTTGCTCGCGCACCGCGGCCACGATGGCCGGCAGCACGTCGTCGATCGGGAGCTTCGCGAGCACGGAACGGGCAGTGTCGCAGGGGTCGGACCCCTGCGACAGTCCCGCCGATCACAAGCCTTCCAAGCAGATACGCTCAGTGTCGCAGGGGTCGGACCCCTGCGACAGTCGCGTCCGCGCTACGTTCCGCGCGATGTCCATCCCCGCCGTGTTCCCGGCCCCCGGCGCACCGGTCTTTCCGCCGGAGCACAGCGCGTCCGTGCCGGAGTTGCTTCGCTACGAGGACGTGGCCCAGGACGGGCGGCTCATGCCCATCGCGATGCCGTCGCAGCTCGGCGGTCTGTGGCAGCACGTCCTCGATCTGCACCCCGGATCGAAGGGCGCACTCGCGCAGGGCATCATCCCGATCCTCTCGCGCCTGACGATGCACACGGGCAACGCCCCCATCCGCGTGGACCGACCGGTCATGTCGACGAGTGGCTTCTGCCTGGCCCGCGACGAGGAACCCGGTGATCCGAAGCGCCTCTTCCTCCTCACGTGGACGGAGACGTCGGGGATCGGCGGCCGGACGGGACCGCCGCAGCCCGATGGCCCGGCGACGCCGGCCGGGCGCCTGTTCGCCGAGCACACGTTCACGCGACCCTTCGCGACCCCGGACTTCCGTCGCGTCACGCAGCTGAAGGTGGAGGGCTTCCCCGAGGTTCCGGAGCACCGGTACGCGGCCCCCGACGTGATGACGGCCTGCGAGGCGCCGGCGGGGGCGCGGTGGCGCGACGAGCTGGTGGAGGACCCGACGCCGATCATCTTCTCGATCGACCAGACCGACTCGAACCAGCACGTGAACTCGCTCGTCTACGTACGCATGTTCATCGATGCGGCCCTGCGCCGCGTGGCCAGCGTCGGCGAGAAGACCAAGCTCCGCACCCAGGCCATCGACGTCGCGTACCGCAAGCCCTGCTTCGCCGGCGACCAGGTGCGGGCGCATCTGCGGCTCTTCGAGAGCGACGTCGGCCTGGGGGTGGCGGGGTTCCTCGCTGCTCCCGGGGACACGAAACCGCGCGTATGCGTGAGGTTGCAGCTCACCAAATAGGGGGGCTTGCGAGCGCGCAGAGCGTGGCTATCGAGTGGGTGTCGCAACCAACCCGTTCTTCCCTACACAGGAGGATTTCTCAATGACGCTCGCTCTTCGCACCGGTAAGTCTCGTGATCCTTTCACCGCCATGGCCCGTGAGCTGCTCTCGTGGGACCCGCTGTTCGCCGGCCGTCCGGCCTCGGCCTTCTCGCCCGCCTTCGAGGTGAAGGAGACGACCGAGGCGTTCGTCGTCCGCGCGGATCTGCCCGGCGTCGCCGAGACTGACCTCGACATCGCTGTTCACAACAACGTGCTCACCGTCTCCGGCTCTCGCCAGTCCGAGGAGCGCAAGGACGGGGAGAGCTACGCCTTGTACGAGCGCCAGTTCGGCTCGTTCTCGCGGAGCTTCTCGCTTCCGGACCTCGCGGACGGCGAGAAGATCACGGCGCAGCTAGCGCACGGCGTGCTGACGCTGACGATCATGAAGAAGGCGGCCGCGCAGCCCCGGAAGATCGCGCTGCAGAAGCCCTAGCAGCGAGGCCCCTAGTCGCCCCAGGCGTGCGCGGTCACGTCGAAGAAGGCCCGGGCGATCTTGGCCAGGTCCTCCTTCGGCGCCATCGCCGCCAGGTCGGCCTTCGATGCCGGCGGGTCATCCTTGTACTGCGCGCTGACGCGGAGCTGGTTCACGCCGTTGTGGAAGTGGATGATGTAGTTGTTCGTGGTGGCGAAGCCGCCGCCCGGCTCGTTGCTCCTCACCCAGCCGATCTGGTAGCGCGTGAGCGCCTCGGCGCCGCCGCCCAGATCGAGGGTGCCGAGCTCGAGCTCGGTGTCGGGGGCCTTGCCGAGGCCACCGGACATCGCTGCCTTGAACGCATCGCCGCGCTTCAGCCACTCCTCTTTCGAGTAGCAGGTCGCCTCCTCGGCGGCCTTCTTGATCATCTCGCCCTGGGGGCAGTGCCACGCCTTGATCGTGATCAACAAGCGGGGCTTCTCCTCGGTCGCGTAGAGGACCTCGAGGGCCTTGTCCGTCGTGGCGAGGATCTCTTTCTTGAAGCCGATGTAGTCGGGCGCGGCCAGCTTCTCGTAGGTGGCCTGGGGCAGGGGCTGGTTGGGCGAATCGATGGGCTTGCCGGCCTCGTCGCCGAGCAGCTTGGGCAACACGAGAGGCTTGCCGCCCGCGACGTCGGGCGTCGCGCCCGAGCCGATCGGCTGCTCGATCGTGGCCGAGCCCACCGCCGAGCCGGTCGCCGAGCCCGAGGGTGGATCCGCGGGCTTCGTCTGAGCGGCCTGCTTGTCCTTACAACCGAACGCCAGCGTCGCCGCCAGCAGGAACATCGAAGTGCGCACGACCCGAGCGTAACTCGGGACGGGCCGTCCGCACGATGAACTACGGAGGTTCAGGCTAACGAGAACAGACCGGCCGCGCCCTGACCGCCGCCGATACACATCGTGACGATTGCACGCTTGCCACCGCGGCGCTTCAGCTCGTACAGGGCCGAGGCGGTCAGCTTGGCGCCCGTGCAGCCGAGCGGGTGCCCGAGGGCAATGGCGCCGCCATTGACGTTCACCTTGTCGTCGGGGATGCCGAGCTCCTTCTGGCAATACACCGACTGGCTCGCGAAGGCCTCGTTCAGCTCGAACAGGTCGATGTCGCTGACCTGGAGGTTGTTCTTCGCGAGGAGCTTGCGCACCGCAGGGACGGGGCCGATGCCCATGATCTCCGGGTCGACCCCGACGGTCACGAAGCTCTCGAAGAATGCGAGGGGCTTGATGCCCAGCGCGTCGGCCTTCGCCTGGGACATCACGAGTACCGCCGCCGCACCGTCGGAGATCGGCGAGCTGTTGCCGGCGGTGACGCTGCCCCCGACCGCGAACGCGGGGGGGAGCTTGCCGAGACCCTCGAGGGTCGTCTCGGGGCGCGGCAGCTCGTCGACGGTGAAGTCCTTGAACGTGCGGTTGCCGTCCTTGTCGAAGGCCACGGCGCGGACGGGCACGATCTCGTCCTTGAAGACGCCCTTCTCGAGGGCCGCCTTGGCCTTCATCTGCGACCGGAAGGCGAACTCGTCCTGCTGCTGACGCGAGATGCCGAACCGGTTCGCGACGTTCTCGGCCGTGATGCCCATCGGCGTGTTCGCGCCGGGGAGCTTGTCCATCAGCTCGGGCGACGCCGAGAGGTGGAAGCCGGTCATCGGCACGTAGGTCATCGACTCGACGCCGCCGGCGATGACGGCATCACACGAGCCCGTCGCGATCGCGCCGGCTGCGGTGGCGATCGCCTGCAGTCCCGACGAGCAGAACCGGTTGATGGTCTGTGCGGGGACATCGGGACCGAGGTCCGCGAGCAGCGAGATCAGGCGCGCGACGTTGAGCCCCTGCTCACCCTCGGGCATCGCGCAGCCGAGGATGACGTCATCGATCGCCCCCTTCGCCTGCGGGACGCGCTGCATGAGCCCGCGGATCACGTCCGCGGCGAGCTCATCGGGGCGCTTGGTGGACAGCGTGCCCTTGTGGCCACGACCCACCGCCGAACGAACAGCTTCTGCAATCACGATCTTCGTCATGGTGGGTTCCTTTCAGTTACGGAGGGGCTTGTTGTGCTGGAGCATGTACTGCATGCGGGCCTGGCTGAGCGGCTCGCCGCAGAGGGACACGAACGCCTCGCGCTCGAGCTCGAGGATCTCGTCCTCGGTCACGGCGTGCGTCGAGCCCGAGGAGCCACCGCACAGGACGGTGGCGAGCTTCATCGCGATCTTCGCGTCGTGCTCGCTGGCGTACTTACCCGCCACGAGCGTGTTGACCATCATCTTCAGCGTCGCGATGCCGCTCTCGCCGGGGAGCTTGTAGGCGCGCGGCACGGGCGGGTGGTAGCCGCTGTTCGCGAGGCCGAGCGCACGCTGCTTCGTCTCGTAGAGATGACGCGCGCGATCGAACGACACGCCGTCGGTGGTGCGGAAGAAGCCGAGGGCCTTGCCCTCTTCGGCCGACGTCGCGACCTTGGCGAGCGCGATGTTCTTGAACACCTGCGTGACCACCGAGTAGACGTCGACCTCGACGCCCTCGGGGATGCCCTCGAGCGAGCGCCACAGCATGTTCAGCGTGCCGGCGCCGCCGGGGATGAGACCCACGCCGACCTCGACGAGACCGGAGTACGTCTCCGCCGCCGCCTGGACGCTGGCCGCGCCGTAGCAGAGCTCGAGGCCGCCGCCGAGCGTCATGTTGTACGGCGCCGCGACGACGGGCACCGTGGAGTACTTCATGCGCTGCACCGCGCTCTGATAGCCGCGCACCATCTCGCGCAGGCCGTCCCACTGCTTCTGGCCCGCGGCCATCACGACCGCGAACAGGTTCGCGCCGACGCAGAAGAACTCGCCCTGGTTGTAGACGACGAGGGCCTTGAAGTCGCGCTCGGCGCGGTCCACGGCCTCGGGGATGAACTTGATGACGTCGGCGTCGATCGAGTTCGCCTTCGTCTTGAGCGTCAGGCCGAGCACGCCGTCGCCGAGGTCCCACGCCTCCGCGCCCGCGTTCTTCAGCACCGGGGCGCCGCCCTTGCGCATGATCTCGAGCGAGACCTCGCGCGGATCGCTGTCACGCGGGACGTACTCGCCCTTCGCGGGCGACCAGATCTTGCCCTCGCCGTAGAAGCTGGTCGCGTTCGCGGCGCGCATCTTGTCGACCCACGCCGGCAGCTTCACGCCATCGGCCTTCATGCGGTCGACCGTCGCCTGGAAGCCGAGCGCGTCCCAGGTCTCGAACGGGCCGAGGTCCCACGCGTAGCCCCACTTCATCGCGTTGTCGATCGCCTCGATCGCGCCTTCACCCGGCGTGATCTCGGGGATGCGACGCGCGGCGTAGGCGAGGCTGCGCGACAGCACCGTCCACGCGAACTCGCCGACCTTGCCTTCGGTCGCGACGAGCTTCGCGACGCGGGCCTTCGGGTCCTCGAGCTTCGCGATGGACTTGGTCGCCTTCGCGATCGCCTCGTCGCCGCCCTTCGCGCGGTACTGGCCCGTCTTCGGATCGAGCGTCTGGAGATCCGCGCCGACCTTCTTGTAGAAGCCGCCCTTCGTCTTGTCGCCGAGCTGCTTCGCCTCGATCATCTTCAGGATGAAGTCGGGCGTCTTGAAGGTGTCGCGGTCCTCGTCGTCGGTGAGCGAGTTGTAGCAGTTCGCGGCCACGTGCCCGACGGTGTCGAGACCGACGACATCCGCGGTGCGGAACGTCGCGCTCTTGGGGTGCGCCATCGCGATGCCGGTGATGTTGTCGACATCCTCCGGGGTGAGGCCGCGCTCGAGCATCAGGTGGATCGTCGACATCATCGACTGCAGGCCGATGCGGTTGCCGATGAAGTTCGGGGTGTCCTTCGCCCAGACGATGCCCTTGCCGAGCGTCTTGCCGAAGTCCTCGCCGAGCTGCTTCGCGTCCTTGCTCGTGTCGGGGCCGGCCACGAGCTCGAGGAGCTTCATGTAGCGGGGCGGGTTGAAGAAGTGCGTCACCATGAAGTTCTGCTTGAACTGCTCGGTGCGGCCGACCAGCATGTCGGCGATCCGCAGGCCCGACGTGTTCGAGGCGATCACGGCGTGCGGCGCCATGAGCTTCTCGAGCTTCTCGAACATGCCGCGCTTGATGTCGAGGCGCTCGACGATGGCCTCGATGATGAGGTCGCAATCAGCGACCTTTGCCAGGTCCTCGTCGAAGTTGCCCGTCTGGATCAGCAGCGCATTGCGCGGATGCATGAGCGCCGCGGGTTTCGCCTTCCGGATCGGGTCGAGCGATGGCGTCTTGAGGTCGAGGAGCAGCACCGGGATGCCCGCGTTCGCGCAATGCGCAGCGATACCGCTGCCCATGACGCCCGCGCCGAGCACCGCCACACGGCGGATCGGATGAGTCATGCGGCGCACCATAGCGCAGTGGGCGTCGGGGCACACGGGAGCACGCCAGGACGCAGCCTTGCGCGACCCGAATGGCGTGTCGTGTGCAATCGCCTGTCGGCCATGAAGAATCAGCCGACGTGGTGGAGTCCGCCTGTTCGGGAGTGACAGCCCGTCGTGATAGACGGGTATTCGATGAGCACGGACTTCGTCCCGGGACGCATCACGTCGTTCAAGCGCGAGCAGGGCTTCGGGACGATCACGCTCGACGATGGTCGTCAGGTCCCGTTCGACGCGGGCATCTGTCAGATGTCGCCGGCGGAGAACGACGCCGTGCTCGTGCAGGTCGGCAAGGCGAAGTGGGGCAACAAGGACAAGGCCGTGGTGGTCAAGCCGGTGGAGGCGTTCGCCCTCGGTAGCAACGCCACGCCCCTCGCCCGGGACCAGCAGATTGGCCTCCTCCAGGCGCAGCACCTCCTCGGCGGTCTGACCGAGGAGACGCTGGTGCTGATCGAGAAGGACCTCCCCGCCGACGCGCCGCTCGTCGCCGTCCTCGATGCGTACTACGACGTCGACCCCACCCACGCCATCGACGACGGCTACGTCCGCGTCTATGACCTCGCCGGCGCCCCCTCGGCCTTCCGCGAGGTGCTGCCGACCCTCAGCGTCGAGGCGGCCGACTCGATCGAGACGCTGGTCGCGCAGCTGAACGCCGCGCTCCGCGTGAATCGCGAGGCCAAGCGCATCCACAAGCTCGAGACCGGCGCCGCCTGGAGCACCTACTACGTGCTCGCCCACGAGCAGGCCCGCGCCCTCGCAAAGGTGTTGCCCTTCGCCGCCGCGCCCGACACCATCCCCTGATGTGGTGGATCGCGGCCCTCGTGGTGGCCGCAGGGTGTGGAGGGCAGGGAGGGGAGGCGCCGACGAAACCCGTCGCGCCCGTCGCCGTCGCCCCCGTCGCGATCTCGACCGTCGGGGCGCAGCCTTCGCCTGATCACCGAGGTTCGGCGCTGACAAAAGCCCGTCGTGTCTCCGCCGGTGGTTCACCTGGCGCCCGGCGACTTCGCCGACACATTGACGCTACCCTGCCGTCCATGGGCAGCATCGAGCTTGTCATCGAGGGCCGCGCGCGCGGCGTTGGATCGATCACCGTCGCACGCATCCTGCCATCGCCACGTCGGCGGATGGTCGGGCCCTTCACCTTCCTCGACGTGATGGGCCCCGTCGACATCGCGCCGGGGGTTGGCTTCGACGTGGCCCCGCACCCGCACATCGGCCTGTCGACGGTGACGTACTTCCTCGAGGGCGAGAACGTGCACCGCGACAGCATCGGGACGGTGCAGAAGAACGTGCCCGGCGATCTCAATCTCATGACCGCCGGGCGCGGCGTGGTGCACTCCGAGCGCGCCGATCCGGCGTTCCGCGCGCGTGGGGGGCGCATGCATGGCCTCCAGATCTGGCTCGCTGTGCCGACCGAGCGCGAGGACGACGAGCCTAGCTTCCAGCATCACCCGCAGCGCACGCTGCCGTCCGTCGAGCCCAGTGATGGGGCCTGCGCGCGCGTGCTGCTCGGCGATGCGTACGGCGTGCGGTCGCCGGCCACACATCCCAGCGCGCCGCTGCTCGTCGACCTCGAGCTCGCTGCCGGGGCGTCGGTCGAGCTGCCCGACGCTCTCGAGCGCGCCATCTTCGTCATCACCGGTTCGCTCGCGCTCGAGGACGCGACGCTGCCCGCCCTCCAGCTCGCCGTGCTCGCCCCGGGCCCGATCTCCGTCCGCGCGACCGAGGCCACGCGGTTCGTGGTGCTCGGCGGGGCGCCCCTCGGTCCGCGCTTCATGGACTGGAACTTCGTGTCATCGGACCGCGACAAGCTGGTCCGTGCCCGCGACGCGTGGATCGCGCGGACGTTCCCGACGATTCCCGGGGATGACACCGAGCACGTGCCGTATCCTGGACAGCACGGATGAAGCGGCGAAGCTCGACCGGAACGGTTCACCGGCGTGGTCGAGCCGACCGCCGAGCCGAGCCGCATCGTCACCGACCCTTGAGCTCTCCGAGGTCCGCGAGGCGTGCACCCTCAGATTTTCGTGGCGTCGCCGGCTAACCACCGGTCATGGCTTGGCCACCGCGCGGCACACCCACTGCAATGTAGGTCGGCATGAAGGCCCCCCTCCTCCTCGCCGCTCTCGTCACGGCTGCTTGCAGCGACACGCGCTCCGACCCGACCAGCGAGCGGGATCAGTTCGCGACCGAGATTGGCGAGAACTACGTGTTCACCCTCTCGCGGTCGTGCGAGTGCTCGGCGGAGACGGCCGGCCCGTTCCGCATCTACGTGACCGGCGACAGCGTCGACAATGCGACCGACCTCCAGGGCAATGCGGTCGATGCCGAGATCCTCGCGCAGCTCCCGACGGTCGACGACATCTTCCAGCGCATCGAGGACGCGGAGACCGAAGGCGCGGCGTCGATCAACGTCGTCTATGACCCGGATGGCATGTATCCGACGAGCGTCTTCATCGACTACAGCGAAGAGATCGCTGACGAGGAGTACTCGGTCACCGTCAGCGACCTCGAGCCAATTCTCGCCGACTAGAGCTCGACGCGCAGCGTGGCGGCGATCGTCTCGCGCAGGTAGCGTGCCGCGAGGAGCGTGGTCTTGTGCGCGCCGCGCGGGATCTGGCGGAGGGGTGGCGCGACTTCCATGATGTCGCCGCCGAGGAGCCCGATCTCGGAGCCAAGGCGGCGGATGAGCTTGAAGAGCCAGTCGGGCTCGAGGCCCCAGGGCTCGGGCGTGCCCGTCGCGTCGGCCCATTCGTCGTCGGTACCGTCGATGTCGTTGGAGAAGTAGACGGCCGAGGCGTTCACCGACTTGAGATAGGCGATCACCGCGTCGAGCGATTCGCTCGGGTGGCGGCGGCACTCGTCGGCCCAGAACTGGCGGACGTTGAGCGTGCCTTCCCAGTGCTCCTTCTTCTTGCCCGAGGCGCGCGTGCCAACCTGCACGAGGCGACCGTCGCGGTTGAAGAGCTCGTTGGCGTGGAACGACCACGTCGCGAAGCAGTACTTGATGCCGAGGCGGTTCTCGAGGAGATCGGTGTGCGCGTCGGGCTGCACGATGGCCCAGCGATCCGTGCGGGCGCGGGAGAGCGCGGAGACAGCGGGCCACGCGGTCGAGTGGTCGCCGCCGATGATGAACGGCGCGATCTTCGGATTCTGCGCGAACACCAGATCGCACACGCGCTCCGCGATCGAGAGCGGCGAGACCGGCAGGTTCGCCTCGACGTGATCGGGGTAGAGGGCGCGCCGCGTGGCGAGCTTCTGCGCGTCGGAGAGCATGTCGTCGTGCAGGAGCTGCGGCACGACGAAGACATCGCCGATGTCGATCACGCCGGCCTTGGCCATGCGCGCCCCCCAGTCAGACTCGACCTCGAGGAGCGTCGAGCGGATCACTTGCGGGCCGAGGTTGGCGCCGCGGACGAAGCCCGCGCCGACGTCTGACGGGATGCCGAGCACGAAGCCCTTCGCCGTCGGAATCTGATCGAGCTGCTCGCGAAACTTCGCGCGCACGGCGTCTTCGCTGTCGGCGCGGTAGAGCGCCTTCTGGAGCCGAAGCTGCGCGGCCTTGCCCGTCGAAACGAGATGCACGCCGCCGCCAGCGGGGCGCAGCAGCAGCTCGATCTCCTCACGCCATGTCAGGGACATGGCGGCAACGATACGCTACTGCTTCACGAAGATGCAGGACGAGAGGACGGGCACGGTGCCGCCGCTGCAGTTGCCGAGGCCGTCGGTGAAGCCGGCCGGTGGGGCCCAGGTCTTGTTCGCGTCGCGGTTGATCGCGACATAGACCTCGTCGTCCTCGTACGTGAGCTTGTAGACCCAGAACCAGTCCTCGACGAGGACGGTCGTGCGGGTGCCACGGCGCAGGGCGGCGTGCGCCGCGCGGAGGGTGCCGGCCTTGCGGGCATTGTCGAGCGAGCGCTGCTCCTCGGTCGTGAGGCCGGTGAAGCGCTGCATCTTGCGATTGTCCGGGTCCTGGTTGCCCGTCGTGCCGATGTCGTCGCCCTGATAGAGCATCGGGATGTTGCGCGGCGACGTCATGAGGAACGTCTGCGCGAGCCGCAGGCGCTCGTAGCCGCCCCCACGATTGAATGACTCGGTGAGCGCCCGCACCTGATCGTGGTTGCCGAAGAAGTTGCCCATGATGGCGCCGGCGTAGCCCCCCTGCTGCCCGAACGTCTCGCGCGACTGCGTGTACGCCGTGTCGTTCGGGATCGCGAACTCGGCCAGCTGCCGGACGCTCATGTCGAAGGTGAGCAGGGCCGCCTTCGTCTTGTTGTAGTACTCCTCGTCGACCTGGCCTTGGACCATGTCGGGGCGCACGTGGTAGCGCGCCCAGCCGCCGAGCGACTCGCCCACCATGTAGAAGGCCGTCGGCTCGAGCGCGAACGAGTGATCGCGCACGGTGGTCTCCACCTCCTCCACGATCGCGGTCTTGAGGGCGCGCACGAACGCGTCGTCCATGTGCTTCAGCGCATCGGCGCGGAAGCCGTCGAAGTTGAACTCCTGCACGATCCACAGCGCGTGATCGACGACGGCCTCGACCGCAGCCGGATGGCCGCCGTAGTCGAAGTCCGGCATGTCCGTCGTGAACCAGCAATCGAGCCGGCGCGCATCCCAGTTGCCGTCGCACGGGTTGTAGCCAAAGAACCACTCGGGGTGACGCTGGTAGATCTGTGCCTCGCGCTGCACGTGATTCGTGACGAAGTCGGGGATGACGCGCATGCCGCGCGTGTGGGCCTCGTCGATCAGCTCGTGCAGCTCGGCCTCGGTGCCAAAGGCGGTCTCGATCGCGGTCGCGTAGCCCAGGTTCTCGAGGTGCGTGTAGCCCGTCGCGATCGGGTGATACGCGTGATAGCTCGCGTAGCGCTGCGTGTCGGTCGTCGAGACCGCGGGCTGCGAGCGGTGCGAGTTCAGGATCGGCGAGCTGATCCAGAGCGTGTTCACGCCGAGCTCGTCGAAGTAGCCCTCGCGGATCTTCTGCGTGATGCCGGCGAAGTCGCCGCCCTGCCACTGGCTGCGCGGGTCGGTGACCCGATCGAGGTCGTCCTGCGAGTTATCGAGGTTGTTGCTCGGATCGCCGTCGGCAAAGCGGTCAGTGAAGATCTGGTAGAGGATGGAGTCGTGCCACGTGAAGTCCGCATAGCGGACCCCCGGGCCGATCCACATCGGCACGAACAGCGGGCGGACGTCGGTGCCGGTCGTGGTCTTCGCGCGCACGAGCACGCTGTACTTCGAGGGCGCCACGCCCTCCTCGCGGATCGTGAACGTCTGCGTGGCCGCATCGAACACGGTGCTCGCATCGAGCTCCTCGGCGTTGATGCGGAGCTGGGTCGCGCCGACGTCGAGCTCACCCGCGCCGGTGTATGTCGCGACCACGAGGTACGCGTCCTCGGTCTGTCGCCAGCAAAACTCGAACGCGCCTGCGGTCGTGTCGGGCGTGCAGGACTCGGTCGGGTCCGGGCAGTCCTCGCCCTCGCAGGGGGCGTCCGCCCCATCGTCGAAGTTCGGGTCCTGCGATCCGGGGCAGCCAGCGAGCAGGGCGGCGAGCAGGACCGGGAGGGCGCCGAGGGGGCGAATCATCGTACGCGCGCGTTGTTGCATGCTCTGATCCGGCCGCCAACGGAAATCTTCCGAGGCGTGGCGCGGGGTTAGCGCGGTCTCGAGCCGGTGCGTTGCCGAACGCAACCGGCCCGGGTGTCGCGCGACGCAACCGCCTACAGCAACCCGATGCCCTGCCGCCCCTGCAACGGCGAGCCGATGCCCCGGTTCTACGTGGGCGGCTGCCCCTGCCTGCCGCTCAAGAGCGTGAAGACCCGGGTCCCGATCGAGCTGCCCTGAGTGGGTGAATCGGGATCGGATCGTCAAGATCTGGTCGATCCAAACGATCGGTAGTGGCCCTACCGGGAGCACCACCACTAACGGTGGTGTGGCGCCGCGACAGGCGAAAACTGGACGGGGATCTCTCCCTTCGGCACCCTGAGTCGCAGATGTCTCTTGATTCGGGGCCGGTCCTGGGAAGCCGGCCGAATCTAGTCTCGCCCCGGTGCGTGCCCTGCCTGCGCTTGTTCGCGGGCACGCTGTTCGTCGATGACGGCACCCGCAATGGCGACGAAGTCCGCACGGCCATGCTCGCCGTGGATCTCGACTACGGCGGCCGGCGCGTGCGGCTCGGAGATCCCCGGGCGGCCGGTCGTGACCAGCGGGCGGAGCTGGCGGCCTGCCGCACGCTCGAGGGGCTCGGGGCGATCGAGCTGTCGGCCCTGGAGGACTGCGCGGTCGAGCCGGGCACCACCGCCGACTACATCGTGGCCGTCGATGCCGATGTGCACGCCCTGTGCGCCTTCACGGCGTACGCGGTCCCGCAGCTGAAGTCGCTCGGCTGGCGCGTCGAGATCGCGCCTGACTACCCGTGGCAGGTCATTGGCGCCGAGGTCCCGCTCTACGCCTCGGCGAACCCCGACGAGGATCGCCCGGACTGGTTTGCCCTGGAGCTGGGCGTCGATATCGATGGCAACCGCGTGGATCTCCTGCCCGCGCTGCTCGATCTGATCGACGGCGCTGGCGACCTCGCGAGCCTGACGCGCACGACCCGCCGCTGCGTGGCCATCCAGGTCGACGAGAAGCGCTTCCTGCCGGTGCCGCCGGCGCGCCTGAAGCTGCTCGCGAAGGTGCTCGTCGAGCTGTACCGCCGCGACGGCAAGATCACGGCCCCAGCCGTGCGTGCGCCCATCATCGCGGAGCTGTGCTCGACCCTCCACGACGGCCAGCGGCCCATGCGGTGGGTCGGCGACACGAAGCTCCGCGAGCAGGCGTACTCGCTGGCTCTCGGCCCGCGCCGCGCCGCGACGCGCATCACCGGACCCGAGACGCTCTGCGCCGACCTGCGCCCGTACCAGAAGGAGGGGGTCGCGTGGCTGCAGCACCTCCGCGAGCACGACGCGAGCGGCGTCCTCGCCGACGACATGGGGCTCGGCAAGACGCTCCAGACGATCGCGCACATCCTGACCGAGAAGGAGCAGGGGCGCCTCGACCGGCCGGCGATGATCGTCACGCTCACGAGCCTCGTCGGAAACTGGCAGCGCGAGCTCGCGCGCTTCGCGCCCACGCTGAAGGTCGCCATCCACCACGGCGCCGACCGCCACGCCATGCGCGCCACGCTCGCCGATCACAACGTCATCATCACGACGTATCCGATGATCGCGCGCGACAGCAAGGACCTCGCGACGATGCCCTTGCACCTGCTCGTCCTCGACGAGGCGCACGCCATCAAGAACTGGGATGCCCAGGTCAGCGAGGCGGCCCGGAGCCTCGATGCGCGACACCGCGTCTGCCTGTCGGGCACGCCGATCGAGAACCACCTCGGCGAGCTGTGGTCGCTGTTCGACTTCCTCATGCCCGGCATGCTTGGCGGGCGCGACGAGTTCAACCAGCAGTTCCGCTTCCCCATCGAGCAGAACGGCGATGCGGTTCGCCTGGAGGCGCTCCGCGACCGCGTGCGCCCGTTCATCATGCGCCGCACGAAAGACTCCGTGGCGCCCGAGCTTCCGGCGAAGACGATGCTCGTGCGCGCCGTCGAGCTCACTGGCGAGCAGCGCGAGCTGTACGAGAGCATCCGTGTCTCGGCCCACGCCGACGTCCGCAGCCACATCAAGCAGCGCGGCTTTGGCGGCTCGCAGATCGCGATCCTCGATGCGCTCCTGAAGCTGCGCCAGGTCTGCTGCGATCCGCGCCTCGTCGGCGTGGAGGCGGCGCGTACCGTCGAAGGCAGCGCGAAGTTGAACGTCCTCCTCGACATCCTGAAGCTCTCCCTCGAGGAAGGGCGGCGCGTCCTCGTGTTCTCGCAGTTCGCGCGCATGCTCGGTCTCATCTCCGAGTCGCTCCTCGCCCGCGGCGTGCGGCACGTGTCGCTCACCGGCCACACGCCGGATCGCCAGAAGCCGATCGACGCCTTCCAGCAGGGCAAGGCCGACATCTTCCTCATCTCCCTGAAGGCGGGCGGGGCGGGCCTGAACCTCGTCGGCGCCGACACCGTCATCCACTACGACCCGTGGTGGAACCCGGCCGCGCAGGCCCAGGCGACCGACCGGGCCCATCGCATCGGCCAGACGAAGCCCGTCTTCGTCCACGACCTGATCATCGCCGGCTCGGTCGAGGAGCGCATGCTCACCCTCCAGCGCCAGAAGCGGATGCTCGCCGACTCGATCCTCGCGAACGGCGCGCCCACCGCCCCGCCGATCACCGAGCGGGATCTGGATGACTTGCTCGCGCCGCTGGCCCGGTAGTTCGGTTCGGTCTCGCTGGCTCGCTGAATAGTCCCGCGCGCGGCGACGTTCCCTCTACAATGGCCGAGGTGACACGCCGAACGTTCCATCGGAATGCGCTCGGCACGCTGCTCACCATGGCCGGCGGCATGCTGCTCGTACGGGCCCTGTGCGTGTGGTCGAACAACTGGCCACTCCTGCTCCTCCAGGTGGTGGCAGGCACGGTGCTCGGAGCCTGGGTCGCCCGCCGGAGCTACCCCGAGCTGCGCGTCCCCGATACGGCGGTCGCAGGCGGACTGGCCGTGATGCTCGTCGTCGGCATCGGGCACATGGGCCACGCGACTCCTCCGCTCTCCGAGCTCGTGGCGTTCGCCCTGATCGCGGCGGCGAGCGCGGGGGGAACGCTCTTCTGGCTTCGCGGGAAGGCCGCACCGCCCGCGGGTCGGTTCCTGCGCGTCATTCACACGGGGACGATCGTGTGGGCGGCGACGCCCGCCACGGTCGCAGTCCTGACGCCCCTGACGGCGAGCGACGAGCTCGTGTTCGTCGGCATCTTCGTCGCGGGGATCGCCGCGCAGGCACTCGTCCCGGCGGCCAATGTGGGGATCGTCGTGCTGGGCTTCCTCGCCGGGTTGGTAGCACCGGCAACGTCCATCATCATCGTCACCGACGATCTCCGGCATCCACAGCTTGCCGTCCTCGTGCTGAGCCTGGTCGCCGTCGTCGGGAGCCTCGTCGTGGCCCTGGGCGCAGGGCTCGGGTCGCTCGTGAAGCACCAGCGGGCGCTCTCGGATGTCGAGCTCGTGCCACCCGCTCGGATCGAACCGCCGTGAGCGAGCCCGCCTAGCTAGCTAGCTAGATAGCTAGCTAGTGGCACCACTGCGACTTCAGGAACAGCCCGCCTAGTTCGCGGTGCGGCCGATGACCGGCGCGTCAGTCGCGACAGCGGCCCCGAACCAGCGCAGATTGCCCGTCTTGCGCGAGATCGCATCGCCCGTGACCGGATCGATCTCGATCAGCTTGCCGCTGCCTGCTTCGAAGCCATCGTCGACGAAGCCGTAGATCTTGCCGGCCCAGAAGCCGAGTCCGAAGATCTTGTCGAAGCCGGTGCCCTCGCCGATGAGAGTGGCCTGCCACGTGGTGGGGTCGATGCGCGCCAGGTAGTCGAGCCCGGTCGGATCGTCCTGGACGTCGACGGTGGCGAAGATGCCGAAGTCGCGCACGCCGAAGAGGTCGCCCGACGAGCGGATCTGCTTGCCGCTGATCGTGCCGTAGTTGCCGAGCAGGGTCGCGTTGCCCGTCGCATCGATCCGGTAGACGTTGCCCGCGCCGTTCGCGGTCACGAGGATATCGGCCGCGCCGCCACCTTGCGGGATGAACGAGAGGCTGGTCGCGCCCCGTGCCTCCATCGGAAGCGCGCGCACGAGGGTGGCCGCGCCAGTGGCCGAATCGATCTCGTAGATCTCCTCGGCGGTGACGCCGAGCATCCGGTCGTTGCCATCCAGGGCGAGGTCGAGGAGCTGCACCGTCTGCCCACCGCCGCCGACCGGCAAGCCCGTGATCGTGCCGACCTCGTCGGCGGTGAAGTCGGTGTCGTCCACCTGGAACAGGATGCTGCCGGTGTGCGCGAACACCCGCGACGTCTCGTCGATCGGCACGTCGGGCAAGAGGTCGCCATCCGGGGACGCGTCAGGCTGCGACACCGGTGCGTCAGGTTGCCCTTGCCGGTCCTCAGGACCACACGCCGCCACGAGAGTGATCGCCAGGAGGAGTCGCATGCGGGCGGGACTCTACCCATGCTCTGTATCAAAAACAGCTCGAAACGAAAACTCCGTGTCCACCGTCGCACTCGTATGGGAATCTCGTGCATCCCAGCCCGGTTTCTGTCGGTCTGACCACGCTTTATGGCCCCTCCGCCCATCGCTGACCGCACGCTGACGTTGGCCCCCCGGGGGGCCGGCGCGCAGATCGAGGTCGCCCCCACGGCGCCTGCCGGCGATGCCGTGCCGCCCGGGGAGACCGCGGGTCTGCGCCAGGTCGACGACCCCGAGCGCTACGAGCAGGTCGCCGAGCATGCGCGCGGGGGGCTTGGCCGCATCGTCCGGGCGGTCGACAAGCGCCTGGGGCGGACGGTGGCGGTCAAGGAGCTGCTCCGCCGCGTGGGCACGACCCCCGCCGATGAAGCGCGGTTCCTTCGCGAGGCGCTGATCACCGCGCGCCTCGAACACCCGGGCATCGTGCCGGTCCACGAAGCTGGACGCTGGCCCAACGGCGATCCGTACTACGTGATGAAGCTCGTCGAGGGCCGCACGCTGAAGGAGGCGATCGCGGCGCGCGGCTCCCTCCGCGAGCGCTTGGGCCTTCTCGAGCATGTCATCGCGATCGCAGACGCCGTCGGCTACGCCCACAAGGAAGGCGTGATCCATCGCGACCTGAAGCCTTCGAACGTCATCGTCGGCGAGTTCGGCGAGACGATCGTCGTCGACTGGGGCCTCGCACGCGACTGCACGCAGGACCTCCCCGAGCCCGATGCGGATCTCGCGATCGCGATCGGGAGCGGCGTCGAGACCGTGTCCGGCAAGGTCGTCGGCACGCCCGCGTACATGGCGCCCGAGCAGGCGCGCGGCGACGAGGTCGACGAGCGCGCAGACGTCTACGCGATCGGCGCCGTGCTCTACGAGATGCTCGCCGGCGCCCCGCCGCATCACGACGACACACCGCAGGGCACGCTCGATCGCGTCCTCGCCGGGCCACCGCGTCCCCTGCCGCTCGTCGTCCCGAACGTGCCGCCCGAGCTCGCCACCATCGTCGGCAAGGCGATGGCCCGCGTGCCGAGCGAGCGTTATCCGAACGCGACCGCGCTCGCCGAGGACCTCCGTCACTTCAAGATGGGGCAGCTCGTCAGCGCCCACTCGTACACGGCCTGGTCGATCCTGCGGAAGAAGCTGTCGCAGCACCGCGGCGTGGTGGCGGTGGCGGTCGCGAGTGCGGTCGCGCTCGGTGGCATCGGTGTCAGCTCGTTCCAGCGCGTCGTCGTCGAGCGCAACAACGCCCGCAACGAGCGCCGCCTCGCCGTCACCGCCCGCAGCCAGGCCGAGGGTCGGCAGCAAGAGCTCGTGCTGCTCCAGGCGGTCACGTCACTGCGCAAGGATCCGACGGCCACGCTCGCCTGGCTGCGCCAGCTCCGCATCGATGGGAGCAATGCCGCCCATGTGCTCGCGGTCCTCGACGAGGCCGAGGCCGCCGGCGTCTCCCGTCACGTGTTCCGCCCCGGCGACTGGGTGCACGACGCGGAGTTCACCCCCGACGGCAAGACGATCGTGACCGTGGCCCGCGATGGCGTCGTGCGCGCCTACGATCTCGAGACGGGCACGATGTCCGAGCTCGGCCGTGGCGAGTCGGCGACGGAGATGATGGCCGTCTCGCCGCGTGGCGACTTCGCCGTGACCGCGAGCGTCCTGGGCGAAGTCAGGCTGTGGCCACTGCCCGCTCACGAGCCCGGCGGGCGTGCCATCGAGGCGAGAGTCCTCGCGCATGGGCCGCGTCCGATCACGACGCTGGCCGTGTCGGCCGACGGCTCGCGCGTGCTCTACGGCGGCGACGCCGGCGCGCTCGAGGTGGTGGCCACCACCGGCGGCGAAGTGACGCAGCTCGGTGATGCGCAGGTGTTCCGGACCGTCGCGGCGAAGGCGAACTGGTCGCGCCAGGTCACGAGCATCACCGCGAATCAGATCGCGGCGGTCACGCAGGGGCCGACGGGCCAGACCTTGCGGCCGCTCGCGCGCATCGACAAGGCCATCTCGCACATCGCGATGTCGCCCACCGGCGATACCGTGCTTGTCCACGACGGCACGACGGTGTGGGTGGTGCCGTTCGCCGGCGGCGAGCTCCAGAGACTCACGGGGTTCGCCGGCAAGCTCTTCGACGTCGAGTGGTCGCCCGATGGCCGCACGCTGGCACTGGCCGGTTCGGATCACGACGTCGTGCTCGTCGACATGGTGACGTGCGAGCGTCGCGAGCTGCGCGGTCACACCGACTCGCTCTACACCGTGCAGTGGTCGCGCGATGGGCGCCGCCTCCTCACCGCCAGCGACGACGGCACCGCCCGCATCTTCGCGATCAATGATGGCACCTCGCAGGTCCTACGTGGTCACGACGACGACGTCGTGAAGGCGCGTTTCTCCCCCGACGAGCGGTGGGCCGTGACGTCGAGCCTCGACGGCAGCCTGCGCGTCTGGCGCGTCGACCAGCCCGGCGCGCGTGTGCTCGTCGAAGGCGAGCCGGTCGACTCGATGGAAGTCCGGGGCGATCGGGCGCTCGTGACGACGAAGGGCGAGGTCGCCTGGTGGAACCTCGCCTCGGGGCATCGCGTGCCCATCTTCTCGTGGGCGACGGATCCGCGCGGCCTCGGTCTCGGTCTGCCGTCTCCCGATGGCGAGTTGTTGCTGGTGCCCGGCGCCGATCTCTCGCTCGAGGTGCGCAAGCGGACGGGGGCGCCGCTCGTGCTGCGCGGCTACGAGAGCGTCATCAATGCGGCACGCTGGTCGCCCGACTCGAAGACGCTCCTGATGTCGTCGTACGACGGCACGCTGCGCCGCTGGGATCTCGCCACGGGCGTGGGCACGCTGCTCGAGCGGGGACCCACCGCCGTGCGCACCTTCGCCGTGGCCAAGGATGGGCGCGTCGCGATCCAGGTCGGGGACACCGCGAAGGTCGTTGCCCTCGATGGCACCGAGACCGTGCTCGGCAAGGGCCCGGCGTGGTGCTGGAACCACGCCGAGTTCGAGCCCGTCCGCGATCGCCTCGTCATGCGGCGCTGCGACGGCAGCCTGGCGATGCTCGAGGGCGTCGCCGTGCGCGAGCTACCCACGAGCAACTTCGTCTGCACGCGCATCGCCGTGTCGGCCGATGGCACCCTCATCGCGGCGGCGATGACCGACCGCACCGTACGCGTCTGGAACACGACGGACGGCCGCCTCATCGAGGTGCTGCGCGGCCACACCGATCTCGTCATGGATGTCGCCTTCTCGCCCGACGGGACGCGTCTCGCGTCGGCGAGCTACGACCGCACCGTCCGCGTCTGGACGCTGGGGACTGCACGCCACCGGGTGCTGCGCGGCCACACGGCGCCGGTGAATCGCATCGCGTGGCGCGCCACGAATGACCTCGTGACGGCGTCGAACGATGGCACCCTGCGCATCTGGGATCTCCCGAGCTCGCAGGAGCCCACGCCGGCGGAGATCGAGACCCGCATCGCAGCCGCGACGAGCACGGAGATCGACGTCGATCGCCCGACGACCAGCATGCTCCGCGGTACCTGAGTTGCGCGGGGTAGGCCCCCGCCGCACAGCGATTTTCCTGCGCTCGATAGTCACGCGTGACAGCAAGGAATGCGCGCTGCTGCGCGCGTCACGCGCGAAGCGCCGAATTCAGCGTCTCCGTGCACGGGTCGCGCTGGCACGGGTGCTGCTCCACCTGCCTACGACTCGGCGATCGGAACGGACCGCCCACCCACGGATAGCCAGCAGGCGTCGTTGCTGCAAAGGAACGACAGGTCGTCACCACCTCAAATCGCCACCAGGTCATACCGAGCACCGCAAGGACAGCTTGTCCACGCATCGCATCGGAAGCACGACAGACCACCGGCGACGGATTCAAGACGTTGGAAGCCACGGTGACGAAGACACCCTGAGATCGGCGCACACTCGCCAGTACCTTCACGCGGACGCGTGACATGCCGCAGAACAATCGACGCGATTCGACGGAACGAATCGATCCCATCTGCAAGGAGATGGAGCTGCGACGGACGGTACGAGTGACTTGAACGTGGTTGGCGGTCCATTCGGGTCGCCGAGTCTTCCATCGGAGGACGTATGGACAAGCGTAGGCAGACCCCGGCCGACAGAGTTGGATACCGGAACAAGCGAACGCAGCGCCACGACGAGGATGCCGAGCTCGAGGCTCGCATCCCACAATCCAGCCGCTGGCGGCCCTCCAACGACGTGTTCGGCGACGATCGGAGGATGAGTCGGACCGTCGATGCGGATCTCGACTTCGAGGGCCGCTTCGGCAAGCAGCGCTGAGGCTACTCCGCCGACTTCAGGACGATCTTCACGCTGTACAGGAAGCACGCCGGCGTCACCACGCCGTCCTGGTTCTTGTAGGGCGCGTACTTCCACGTCTTGATCGCGGACTGCAGCTGCGTCGCGACGCCGTCGGGCGCCTTCTTGATGTCGACGGAGGAGACCTTGCCGCTCTCGCTGATGCAGACCTTCGCCATCACCTGACCCGAGGTCGCGCCTCCGGTGCTCTTCAGCGTCGGTAGCTCGCCCGAGAGCTTCTTCACGGCGGTTGCGGACACGGCGGCGATGGTGGGCTTGGCCGGCTGGACCGGCGGCTTGGTCGGCTGGACCGGCGGCTTGGTCGGCTGGACCGGCGGCTTGGTCGGCTGGACCGGCGGCGGATCAGGCTGCTTCACCGGCTCCGGCTCCACGGGTGGCGGCGTGACGATGGCGACCTCGGGCTTCTTGGGGGCCGGCTCGACCTTCTCGGGCTTCTTGTCGCGATCGGGCTTCCGCGGCTTGTCGGGTCGGTCCGGCTGGTCCGGGGCCTCCTTGCCGTCGCCCGGGCCGCCCGTGGCGGGCTTCGTGATCGCGGCATCGATGGGCGTCCCCGGCTGCGCGTCGGTCGTCTCGTCGGGATCGGCCACGCCCACTCCAGGCGCCACCGTCGGCTCGCGCGTCGGCGCGGGATCGCTGCTGCCACCGCCACGTTCCGGCGGCGTCTGTGTCGCCGCCGAACCAGTCTCCGTCGTCGTCGCGATCGGCTCGCTGGTCGGCTTCATCTCGTCGGAGCCCCCGCGCAGCACGACCATGGCCACGGCGAACCCGCCACCCGCGAGCAATAACAGCAGGAGCAGCAGCGGCCACATCCTCTTGCGACCGTCGGCCGTTGGTGGCGGCGCCGGAATCGGTGCGAGGCTCGGACGCGCGACCTGCGACACCGACGGCTGTGACGGGTGATGCGGAAACGGCACGACCGGCAACGACTGCGACGAGGGCGTGTACTCGGGCGTCTGCGGTGGGGGCGTGGGCGGTACCTGCTGCACGCCGCGGACGGGCGAGGGCAGCGAGACCGAGAAGTCGAGCATCGGCATCGCGGGCGCGGTCTGGCGCGCCTGGCCCTGGACGCCCGACATGACCGCGTTCCCAGGAGTGCCCGTCGGCGTGCTCTTCCGCGCGATGGACGTCTCCGGCGGCGCCGCGAGTGGCAGCCGGTCCCGCATCGCATACGGCTGATCCGAGGGGGTGTAACCGGGCGTCGGGGGACCGCCGGTCGCCCGCGAGTTGCGCATGCTGGCGCGCCCCGAGACACGTCCGCCCTCCTCGGGCGGAATCTGCGCGAGCCAGTCCTGCACGTCACGCGCGGACCAATGCAGGCCCGCGTAGCGAGACACCTCGTCCAGCATCGAGCGGAAAGCGCCGGCACTCGGCAGGCGATCCCGTGGGTTGCGCGCAAGGGCGGCGAGCACCACGTCGTCGAGGCCGGGCGGCACGCTCGCGTTGTGATCCGACGGCCGCGGAATCGGAGCCTCGCGGATCTTCATGATCGTCTCGAGGTCTGTCGTCGCCGAGAACAGCGGGCGCAGCGTCAACATCTCGTGCGCGACCACGCCGAGCGAGAACACATCGCTCGCGGATCCCAGCGCCATCCCGGCCGCGGCCTCGGGCGCCATATACGCGTACTTGCCCTTCACCCGGCCACCGTCGGTGTGGAGCTGCGCGCTCGACGCCTTCGCGATACCGAAGTCGATCACCTTCATGTGACCGGTGGGCGCGACGATGAGGTTCGACGGCGAGACATCGCGGTGGACGATGTCGAGCGGCTCGCCGGTCTCGTCATCGACGAAGGTGTGCGCGTAGTGGAGGGCCTCGCAGGTCTCCGAGAGCAGCGCGAGCACGACGGGGAGCGGGATCAGCTGGCCGACCCGCCGCGCGTAGCGCAAGAGCCGCCGCACGTCGGGGCCGTCGACGAGCTCCATCGCGATGAAGTACGTCTCGGCGACTTTGCCGAAGTCGTAGATCTGCGCGATGTTGGGATGCACGAGCATGGAGGCGACCTTCGCCTCCCGGATGAACGACTCGACGAAGTCGTCGTCCTCCGACAGATGCGGCAGCATCCGCTTCAGAGCAACCTGCCGCTCGAACCCGGCAATGCCCTGCTTCTTGGCGCGGTGCACCGTGGCCATGCCGCCGGCGCCCAGCCGTTCGAACACGGCATACGGACCGAACGATTCGCTCGGTCGCGCGTCGCTCACTGAGCCGCCGCCTCCCTCACAGGGTCAGCTCGAGCTTCGTGTAGTAGAAGCCACCGTTGATGCCGAACTGACTCACGTTACGGCTATAGATGAACCGGCCATCGCTGATATTGGCTGCTTTCGTCTGCCGATCCGGAAACGTGTTGAACACGTTGTCCGCGCCGATGGTCAGGCGCGTGCGCGATCCGAGCTTTACGTCGAGGCTCACGTCGAAGATGGCTTTCGCTCCGAAGGTCTCGTCATTGGCCGAGTTGTCGGGCTCGAACTTGACCCGTCCATAGTAATTCCCACGCACCAGCGCGCCGAAGGATTTCACGGAATAGCGGATGGCGGCCGTCCCCTTCTGGCGGGGCAGGGCGTCCTCGATCCGGTTCTCGGCGAGCCGGCCGAAGAAGAACGTCTTCAACTGTTCGGAATCAGCGCCGAATCGCTCCCGCAGCGACCGCGGGATGTTGATGTCGGTCACAGTGGTCCTGGTGAAGTTGGCCGACACCGTCGTTCCCAGGGTGCCCGCGTCGCCCAGCTCGACCGAGTAGTCCGCGACCACGTCGACGCCCACGGTCTTGGTATCGATGGCGTTGGCGAAGAACTGCGCCTGACTCACTCCCGGGAAGGGCGTGAGGATGTCGGCGACGATCGGGTTCGCGTTCGTGAACTGGCTCGTGAGCACGATGCGGTCACGCAGCCTGATGTAGTAGGCGTCCGCCGTGATCGAGAGGCCCTCCTTGGGGCGGAGCGTCGCGCCGCCCGAGAAGTTGATCGCCGTCTCCTCGTTCAGGTCCGGAATGCCGAACGCCTTCGTGACGGGGCTCGAGTTGTTGCTCGTGAGCACCTGCGCCGGCTCGAGCACCCCCGTCATCGGATTCGGCAAGAACTGCGTGGCGATGTTCGAGAACCAGAGCTGGTGCAGCGACGGCGCGCGGAAGCCGGTGCTCGCCGCGGCCCGCAGCGCGAAGCCATCGAGGATCTCGACGCGGGTGGCCGCCTTGCCGATGATCGAGTTACCGAAGTCCGAGTACTGCTCGAAGCGGCCACCGAGGTCGGCCGTGATGCGCTTCGTCAGCTTGCTCTCGAAGCCCATGTACACGCCGACGCTGTTGCGGGTGCGATCCACCTCGTTGCTCGGCTGGAAGCCCGGGAACACCTGCGCGCCTGGAGCCTTGGGCTGCGGCGGATCGCCGAACGTCTCCGTGCCGAGCGAGTAGCTGGCCTCGTCGCCAGCCGTGATCTGGTAGTTCTCGACGCGGAACTCACCACCCGCGACGAACGAGAGCGACTCGAGCGCCTCCCACGGAATCGTGCGAACCACGTCGACGTTACCGAGGGTCTGAGCGAACGCGAGGGTGCCAGCCTCGAACGTCGTCGGGCTCGATGTCCCGAGCGATGCGTTGACGCTGTTGTCGATGTTGAACGCGAACTCGTTGCGGCCGTGGGTCAGGCTGACGTCGAGGTCCCAGTTCTCGCTCTTCTTGCGCCACCCGGTGGTGAGCGCGAGGTCGCGAATATTCGTCTGGATGATCGGCAGGAAGCCGTCCGGATAGAACTCGGGGACGTTCTGCGACGTCTGCTTGGGGAAGCGATAGAAGCCGCCGGCCTCGCCCCGCCGGTACGACACATCGCCGTTCGCGTAGAACGCGGCGCCGTCCTTCGTCGGGAGCTCGAGGTTGAAGCCACCCTGGCCCGCGGTGGCCTCCGCCTCGCCGATACGCATCTCGAAGTCCGAGCGCGACAGGTTGTTGTCGGCGAGGATGGCGTCATCCATGGCGCGGTCGTCGGTGTAGACCGTGCCCGTGAAGTCACCGGTGCGATTGGTCGCGCCCTTCGACAGGAACATGCCGGTCAGGTTCACGAAGCCCGACTCGCCGAGCTTGAAGCCGTAGTTCGCGGCGGTCTGGAACTGAGCGCCGTCCCCCGAGCCCGTCACGCCCACGGTCTGCGAGAGCTCGACCTGATCGACCGCGTCCTTCGTGACGATGTTGATGACGCCGGCGATCGCATCCGATCCGTACTGCGAGGCCGCGCCGTCGCGCAGGATCTCGATGCGCTTGATCATGAACGTCGGAATCGCGTTGAGGTCGACACCGACGGTGCCGCGCCCGAACGTGCCGTTCAGGTGGAGCAGCGCGCTGCGATGGCGGCGCTTGCCGTTCACGAGGACGAGCACCTGATCTGGCCCCAGGCCACGCAGGCTTGCCGGGTCGATGTGATCGGTGCCATCGGCGATCGTCTGCGGCGTCGCATTGAAGCTCGGCGCGAGGCGATGCAGGACGCGCGACGTCTCGGTGGTGCCCGTCCGGGCCATCTCCTGCGCCGTCACGATGTCGACCGGGACGGTGGTCTCGAGGTTGCTGCGCGCGGTGCGCGAACCGACGACGACGATGACTTCCTCGCCGCCCTCGACCTCGGTGGCCGCCACCATCGAGATGTCGAGCGACACCTCCCCACCCGCGCTGATGTTCACCGTGCGCCGCACCGTCTCGAAGCCGGCGAGCTCGAAGCGCAGCGTGTACTTGCCGGGGGCGAGCTCGAGCTGGAAGTTACCCACGTCGTCGGTCGCGACTGTCGTGGTCGTCCCGTCGACGACGACCTGCGCGCCGGCCAGGGGCGCCTCGAGCTCGGGCGAATCGACGACGCCGGTCACGATGCCGGTCGTCGGCTCTGGCTCCTCGGACGGCGCGTCCGTCGGTGGGTCCTCCACCGGTGGTGCACCATCCTCGGGCGGCATGCCGTCCTCGGGCTGTGCGCCCACCGAGGTTGGGGCCAACAACAGCGCAGCGATGCCCGCCGCAAACCAGGTGCGAATGTGCGTCACGATCCCCGAGGTGCACGATACCACTGGGGAACCGTGGACCGGGGCTCAGGGAGCCGGGATCGGGGCTCCCAGCGAGGTCACGATGGGAATCAGGCCCGACCAGTGGGGCAGGACGAGGTCCTCCGCGGAGTCGACGGGCGGACCACTGCGGATCTTCGCGCTCGCCTCGGTGATGGGCACCTCGATGACAAGCGTCGCGCGGAGCTCGCTGTCGTCGGGCCCGCGCGTGTGCAGCGAGCGCTGCGGAGCCAGGCGATCGACGAGCGCATCGAGCACCGCCCGCTTCTGGTCGTGAGTGTCGACGACGCGGCCCCGCCCGAACACGACGACCGAGCGGTAGTTCATCGAATGATGGAACGCAGACTTCGCGAGCACGAGTGCATCGAGCAGCGTGACCGTCACGCAGCACGCGCCACCGGCGAGTGACCTCAGCATGTGATTCGCCACGGCGCCGTGCAGGTAGATGGCATCGTCGACGCGCACGAAGGCCGTCGGGATCACGACGGGACTCCCCTCGGCGACGAAGCCCACGTGGCAGACGTAAGCCTCGTCGAGGATGGCGTGGATGGTGGCGCGGTCGTGGCTGCCGCGATCGGCGTGTCGACGCACTCGGGTGCGGTCCGTCAGCATGGCGTCACCTTCGTCTACCAATGGACCATGCAAAAGGTCCAAGATGGAGAAGTCATGTGGTCCATCGTGCGTGCCCGTGTCCCGGTGTTCGTCCAGCTCGCCGAGGCGATCGTCGCGGACGTGCGGCGCGGCGCGTTGCGGGCCGGCGACAAGTTGCCGTCGACGCGCACGCTCGCCGCGCAGTTGAACGTGAACCGCAACACGATCGTCGCCGCGTATGACGAGCTGATCGCGCAAGGCTGGGCCGTGGCCGAGGGACCGGCCGGCACGCGCATCGCGGCGGATATCCCGGATCGGAATGCTCGTCCTCCGTCAGTGGCGACGCACATGGCGGCGCGCGCGGCGTTCGCGGTCGTCGAGGTCGAGCCGGTGGTGGTCCCGTTTTCGCTGCGGGCTCGTGCGCCCGTCGGTACGCGTGCCCCCGTCGGCACTCGTACCCCCGTCGGCACTCGTGCCCCGGAGTTTCGACGCCAAGTCGCCCCAGACGCCAAGGGATCGATGGGGCGGACGCACGACCGTGCTTCGGAGGTTGGACGCCAAGTCGCCCCAGACGCCAAGGGATCGATGGGGCGGACGCACGACCGTGCCCCGGAGGTTGGACGCCGAGTCGCCCCAGACGCCAAGGGATCGATGGGGCGGACGCACGACCGTGCCCCGGAGGTTGGACGCCAAGTCGCCCCAGACGCCAAGGGATCGATGGGGCGGACGCACGACCGTGCTTCGGAGGTTGGACGCCAAGACGCCGTAGACGCCAAGGGATCGATGGGGCGGACCCGCACTCGTGCTTCGGCGGTTGGACGCCAAGTCGCCCCAGACGCCAAGGGATCGATGGGGCGGACCCGCACTCGTGCTTCGGAGGTTGGACGCCACGACGTCATCGACGCCAGGGGATCGATCGGGCGGACGCACGACCGTGCCCCGGAGGTTGCTACGGCCGAGCCGCTGTATTCGCTCTCGGCGGGTGTGCCGGATCCGCGGCTCGCGCCGACGACGGACCTCGCGCGCGCGTATCGGAGAGCGCTGCGGGGGCAGGCGGGGCGCGACGCGCTGTCGTATGGCGATCCGCTCGGCGTGCCGCGGCTGCGCGAGGCGATCGCGGAGCTCGTGCGCACCACGCGTGGAATTCCGGCGACGGCCGACAACGTCATGATCGTGCGCGGCAGTCAGATGGGCATCGAGCTCGCGGCGCGCCTGTTGATCGAGCGCCCGTCGGTCGACACCGCAGCTCGGCGCGGGGGCGGTGGTCGTGCGCGCGGCGGCATCGCGGCCGTGGAGGCGATCGGCTATCCGCCGGCGTGGCGGTCATTGGCCGGCGCGGGGGCGAAGCTGGTCGGCGTGCCGCTCGACGAGGCGGGCCTCGTCGTCGACAAGATTCCGGCCGGTGTCCGCTGCGTGTACACCACGCCGCATCACCAGTATCCGACGACGGTGACGCTGTCACCCGCGCGACGAATGGCCCTGCTCACGCGCGCGCGGCGCGATGGCATGGCGATCATCGAGGACGACTACGACTACGAGTTCCACTTCGAGGGGCGGCCGGTGGCCCCGCTCGCGGCGACGGATCGAGGTGAGACCGTCATCTACGCGGGCACGCTGTCGAAGACGCTCGCGCCGGGGCTGCGGCTCGGGTTCGTCGTCGCGCACGAGCGAGTCATCGAGCAGCTCGGACGGCTGCGGTTCGCGATCGATCGGCAGGGCGATCAGGTGCTCGAGCTCGCGGTGGCAGCGCTCCTCGAGGACGGCGAGCTGCAGCGGCATGCGCGCAAGCAACGACGCGTGATCGCGGCGCGGCGCGAGGCGTTGATCAGCGCGCTCGGTAAAGAGCTGCGCGACAGCGTCGAGGTCGTCGTGCCGCCGGGTGGCATCACGCTGTGGGTGCGCGTCGCCGACGACATCGATCTCCCGGCGTGGCAGAGGAAGTGCGCGACCTTGGGCGTGGCCTTTGCGACGGGGAAGGACTACGCGCTCGACGGTAAACCGCTGCCGTTCATGCGGCTGGCGTTCGCGCAGTACAGCGAAAGTGAGCTCACCGATGCGGTGAGGCGCATGCGGCGCGCGCTATCGTCCGCCGCATGAAGCAGCTCGTGCTGGCGGTGGCGTTGCTCGGGTGCGGTGGAAGCACGAAGCCGCCGGACACGGTCACGCCGACGGAAGCGACGGTCGCGGAGGTCGACCCCGAGCTGTCCCCCGCGCTGCGGCCGCTCGCCTTCATGCTCGGCAACTGGGCGCTCGGCGAGGAGGGCAGGGAGTTCTGGGTCGCCGCGGCCGGGGCGATGTACGGCATCGCGTTCCCTGCGCCCGGTGAGTTCGAGGTGATGATCATCGACGACGGCGACAGCGCGGCCATGGCCGATGGCGTCCTGCGCTTCATCGCGATGCCGGGCGGCACGACGCGCACCGAGTTCCGCGTGTCGAGCACGGCGGAGAACATCGCGACGTTTTCGAACCCCGAGCACGACTCGCCGAAGACGATCACGTACGAGATGACCGACGACGCACTCGTCGCCACGCTCGATCGCGACACCGCGAAGCCGACGCGCTTCGTCTATTCGATGACGG